>NZ_BAXL01000005.1:0-176102 GCF_000698185.1 Geomicrobium sp. JCM 19055
TGTTACACAGATTCTTAATGATGTGCTTAATGAGAGTGCGAACGATTCGTTAAACACGGATATTGATCTTAATCTCCTTTAAATGATTCAACGAAACTGCCGGGAGTTCGCTCTCGGCGGTTTTTTTACATTAAATTGAAGTGGTGAAACCCGATGCTGGACTTAATGAAAATCTATCTAAAACCTTATCGATCCAAGCTGGTGCTGATTGCTTTTTTGGTGTTTTTACAAGCGCTTCTTCAACTCACATTGCCGACCCTTCTCGCTGAGCTTGTCGATGTAGCATTGCAAATGCCGATGTGTCTTATATTGTTCAAGTTGGTCTTTGGATGCTACTAATCACGGTAGTGACCGTGGCGGTAACCGTATGTTCAGGCTATCAGACTGCGAAATTAACATCTTCAGTCGCTTTAACAATAAGGGAAAGATTATATGCCAGTGTCCAAGGTTTTTCTCTTCAAGAATACCGCCAATTCGGTCATTCAACATTATTAACCCGCACGACCAATGATGTTCAACAAGTGCAGACAATCTTGTCGCTTCTGTTAAAAACGATGTTGCTCGCACCGATGATGTTCATTGGCGCATTTATCCTTTCGGTTACTAAAAACCTAACGCTTTCATTCATTCTTATCGCGCCATTACCGATCATTATTCTGATCGTCATCTGGTTCGCAAAAAAAAGGAGGTACGTTGTTTGCCTCCTTACAAAAAAGAGTCGACCAATTGAACCTGACACTTCGTGAAGGCATTACCGGTATTCGTGACATTCGTTCTTTCAATCAAGTCGACCGAGAACGAGAGCGTTTTTCAGAAGCAAACGAGTCTTATAGGAATTCAGCGATCCATGTCCATCAGCTCATGATCTATCTAACACCAATCATGATGTTCATCTTGAACTTCTCGATTGTTGCTCTTTTATGGTTTGGCTCGCTCCAACTGAATACCGGGGAGCTCCAAGTGGGAGACTTAATGGCCTTTATTCAGTACGCCATGTACATTCTGTTCTCCATCATGCTGACGTCGGTATTATTTGTAAGTTTTCCACGTGCATCTGTATCAGCAAAACGCATCCTAGAAGTGCTGAATGCTGAACCGACCATCAAGAGCCCAACCTATTCATTAACGCCTGAACAACAATCCAGCCTTCGCTTTGCAAATGTCTCTTTCCAATATCCTAGCGCAGAAAAGTCCGTCCTCAAGAACGTGACCTGTACGATACCTGATCGTAAACTCACTGTGATTGTCGGAGGAACAGGCTCAGGAAAGTCCACCTTGCTGCAACTGATTCCAAGACTGTTAGATGTTAGTGCAGGGAACATCGTGATGGGTGGTATTGATCTACGAAATGTAAATCAAGAAGCGTTGCGTAACGCCGTGACTTTTTCCCCTCAAAACACGCAACTTTTCTCAGGGACGATTGAAAATAACCTTCGCTTTGGTTCAGAAGATGTTTCAATGCAACAAATCGATCGAGCGTTATCCATCGCCCAAAGCGAATCTTTTATTAAAGAACTACCCGAAGGAATAAATACGACGTTAACCCAAAATGGAAAGAACTTGTCCGGTGGGCAACGGCAACGAATTGCGATTGCCCGTGGTCTCATAAGAGAGGCAGACATGTATCTATTTGATGAAAGCTTTTCTGCGATCGATGCCGGAACGAAGAGACAGATCCTAGATGAGCTATTACACGAGTTAAACGAATCCACTGTAGTAATCGCAACGCAAGACGTCGGGATTGCCAAACGAGCGGACCACATCCTCGTTCTTGATGAAGGAGAAATTACTGGGGAAGGGACCCATCACGAATTATTACGAACGAGTGCGATCTATCACGAACTGGCCACTACGCAATTGGAGGAGGGTACCTCATGAAAAACCAAGATTCCAAAATTCAATGGGGTACGTTGAAACGACTTCTCAGCTATCTATTGCCTTATCGTTTCCGACTATTGACGGTCGCAATGACATCCGTGCTGAGCACGTTGTTTCTTATCCTAGGTCCATTCGTTCTCGGACTAGTAATCACAACACTGTTTGAAGGTATGATGAACAATGGAGGCATTGATTTTTATCGGATCAGTCAACTATTGTTAGGGCTAGCTGCACTCTACCTGTTTAGTGTTTATCTCTCTTATATCCAAGAGTACTTGATGGTCGGTGTTGCACAACATGTCACCTATACACTCCGGCATGAATTGCATCATCAACTCATGAAACTACCGATTGCATTCTTTGATCGCGTGAGTACGGGTGACCTGATGAGTCGAGGCGTTAACGATATTGATAAGATTAGTAGCACGTTGCAACAAACACTAACACAGACGATTACGTCTTTGATGACGATGATTGGTGTTGTCGTCATGATGCTGATTATTAGCCCTCTGCTCACGCTAATCGTGTGCATCACTTTACCGTTAAGCATTCTTATTACGAAGCGAATTATTAAGTATTCACAAGTACAATTTCGACAGCAACAACAAGCGCTAGGCGCTTTGAATGGCTATATTGAAGAAAGCTATACGAACCACCCATTAATTCAATCCTATCACCAGGGCGAGGACATGAAATCTAAGTTCACCCCCTACAACGCCTCTCTATTTGAAGCAAATTGGCGTTCTCAATTCCTTTCAGGGTTAATCGTGCCGTTGCTCAACCTTTTGAACAATGTCATCTATGTTGTTGTTGCCATTATTGGAGGCATCTTCGTCGTCCAACGAACCATTGCCATCGGTGATGTGCAAGCGTTAATTATGTATATTCGTATATTCACCCAACCCATTAACCGGGTGGCCAACATTACGAATACGATTCAAGCTACTATTGCATCTGCAGAACGGTTGTTTCAAGTACTTGATATTTCCATGCCCACAAGCGACTACGGCTCCAAAGTTCCAGAAGGTCGTGGGGAGATCTCGTTTGAGCGTGTGTCGTTTCAATATGATGCAAACAAACCAATCTTAAAAGATATTAACGTAAAGCTAAAAGCCGGTGAAGATGTTGCTATTGTTGGTTCATCTGGAGCTGGAAAGACGACACTAGCTCTTTTACTCTTACGGTTCTACGAAGCCAATGAAGGTTCGGTGTCTATTGACGGTTTGGATATAACGTCAATTGATGATGAGGTCCTTCGAAGAATGACTAGTATTGTAATGCAAGATACGTGGCTGTTTAGCGGAACCATTCGAGAAAATATCACCTTTGGATTGCCGTTGGCAACAGAGGATGAAGTGATCACTGCAGCAATAAAGGCACGGGCAGATGCCTTTATTCGCAAACTTCCGAATGGATATGATACGCACCTTGATGAGCAGGCATCTGGGTTGTCTGAGGGCGAGAAACAATTGTTATCCATCGCTCGAGTTATGCTGAGTGACCCTCGAATCCTAATCTTGGATGAAGCAACGAGCAACGTGGACAGTCGAACAGAATTACAAATCCAAAAAGGGTTGCAACAATTGAAGCAAGGTCGCACGACGGTCACTGTCGCTCACCGCTTGCATACGGTCCGTCATGCAGATCGAATTCTCGTGATGCACGACGGTCAAATTGTAGAAGATGGCTCACACGAATCGCTAATTGAAAATGGAGCTTATTATCGACATCTTTTCTTGAAAGAGCAGCAAAACAGTATATAACTAAGCTTCGGTTAAGGAAAGTTGTAGCTCAACTATGCTCCAACGCACAAAAATCCCCCTGCTCAATGAGTAGGGGGATTTTAAGCTTAGCGTGATTCTAAGCCTTCTTTGATTAGTTTGTTGATGACTTGCGGGTTGGCTTTTCCTTTGGTTTCTTTCATCGCTTGACCGACGAGGAAGCCGAAGGCTTTGTCTTTGCCGTTTTTGAAGTCGTCGATTGACTGTTGGTTATTGTCTAAGATGTTGTCGACGATTGCTTTTAGTTGACCTTCGTCGGAGATTTGGACGAGTCCTTTGTCTTCGACGATTTGTTTCGCCTCTCCGCCGTTCTTCATCATTTCGTTGAAGACTTTTTTTGGCGATTTTACCTGAGATTGTGCCATCTTCGATGAGCTTAATCATGCCTGCGAGGCCTTTTGGTGTCATCTTGATTTCTTCAATCTCAATGCCTTCTGAGTTCAGATAGGCGTTTACTTCACCCATAAGCCAGTTGGCCGCTTGTTTTGCATCGGCACCAACTTCCACGCTTTCTTCGAAGAAATCTGCCATTGCTTTCGTTTGCGTTAAGACACCAGCATCATACGCTGGAATGTTCCAGTCGTTGATGTAGCGTTGCTTACGTGCATCCGGAAGCTCTGGAATTCCACCGCGAATGCGATCGATCCATTCGTGATCAATGTACAAGTTCACGAGGTCAGGCTCTGGGAAGTAACGATAATCATCCGATCCTTCTTTAATACGCATGAGAATCGTTTCTTTCTTGTCTTCGTTCCAGCGGCGTGTTTCTTGTAGAATTTCTCCACCAGAAAGTAGCACTTCAGCTTGGCGCTTTTCTTCAAACGCAAGTCCTTTTTGGACGTTGGTGAATGAGTTTAAGTTCTTAAGCTCCGCTTTCGTTCCGAACTCTTCTTGTCCTGCAGGACGAAGTGAGATGTTCGCGTCACAACGCAATGAACCTTCTTCCATCTTACAGTCCGACACTTCTGTGTACTGCAGAATGGCTTTTAATTTCTCAAGGTACGCGTACGCTTCGTTTGGCGTGCGAATGTCCGGCTCAGATACGATCTCGATGAGCGGTGTTCCAACACGGTTGAAGTCTACGAGTGATGCATCGTCGTAGTCGTCGTGCGTGAGCTTCCCTGCGTCTTCTTCTAAGTGAATACGGGTAATCCCGATTCTCTTCTTGTAGCCGTCCACTTCAATTTCAATCCAGCCATTTTCACCTACTGGCTTATCAAACTGTGAAATTTGGTAGGCTTTCGGGTTGTCTGGGTAAAAGTAGTTTTTACGGTCAAACTTCGTTTCTTCTGCAATCTCACAGTTAAGTGCTACGGCAGCTTTAATTGCGTAATCAACGGCACGTTGGTTTAGAACCGGCAACACACCTGGGTGACCGAGGCAAATCGGACACGTGTGTGTGTTTGGCGGTGCACCAAAGGCTGTTGAACATCCGCAAAAGATTTTTGAGTTTGTTTTTAATTCTGAGTGTACTTCAAGTCCGATAATTGTCTCAAATTTCATCTTCGTGTCCCCCCTTATAGTTCCGGCTTGACTTTTGTATGTTCAGTCGCGCGCTCGTAAGCGTGTGCCACTTTGTATAGTGTGCGCTCTTCAAACGGCTTTGCGATGAGTTGCAGTCCGACAGGCAATCCGTCAGAGAACCCACATGGCACGGAAATGGCAGGGTTACCTGCTAAGTTCACAGGGATCGTTAAGATGTCTTTTAGGTACATCGTTAATGGATCGTTACTATTCTCGCCCACTTTGAACGCAGTCGTTGGCACAGTTGGTCCCAAAATAACGTCAAAGCTGTTTAGCACATGTTCGAAGTCTTCACGAATGAGCGTACGTACTTTTTGTGCTTTTTTTGTAATACGCATCGTAATAGCCTGAGCTAAGCGCAAACGTTCCGAGCATAATACGACGCTTCACTTCGTCGCCAAAACCTTCACTACGGCTCTTCTTATAAAGATCAAGAAGATCTTCGCCTTCTTTACGTACTCCGTAACGAACGCCGTCAAAACGAGCAAGGTTCGCTGAAGCCTCAGAAGAAGCGAGCAAATAATACGCAGCTACAGCGTATTTAGAGTTTGGAAGAGAAACTTCTTCCCACGTTGCACCAAGCTCTTCAAGCTTTGCTAGCGCTTCTTGAATACGTGCTTTAACGCCTTCATCCACACCTTCACCGAGGTATTCTTTCGGCACTGCAATGCGCAGTCCAGCAATGTCTTGGTTCAACGCAGACGTGTAATCTGCAACTTCCATATTTGCTGACGTCGAGTCGAGTTGGTCGTGACCTGCAATTTGTTGAAGAACATAGGCGTTGTCTTCAACCGTACGTGTGATTGGACCAATTTGATCGAGTGACGATGCAAACGCAACGAGACCAAAACGAGATACACGACCATACGTTGGCTTCAATCCTACAACACCACAAAATGATGCCGGCTGACGAATTGAACCACCCGTATCCGATCCGAGTGTAAATGGAACTTGTCCAGCTGCAACGGCTGCAGCCGATCCACCACTAGAACCACCTGGTACGTGGTCAGTGTTCCACGGGTTACGTGCTGTAGCATAACTTGAGTTCTCATTTGATGAACCATCGCGAACTCATCCATGTTTAACTTTCCGACCGTCACGACATTCTTCTCATTTAAACGGTTCATAACGGTTGCATCGTGAACAGGTTCGAAGTTGTCAAGCAACTGGCTACCACACGTCGTACGAAGTCCTTTTGTCACGATGTTATCTTTAATTCCTGCTGGAATTCCGAAGAACAAGTTGTCCGCTTCTTGCTCATCAAGCTCGCGAGCTTTTGCAAGTGCGCGTTCTTCATCAAGCGTTAAAAACGCGTGGATCTTATCATCTGTTTCTTTGATTCGTTTGAATGACTGCTCCGTCAATTCAGTGATCGTCACTTCTTTGTTCTTAATCTTCGTATGTAATGAAGACAAAGTTTCATCGTAAAAACTCATCCGCAATTCACTCCCTTAATCGAGAACCGAAGGAACTTCAAACTGCCCATCTTTTTGTTTCGGGGCGTTTTTAAGCGCTTCTTCTCGTTGTAATGATGGCTTAACGTTGTCTTCACGCAACACGTTTCGTACGTCCATGACGTGTGTTGTTGGCTCAACGTTTTCTGTATCGAGTTCATTTAGAACTTCAGCGTAATCAATGACTTTACTCATTTGATTCGTAAAATCTTCGATTTCTGCTTCTGTAAATGAAAGTCTAGCAAGGTCTGCAACATGCTCTACTTGTTCTTTTGTAATTTTTGACACGGTTTCACCCCCATAATAACTGACAACCAAACATTCTTAAAGTATAGCAAAAACCGATGCCTGCGGGCAATTAGCACCGCAGGCTTTTCGGATTAATCATAAATGTACACATCTACTTCTTCGGTTCCTGCCGCTCGTTGTATGAGTGCTTCTTGTTGATCGTTGCTCTCAACCTTAGCGACAATATCAACGTTCGTTGGGAATCGGTCTTCTACGAGCTCTGCAACTTGTTGTGTAATCGCGATCGTTTCCATCTTGCTTTGGAATCGGATCGGCACTGTAATCGTCAACTCTTGCAACTCACCATTCTGATAGTAACCGAGCGCAGTAGCGCCAATATGATCACTAAAGTAACTATTAAGCTGCATATGGAACTCATTAAAACGATCGGCATCAGCAGGCGCATTGTTGGAAGCGGAACTTGATGGGAAGAAGTGATGTGTCTCATCAAGTTCCGTCCATCCACCTAGATCACTACCTGGTTCAGCAACAGCATAAGAGACGAACTCTCCAGGCGTCGTTGATTCTCTCGTCGTTTCATGATAAACCGCCACAACGATTGGCACGTCGTCTAAGTTAACGTTGTCCTCTCCACCGCTGTGAATTGTTCGAAGTCTCGACACGATTTCATTAGAGATCTCATCACGAGCTGTATCTAACTGCTCTTCAGAAATCTCCGTATTAAACGGTCCGTGTTGCAACCCTTCATCATCGGTCACTCGGTAGGTGTACGTCGTATTTAACGACACAGCAATTGCGACACCACCTACTGCTAAATCCCCTTCACTCGTCTGTCTCATGAAGTTGTGTTCAGTAATGTGCGACAACACTCGGGGAGCATTTGCTTCACGTTCAATGAGCGTCTCACCTTCACCGAGTTGTGGATTTAAACCGTTCGGGTTCTCAGGATTCCCCTCATCATCTTCCGTGTTGTCTTGACGACTTAACCAAGAATTTAAATCGTTACGGGTAATAAAACGTCCTTCTTGGATGTAATAATCTTCTGGTGAAAATTCATTGGATGCAATTTCACTTAATCCAACTTCCAATCGCTCGAGATCATGACGGTTGTACACCATCGCCGATCCAAAACCGCGTGCATGTCCAGGAACGTACGTCCCATCTTGGAATACGGTTCGATAATAATTGGAAAGGCTCGGAATTTCAGCACTCACTTGTGCTGTTGCTCCTTGCTCTTCTGCCTCTACATCTGCCTCTTCTTCAGGTTCAAGAAAAGACATACAGCCTGCTAAAAGAATGAGCATCATCATAAGACTTGGGATGATGAGCGCGTTTCTCATACTTAGCAGCTCCTCTCCGGCTTGCTTTTTTTAGTCGTTCACAAAGTCTGCAGTTTGTTGCTCGTCCCAAACAGTAATTCCAAGACTTTCAGCTTTTGCAAGCTTTGAACCAGCTTCAGCCCCTGCAATCACCAAATCTGTCTTCTTACTAACACTAGACGTCACTTTACCGCCATTCGTTTCAACAATTTCTTTCAATTCATCTCGTGTCCAACGCTCTAACTTTCCTGTGAGCACGACAGTCTGTCCTTCAAAAAGACTTCCAACCGTCTCTGTCGTTACACCGAGGTAATTCATATTCACGCCCGCTTGTTTCAACTTATCAAGCAGTTGTTCCGCTTCTGGCTGTTCAAAATATTGAGCAACCGCATCCGCCATTTTCGTGCCAATTTCAGGAACCGCCGCTAACTGTTCTGATGAAGCGACTTTCAAGTCGTCCATCGTCTTATAATGCTTCGCCAGTGTATCCGCGGCTTTCGCACCAATAAAGCGAATCCCAAGTCCAAACAAAAGTCGTTCGAGAGAATTCTCCTTCGACATTTGGATGGCTTGCAACAAGTTGTTAACGGACTTCTCACCCATCCGCTCAAGCTCAATTAGCTGCTCATACGTTAAGTAGTACAAGTCACCCACATCTTGAATGAGCTCATGAGAAAACAATTGTGTAACGACCTTTTCTCCAAGGCCATCAATGTTCATCGCTGTACGTGACACAAAGTGAATGAGACCTTCTCGTACTTGAGCTGGACATGTTGGATTAATACAACGAAGAGCCACTTCCTCTTCAAGGTGAACAAGCTCACTCTCACACTCCGGACAATGCGTTGGCATGGAGAAATCCTGCTCGCTTCCGTCTCGCTCTTCTTCTAACACACGGACAACTTCTGGAATAATGTCGCCAGCTTTTTTGATGACGACTTTATCACCGATTTTAATGTCTTTTTCACGGATCAAGTCTTCATTGTGAAGTGACGCACGGCGTACTGTCGTCCCAGCACCGTTACAGGCTCCAAATGAGCCGTCGGTGTCACAGCGCCCGTTCGCCCGATTGAAAGTTCAATTCCGATGAGTGTCGTCATTTTCTCTTCAGCCGGGAATTTGTACGCAATCGCCCAACGGGGACTTTTCGCAGTAAACCCAAGCTCTTGTTGAAGGGGAAGACTGTCGACTTTAATCACAATGCCGTCCGTTTCATAGTTCAAATTCTTTCGTTCTTCCGCCCAGTGATTCACATAAGCAATCACGTCTTCAATCGACGCACATTTCTTCGTCTCTTTGTTCACCTTAAGGTTGAGCGACTTCATGTATTCAAGTGCCTCGTGGTGGGATTCTAACCCCTTCCCACGATCGTTCGCTATGCTATAAAGAAAAATATCTAAGTTACGGCGTGCTGCAATTTTCGGGTCTAATTGTCGAAGCGACCCGGCAGCTGCATTTCGCGGGTTTGCAAACAACGCTTCGCCATTTTCTTCTTTCGCCGCATTTAACTTCTGAAACGAGCCGTGTGGCATGAATACTTCGCCACGAACTTCAAGGTTCGCGTCTTCTGGGAGGCGAAGCGGAATTGAACCGACGGTTTTTAGATTCACAGTAATGTCTTCACCCGTCGTCCCGTCTCCACGAGTCGCACCACGAACGAAGCGCCCGTTCTCATACGTAAGTGAAACGGCAAGACCGTCAATTTTTAACTCACAGACATACGACACGTCTTCACGACCGGTGCCGTTTTTCACACGCTGATCCCAATCTCGTAAGTCTTGGTCATGAAAAGCATTACCAAGACTTAGCATTGGTGTTTCGTGTTGAACTTTCACGAAATTCGACAACGGCTCTCCACCGATTCGTACGGTTGGAGAGTCGTCGGATTGATATTCTGGATGGTTTTCTTCTAATTCAATGAGCTCATGTAGCATCGCATCATAATCCGCATCCGGGATCACTGGATTGTCTAACACATGATATTGATAGTTGTAATGATGAAGCTTGTCTCGAAGTGCTTCAATGGTTTCTTGAATGGAAGCCATGTACGTCTCCCTTTCTACACTTTAGTGATCGGTGCGAACTTCGCAACGAGGCGTTTGATCCCTTCATTTGGGAAGGCAATGTCTAGCTCTTGGTTCTCACCTTCGCCTTTTACCGAAACGATCGTACCGGTTCCCCATTTTTTGTGCTCGGCTTTATCGCCTACACGCCATTCTTCTGATCCACCGCCGGTATTTGTCGTAACCCGACGGGCGCCGCCTGTGCCACGTCCTGCACGGGTACGTACAGTTTGGCTCTTCGGCTTTTCTGACACCGCTTGTTGCTCAAACAGTTCCGTCGGTACTTCGACGATAAACCGAGAACTCGGGTTCATATTCGTCTTCCCGTAGAGCGTTCTCGTTTGTGCCCGTGATAAATAGAGTTCTTCTTCGGCACGGGTGATGCCAACATAGGCAAGTCGGCGCTCTTCTTCCATCTCTTCAATTTCAAAGAGGGAGCGGCTATGCGGGAAAATCCCTTCTTCCATTCCAATAAGGAAGACGACTGGAAACTCTAGACCCTTTGCAGCATGCAAGGTCATCATCGTGACAAGTCCCTTTTCATTCACTTCTGGGTCGTCCAGTCGATCAATATCAGCAACGAGGGCAAGGTCTGTTAGAAAAGAAATCAGTGATTTGTCGTCACTTGCTTTTTCAAACTCTTGTGCGACCGTTACGAACTCATCAATATTCTCTAAACGACTTTGAGATTCAAGTGTGTTCTCGGTTTTAAGTGATTGACGATACTCTGACTTCTCAAGAACTTCTTCAACGAGTTCAACGACCGACAAATAGTCTTGTTGTTTCATCCAACCGTCTAATAGTTTCGCGAAGTTTTGAAGCTTTGTAGTCACGGCTTTTGATAAACCGATGTGCTCAGCTTCCATTAAAGCCTGGTGCATACTCATTTCTTGGCTGACCGCATAGTTCGCCACTTTATCAACCGTCGTCGCACCGATGCCTCGTTTTGGTACATTAATGATTCTTATTAAACTAATATCGTCATCTGGATTGGCAATTACACGTAAATACGCAAGAACGTCTTTAATTTCTTTTCGGTCGTAGAATTTCGTTCCGCCGATCATCTGATAATTTACGTTTGATTTCACGAACATTTCCTCAATCACACGGGACTGTGCGTTCGTACGATAAAGAATCGCGAAATCTTGATAAGACCGACCTTTTTCACGCATGGATTCTTTAATTTTGTCGACAATAAAAACGCTTCTTCACGCTCGTCCATCGCTTCATGAAGTTGCAACTTCATGCCATCGTCATTTTCAGTCCAAAGTTTCTTCGGACGACGGCCAGAGTTGTTTCTGATCACTTCGTTTGCGGCTGAAAGAATCGTTTTCGAGGATCGATAGTTTTGCTCGAGAAGGATGACCTTGGCATCTTTATAATCTTCTTCAAACGACAAGATGTTACCGATATCTGCGCCACGCCATTTGTAAATCGACTGGTCAGAATCCCCGACAACACAAAGGTTACGGTAACGATCCGCAAGTAAATTGACGAGCATATATTGCGCACGGTTCGTATCTTGATACTCGTCCACATGAATGTATTGGAACTTGCGTTGGTAATGCTGCAACACTTCTGGCACTTGTTCAAACAGACGAATCGTCATCATGATCAAGTCATCAAAATCAAGCGAGTGATTGATGCGAAGTCGCTTGCTGTACTCTTCATACACATCTGCTGCCACTTCTTCTAGTGGTCCGCTTGCTTTTTTTACGATATTGCTTACTCGTAATAAGCTCGTTTTTTTGCACCACTAATCATCCCAAGTAGTGTACGTGGCGGGAACTTTTTGCTATCAAGGTTGCGATCTTTCAAAATCTGCTTAATGACAGATTGTTGATCCGTGCTATCTAAAATGGAGAAATTGCGGTTAAATCCGATCCGATCAATATCCTTGCGTAAAATTCGCACACAGAGGGAGTGGAACGTTGACATCCAAATGCTATCAGCAACACCACTGACGAGGTCTCCCACTCGTGATTGCATCTCACGCGCCGCTTTATTCGTAAACGTAATCGCCAAGATGTTCCACGGTGCAACGCCTTTTTCACGGATTAAATATGCGATGCGGTGCGTGAGCACTCGCGTCTTCCCACTACCTGCACCCGCCATAATTAAAAGAGGTCCTTCCGTCGTTTTGACGGCCTCTGCTTGCTCAGTATTTAATCCTGATAACAGTTGCTCAACCATCTTTTTTTTGCATGTTCGACACCTCACGTTTTCGTTACACTTTAACTTCTTTAACTGCTTGCACCGTTGCTAGTGCAGCTTTTTTTGTCTTCATAAATGGCATTCCCTACAACGACCGTATCTGCATACTTTGCCATTTCTTTTGCATCATCAGCTGTTTTAATGCCACCACCGTAGAAAAGTTGAGCGCTTTCTAGTGTTTCACTCACCTTTTTTACGACTTTAGGATCGCCGTACTTCCCGCTGTACTCCAAGTAAAATACGGGCATACGTAAAACTTGATCCGAAAAACGTGCATACGCTTCGACATCATCAATATCAAGGGCGGTGTCCGAATTCGTCCGGACGGCAGCGCTTGAGTCACGATTTAAAATGCAGTACCCTTCGCCAATGACATCAGCCATATCAAGCAATTGACCGTGAGCTTTTAATGCTTGTTGATGCAAACCACTAATAAACGCTGGATTGTGAGAGTTCAGGACAACTGGAATAAAATACGCATCAAATCCTGGTGTGAGCGCCTCTAATTCCGTCACTTCCAATACACAAGGAACAGAATATCGACGAATCGCCGCCAAACATTCCGTCACATTGTCAATGGTAATCCCGTCACTTCCCCCTACAATAATAGCGTCAGTTCCCGACTCACAAATATCTGCAAGCCATTCTTCTGTAAACGAACGCGCTGGGTCTACCTTAAATACGTGCTTCCATGTTTTCATCTCTTGTTGAATCATTCGAGAGCCTCCGCTTCGAGCTTCGCTACTCCGCCCTAAATGGATCGTTGTAAAAGAATTGATTTTCTTAAAACGCGAGTAACCGATCTATCGTAAATTTGTATAGTTATAAAGACATTTCTCGACCTTCAATTATAGCAGAACTACTCGATATTCTTAACTAAATGACGAAAAAAAAGTTCTTCCTAATGTTCCCGTTTCTTGAACTGGAAAATTTTGCAGGATCTTGGAGGAGTATGTCGAACTATTTACATATATCATTCTTACGTACTTTTCACTGACAGAGAGGGGTCAAAGCTATGCAAATCATATCCATCGATGCATCAGTAGGCAAAGAAACGACAATTGAAGACTCCACGTTTTTGCTAACACCAATTATTAGAAATGCCGGTCACATTCGCATGGTTTCTATTTTTCTTGAAGAAGAACAAACCATTCCATATCGCGAGGCATCTGTCGATCAACTCGTTATCATCGTTCGAGGAAACGGCTGGGTTCAAGTAGAAGACAGCGAACAAACTTCACTCGTCCCCGGACAAGCTGCATTTTTCCCAGAAGGAGAATACCACGTGATCGGAACCGAAGAAGGACTTGTCGCTTTCATTATTGAAGGCGTAGATCTCTACGACACAATTCCCCTTCTGTACAGCCGTTAACCATGTATTCAGGTCTGTATTTAAGTGAAAGTATCTTCCAATCGAGATATTTCATTGGATTTTTGTCGACGATGAGCGTATAATTCCAATTTGGATTACAATCATCATTGGAGGATTACAACTATGAACATCGTCGCAATCGTAGGAAGCACACGTAAAGATTCTTACAACATGCAAATTACTAAATTTATGCAACAACGCTATACAGAAGAAATGAACCTCGAAATTCTCGATATTGGTTCATTACCACTTTACAACCAAGATACAGAAAACGAACCAAATGAAGCCGTTACAACGCTTCGCTCAAAAGTAAAAGCAGCTGACGCTGTGCTTTGGGTAACACCAGAACACAACGCAACGATCTCAACGGCACACAAAAACGCACTCGACTGGTTATCACGTGTTGAACAAGTCATGATCGGCAAACCATCATGGATCATCGGCGCATCCATGGGTAACCTCGGCTCGGTGAAAGCCCAAGCTCACTTGCGCGACATCCTCTTCGCCCCAGGACTTTCATCACCTGTACTACCAGGCAACGAAGTCTACATCGGTGCAGTCCACACGAAGCTCGATGAGAACGGTGTGCTCACAGATGAAGGAACAGTCAAGTACCTTGACGTTGTCGTGAACAACGTACTCAGCTGGATTAAAAAAATGCATACGGACCAAGCGTAATGTTGGTTGAAAGGGCGGAGAATTCTCCGCCCTTTTTTATTGGCGTATTGTCCGGCGTGAGGACGTTGGGGTTTGGGTATGCTCGGTTTGCTTTTTGTACATGGGGAGAGCCGGGCTCGGCTTGGGTGACTCGCGCTTGCTACACTACGCAATGCTCTTGCTACACCTCGCCTTGCTCTTGCTACACCACGCACCGCTCTTGCTACAGCGCGCCTCGCGCTTGCTACACCTCGCCTCGCTCTTGCTACAGCGCGCACCGCGCTTGCTACACCTCAACATCTCGCCCAACCTAAACTTCTTAAAATCAAGGTTTACTTTTCTGAATTTAGTGTTAAATAATAACTATACAGGAGGGATTTTATGGAAGCTCATGCGGTTGGTTTTTGGAAACGTTTCTTCGCTTTATTTTTGGATGGCATACTGTTTTCACTCATATTTATTCCCACGATGCTTTTGTTCGGGTTAGATCTTTTGGAACCGGGGCTTACATTTGAAGTGATTGAAATTATCCTACAACTTAGTTATCAAATTGTGTTACCTGTACTTTGGGTCGGTTATACGATTGGGAAACGAATGCTTGGCATTCGGATCGTTCGGATGGACGGTAATGATGTAACCTTCGGTACGATGTTTATGCGTCAAGCGGTTGGTATGATTATTTATGTTTTTACTTTTGGAATTGGTGTGATCGTATCTGCTATTATGATTGCCTCAAGAACGGACCGCAGGGCGATTCATGACTTGATCGCACGCACTTACGTAACCACTGAACTACCAAATGAAGCGACCGATCACGATGCATAACGTGATCGGTTTTTCACATGCTAATGAACAAGTGCTTGGAACGCTTTTCTTGTGTCGTCGATAAACGCTTGCAACGGTTTTGATAAGTGTTTGTCTTCGTGCCAAGCGATGTGTGTATAGACAGGTGTCGTAAAAAAATGAGCGTCTAGCTGAATGACTCGACCTTCTTGTAAATCATTTTCCACCGCCATTGTTGGAAGTAAGGCGACACCTAAGTTAGCGATCACGCATTGCTTAATCGCTTCAATGCTAACAAATTCAATCTTGTTTGCAGGTGCAATGTTCGATGCAAAAAAAGAATGCTCCAAAATGTTTCGGTAAGAACAACCTGCTTCTGTGAGGAGTAGGGTCTCATCTATTAAATCTTCTGCATTGATTTTCTTTTTTTTGATGCAATGAGTGTTCTGGGGACGCGATGAGCGCAATGCCCTTCTCTACTAATCGCTCAACAATGAGCGATTTGCACGGCTTCGCGGTGTCCATAATAAACGCAACGTCTAATGTGCCATCTAACAGTTGTTCACGCGCCATATCTTCAGAGTGTGCCGGGCGGAAAATGAGTTCGACGTTCGGATACTTCGCTTTGAACGTTTTTAGAATAGGCGTCAGTCGGTATGTGCATTGACTTTCTTGCGCTCCAACCACGAGTGTGCCTGAGCTTTCTTCTTCTCCTTGTAACGCTGTTCGTGACGCTTTGTCCAAATCGAGCATTTGCTCGGCGAAGTGCTTGTATCGTTTGCCTTCCTCAGTAAGGATCAGTCGCTTACCTAGTCGTTCGAATAAGGGCATTCCTACATGCTCTTCAATTGCACGAATGTGTGCGGTCACACTCGATTGGGCAAAGTTTAGTTTCTTCGCTGTCTTCGTAAAATTCAAGCTCTCTGCCGCTTCTTTAAACGTAAGTAATTGCTTCATTTCCATCTCGAAGATTCCCTTCCATCGGATTATCCGATTGCTTCAATCATTATTATTCGTTTTTCAGATCGTTTGTTTTAGCTTATCGTATAGAGGAGAGGCAAGCAATTACGAGACAGGGGCGTTTTTCTGTGAGAAGTTATGAATCTTTGAATGACCACACGAGTGACACTCACATTCGCATTGTTTTTATCATCGGAATTTTACTAATTGCAGCGAATTTGCGAGCGCCGATGATCGCCATTGGGCCGTTATTGCCAACCATCCAAGATCAGCTATTGTTGTCCAATGCGATGCTCGGCAGTGTGACGACCATTCCCTTGTTGTTATTTGCTTTATTATCCCCGTTCGCACCACGCCTTGCCGTTCGCTTTGGATGGAGCGAGTCGTGCTTGCTGCGTTAAGTATGATCGCAATCGGTACATTCCTTCGAATCGCTCCGAGCTTCACGTTTTTAATAAGTGGAACAGCATTCATTGGTATTGGAATTGCGATTGGTAATGTTTTATTACCTGGAATAATTAAGCAACACTTCCCACATTCCATCGGTCTTATGACAGGCATTTATGCCATTACGATGAATCTTGCCGCTGCGGTTGCTTCAGGTATTGCGGAACCGCTCGCTTCACGCTCACTTAATTGGAATGGAGCACTTGGGGTATTCGGTTTGTTGGCAGTGCTTGCTGCAGCAATGTGGGGACTCTATATGTGGCAAAGCAAGTCTAGCCACAGCGTTGCAAGACAGCCGTCTTCATTTAGAAGTAACGGAATGCTTCGTTCTCCCCTCACTTGGTGCGTGACGATGTTTATGGGGATTCAGTCGCTTCAATACTACACAACAATGACGTGGTTGCCACAGATGCTTCAAGAAAGTGGTTACTCACCTGCCTCAGCCGGCGTGATGCTTGCACTAATGCAGACAGCATCGTGCCAATGACATTTATCATTCCAGTGCTTGCTGGCAAATTAAAGGACCAACGATGGTTAGGTGCTTTCGTTGGAATTACTTTTCTTTTGGCGATCTCATTGTTCTACCTAGAGCTTTGGTTGCCACTTGCAGCCGTCATCATGGGAATTGCTTGTGGGAGTGGCTTTGGGTTAGCGATGATGCTCTTTGCACTTCGTACCCATTCAGGAAACGAAGCCTCGACGTTATCTGGACTTGCTCAATCGGTCGGGTACTTGCTTGCAGCGTTTGGACCAATTGCCTTTGGCATGCTCTACGACATTGCAGGACAATGGCAATCTCCATTAATTGTCTTATTACTACTCGCCATCATGCTCACAATTGTCGGGTACATTTCAGGAAAAGGTTATGTTACGAAGGAGGACAACTCATGAAATTAGCAGTCATTCATGGTAGCAGTCGTGAAATTAGCAACACGTCATACCTTGCTAGTGAAGTCACAAAAGGGATCGAAACGACAAATATCTATTTAAAAGACTTAACCATTCACCAAATCATCGATCAGCGCCATGACGCTGGTGGATTTGATCGCGTTCATGACGATTATGACAAAATCGTTGAGGTCTTCCTCACTCACGACATCGTTGTCTTTGCAACGCCACTTTATTGGTACGGCATGAGCGGACTCATGAAAACGATGTTCGATCGTTTTAGCCAAGCCGTACGTGATCCAGAGTATGGCGATGAACTAAAAGATAAGCTTGCACAGATTGAACCGATCGTGCTGATCGTCGGTGGTGACCATCCACGCTTGAAAGCATTGCCACTTCTCCAACAGTTCGGTCACGCATTGACGTTCTTAAACTTTCAGCCACTTTCTTATTACATCATCGGAGATGCCGGAAAGCCTGAGACAATGAAAGACGATTCGTTTGCGATCGCTCAAGCGAACGCATTAAATCAATACCTTTCTAATAAGTAAGTTCTTTAGTAAACGTAGACGAGCGCTAACGCACTCCGTCTACGTTTGTTTGACGATTTAAAATTATTTGATTTAAACTGTAAACGAAGATCGTTGATTCGATTCATCTACAAAAAGGAGTGTCTACAATGGAGAAACTGCACGGGATTTGCACCATTACGATTACACCATTTACTGAGGATGGACAAGTGGACTTACCTAGCCTTCGTAACCTAACAAACTTCTATCTGGACAATGGCGTCGATGGGTTGACGATTCTAGGTATTATGGGTGAATCGAACAAACTGACAGAAGCTGAACGCATGCAAGTGATCAAAGAGACCGTAACTACGGTGCAAGGACGAGTGCCAATCATTGTTGGTTGTACCGCGCCAGGTACCGACGTTGCGATTCATTACGCGAAAACGGCAGAACAATTAGGTGCAAGTGCCATTATGGTTGCGCCTCCTTTAAACCTCCGTAATGAACAAGCAATCATTCACCATTACCAGATGATCGGTGATGCGATATCAATTCCGATTGTCGTTCAAGATGAGCCTGTTACGACAAACGTAACGATGTCAGCCAAACTTCTCGCACAACTCGAACGAGACGTTTCCAACGTTGAATATATAAAACTCGAAGAAGCTCCTTCTCCGATTAAAATTACTCAAATTCTAAATGAATCCGATTCACTGACTATTTTAGGTGGACTCGGTGGTGTTTATTTCTATGAAGAGTTAGAACGCGGTGCAAACGGTACGATGACCGGTTTTGCTTATCCTGATGTGCTCAAAGAGATCTATCAAACGTACACGTCGGGAGAAAAAGAAAAAGCACAACGACTGTTTTTTTCATTATTTACCTCTCATCCGTTTCGAAGCCCAACTCGGCATGGGCGGTGTGACCATTCGAAAAGAAATTTTCAAGATGCGGAATATTATTGAATCTGCCCACGTTCGCTTCCCAAGAAAAGCGATTGATGATCAAACGCTTACTGAAGCTAAACAGCTCATTGAGCAACTCGAAAGAGAAAAGTCCAACTAACAGCTTCTTTCTTTGAAACCATCCACGCTCTTCGCTATAGTAAACAGCAAGAGAGGTGTACAAACGATGGAACGTAAACAACTTTTACTCGATGCAGCACATTTTCGTCACGCGACGAAAGCGTTTGATCCAGATCAAAAGATTTCTGAGGAAGACTTTTCTTTCCTATTAGAGATTGCTAGACTTTCTCCCAGTTCAATTGGACTTGAACCGTGGAAGTTTGTCGTCATTCAAAATGAAGCGATTCGAAAAGAGCTCTCAACGTATTCTTCTGGTGCGGTGAAGCAACTTGAAACAGCTAGTCATTTTGTGATCATTCTCGCTAGAATGATGCGCGTTATGATTCAGCGTATGCAAAGCATATGATGACCAACGTCAAGGACATGCCAGAAGAAACGTTCGAACAACATATTATCCCTGCGTATCGCACATTTCAAGATGTGAATATCAACATCTTAGATGGTGATCGCACTCTCTTTGATTGGGCCTCGAAACAGACGTACATTGCCCTTGGCAACATGATGAGTGCAGCAGCCGGTATTGGCATTGATTCTTGCCCAATTGAAGGCTTTCATTATGAAAAAGTCACATCTTACCTGCAACAAAAAGGAATTCTTAAACAAGATGACCCTTACGACGTATCCGTGATGGTTGCATTTGGTTATCGGGCGAGCGAACCTAAATACCCAAAGGTTAGACAATCTCAACAAGAGATCGTTGAATGGATTGAATAATAACCTAAGATCCTCTCGGAAACGTTCACTTTTTTTTATAAACAAGCGACTTTTAAGAGTTTTCTTGATGACTTTTGACCAAGTTCTTTTTGAGCTCGGTCTTTTTTTTAGGCATGTTCTTGTAAGCGATTGCATACTAATCTATTGAAATGATGATTATTTTACTAATTGAATACTATGAATCCGTTTACAATTACTAGATATCGTTATATACTTACCTTAAGTTAACCAATCAGCTGATGAGCTTATGAGAGCAGCTTTTTTGACGGAGTCCTATGCGACCTGTGAAAAAAAAGCTGCTCTTTTTTTATACCGATAAGCTAAAAAACAACTCATTAAGGGGGTTTTTGCAATGTTAGAATACGTTGCGGAGTTTGTTGGCACGATGATTTTAATTATCTTCGGTGCCGGTGTTGTGGCTGCGGTCAGTTTGAAAGGATCTAAAGCGGAAGGGGCAGGTTGGATTGCCATTTCCATTGGTTGGGGTTTCGCCGTTGCTCTTGGTGTCTATGTATCTGGAACAATTAGTGATGCCCACCTAAATCCGGCTGTAACGCTTGGGTTTGCGGCAATCGGTGAATTTCCTTGGAATCAAGTCCCAGGATATATCATCGGGCAAATTCTCGGTGCGATTGCCGGTGCAGTCGTTGTGTTCTTCCATTACTATCCACATTGGAAGGTAACACCAGACCCAGCGACGAAGCTTGGTGTGTTTGCGACAGCACCAGCGATACGTCATACACCGTCGAATTTCATTGCTGAATTTATTGGTACTGCAGTTCTTGTGTTTGGTTTACTGGCAATTGGGGCAAATACCTTTAGTGAAGGTTTAAATCCGCTTGTCGTCGGTTTATTAATTATCGCGATCGGTCTTTCACTCGGTGGTCCGACAGGTTATGCAATCAACCCTGCTCGTGACCTTGGTCCAAGAATTGCACATGCTATTTTACCAATTGATAAGAAAGGTCCATCCGATTGGGCGTATGCATGGGTTCCAATTCTAGGTCCAATTGCTGGTGGTATTGTTGGTGCAATCCTTTATACACTCATGTTCTAATTATTGATTAAGGGAGGAAACGAAGATGACGAAAAAGCATATTCTCGCTATTGACCAAGGTACAACAAGTTCTAGAGCCATTCTATTTAATGACAAAGGGGAAATGTTACAAACCGCACAGCGGGAGTTCAAACAACACTTTCCTAAGCCAGGTTGGGTAGAACACAATGCCAATGAAATCTGGACATCAGTTCTTGCGGTCATTGCTGAAGTCTTTTCAGAATCAGATGTTACACCAGCTGATATTGCAGGGATTGGAATTACGAACCAACGTGAGACGACAGTCGTTTGGGACAAAAATACAGGAAAGCCTGTTTACCACGCGCTTGTGTGGCAATCAAGCAAACAGCAGACATTTGCCGTGAGCTTCGTGAAGAAGGATTGAATGAGAAGTTCCGCAAGAAAACAGGTCTTCTTCTCGACCCATACTTCTCAGGAACTAAAGTGAAATGGATTTTAGACAACGTCGATGGCGCCCGTGAAAAAGCCGAAAACGGAGACTTATTGTTCGGAACAATTGATACGTGGCTCATTTGGAAGTTGAGCGGTGGCAAAG
Source organism: Geomicrobium sp. JCM 19055 (assembly GCF_000698185.1). Lineage (NCBI taxonomy): Bacteria > Bacillati > Bacillota > Bacilli > Caryophanales > Geomicrobium > Geomicrobium sp. JCM 19055. The sequence goes on from NZ_BAXL01000005.1 coordinate 21,514, forward strand.
CACACGTAACCGATTATACAAATGCTGCTCGTACACTCATGTACAACATTCACGATCTCAAATGGGACGATGAATTACTTGAACACCTTGACGTACCAAAGCAAATGCTACCAGAAGTTCGCTCGTCTTCTGAAGTGTATGCGGAAACGATTGATTACCACTTCTTCGGTGAGAATGTGCCAATCGCTGGCGTTGCTGGTGACCAACACGCTGCCCTCTTCGGTCAAGGTTGTTTTGAAGAAGGCATGGTGAAAAACACGTACGGTACAGGTTGCTTTATTCTCATGAATACCGGCGAGAAAGCGGTCGAGTCGAAAAACGGTCTTCTTACAACACTTGCTTGGGGCATTGATGGCAAAGTTGAATACGCATTAGAAGGTAGTATCTTCGTTGCCGGGTCAGCCATTCAATGGTTACGTGACGGGTTACAAATCATTGAGGATTCGCCGCAAAGCGAAGAGCTCGCAACACGCATCACTTCTTCTGACGGTGTATACCTCGTACCTGCTTTCGTTGGACTTGGTACACCGTATTGGGATAGCGAAGCACGTGGGGCGATGTTCGGACTTACTCGCGGAACAGAACGTTCACACATTGCACGAGCAACGTTAGAGTCTCTTGCTTACCAGACGAAAGACGTAATGACTGCAATGGAAAGTGATTCAGGAATTGAGCTTAAGCAATTGCGTGCAGACGGCGGCGCTGTTGCCAATAACTTCTTAATGCAGTTCCAAAGTGATCTACTCGATGCACCTGTTGAAATCCCTTCTGTCACTGAGACAACGGCACTCGGAGCGGCGTACCTTGCAGGGCTTGCCGTTGGGGTATGGGATAGCAAAGATGAAATCGCCAAAAATTGGAATATGGATCGTTCGTTCAAGCCGAATATGGACGGTAACGAGCGGGATGACCTTTATAACGGATGGAAAAAAAGCAGTCGATGCGACAATGACGTTCAAACCTTAATGCTTTACGAAACGAATCATTTGTCGTAAACTTAACGTAACAAGTTAATGACTGAATCTTTGAGACGATGAGGGGATTGCAGCACTTCAAGTAAACGACTACGTTTACTTGAGCGTTGTAATCCCTTTTTTATAACCCTAGGAGGGAAATCAGCTATGGAATTCTCACTTAATGGACGCAAAACAGCACTTGCAACCATGCAATCACAAACGTTAGACCTACTCGTCATTGGTGGCGGGATTACCGGGAGCGGAATTGCTCTTGATGCACAGTCACGAGGCCTTGATACAGGACTCATTGAAATGCAAGACTTTGCGGCAGGTACATCAAGCCGTTCAACGAAACTTATTCACGGTGGTTTACGTTATCTAAAACAATTTGAAGTGAAGCTTGTCGCTGAAGTCGGCAAAGAACGAGCGATTGTTTACGAAAACGCCCCTCACGTAACAGAGCCAGTCCGAATGATGCTTCCCTTTTATAAAGGCGGAACATTTAATGCACTTACCACTTCCGTAGGCTGTCGGTTTATGACCGTCTCGCCGGCGTTAAGAAGGCTGAACGCAGAACGATGATGAGCTCGAAAGAAGCACTCAAACAAGAGTCAATCCTTTCAAAGAAAGACTTAAAAGGTGCAGGAATGTACGTTGAGTACCGTACTGATGATGCGAGACTTACGATGGAAGTTGCGAAAAGTGCAGCTGAACGCGGAGCAAAGCTTGCCAATTATGTGCGTGCTGAGTCGTTTATTTATGACAACAAAAAGCTTGTCGGTGTGACTGCTGTAGATTTACTCACTGGGGAAAGTATTAAGATTTATGCTAAAAAGATTGTCAATGCTACAGGCCCTTGGGTCGATACACTGCGTGAACAAGATCGCTCACGTGAAGGTAAGTCGATTCATTTAACGAAAGGTGTTCACCTCGTTGTTTCAAAAGAACGTTTACCGTTGCAACAAGCGCTCTACTTTGACACCCCGTTCGGTGACGGCCGAATGATGTTTGCAATTCCTCGCGGTGAGAAAGTATACATCGGTACGACCGATACAAACTTTGACGCTGACCAAAAAGAACCAGGTGTAACCGTCGATGATGTTCATTACATCTTGGATGCGGCAAACGGGCTATTCCCAGGCTATCACTTAACGAAAACCGATGTAGAATCAAGCTGGTCTGGTCTGCGCCCGCTCATTCATGAAGACGGGAAAGACCCTTCAGAGATCTCTAGAAAAGACGAGATCTTTCACTCTGAAAGTGGCTTAATGACCATTGCTGGTGGAAAATTAACAGGGTACCGGAAGATGGCCGATACGATCGTTTCCATTGCCGCTGCGGAAATCTCGAAGGAAACCGGGCAAAGCTTCTCTGAATGCCAGACGAAGCACCTCGTCTTATCTGGTGGTAATGTTGGCGGTTCAGAAGGCTATCAAGCGTTTAAAGAGAAATCAATTCAAGATGGCATTAACCGTGGACTTGATAAGAAGATGAGTGAAGAGATCGCTGAGCGATACGGTTCCAACGCTTCAGTCGTTCATCAATACTTGAACGATGAGCAGCAATACGGATTACCTGCACCACTTTATGCGATGTTGCGCTATAGCATCGAGCATGAGATGGCTGCAACACCGGTCGATTTCTTCTTGCGCCGTACGTCGTACTTGTTGTTCGATATCGAAAGTGTGTACCGTTATAAATCACAAATCGTGCAAGCAATGGGTGAATTGATCGGTTGGTCTGACGATGAGAAAAGTGAATACGAAGCAGAATTGGATGCACAAGAAGATCTCGCCACGCTAAGGAGCGTACTGTAATGTTTGGTAACCAGTCTGTTCTTCCTGCTGTGAACACGATGAAAGATTTTGAACAAGTGATGGAGCGTGACGACGATTTCTTCGTCGTCCTCGACATCCACTTATCGATGCTAACTACAATGCGGAAATTCGCGAATGAAGCGAACAAGAAAATGTTGTTACATGCGGACCTCGTTCAAGGTTTGAAAAGTGATCGTTATGCAGCAGAATTCATTTGCCAGTCGATTCGCCCTGCCGGGGTCATCTCCACGCGAGCGAACATGTTGAAAACGGCTAAAAAGAGCAACCTTTTAGCGATCCAACGAGTATTTCTACTCGATACGATGGCGCTGAATACGAGCTACCAACAAATTAAAACCGTCGAACCAGATGTGCTTGAAGTACTTCCGGGCATTTTGCCAAACTACATTCATAAAGTGCGGACAGAAACTGGAATTGACGTTATTGCTGGTGGACTAATCACTTCAGAACAAGACGTACAAGGCGCACTTGACGCGGGCGCAAAAGCTGTAACAACTTCTAGAAAAGACTTATGGAACGTGTAACCGGACCACCGAAATGAAACGGTGATCCGGTTTTTTTTATAAATGATATAGCTTAGTGTACTTATCCTTTAAGTAGCTTAATAGCGGTTCAGCATTTACGTCTTCGCCTGTCGCATCATAAATGATTTCTCGTGGCTCTTTCATCGCCCCATGTTCATGAACGTTCTTCGTCATCCACGCGGTGATTGCTTTGATGTCTCCATTTTGAATCCGTTCTTCAAAATCAGGAATGTCTTTGACTAACGCTTGTTTTAGTTGGGCTGCATAAATGTAGCCTAACGCGTACGACGGGAAATATCCGAACATCCCACTCGGCCAATGAACATCTTGTAGCACACCTTCAGAATCCGTATCAGGAACAATGCCAAAGTATTCTTCCATCTTCTCATTCCATTTGGTTGGCAGTTCTTCGACTTGAATTTCATTACTAAATAACGCTTTCTCTAACTCATAACGCAAGATCACGTGCAAACAATACGTTAACTCGTCCGCTTCAATTCGAATAAATGATGGCTTTGCTTCGTTTAAAGCAAAGTAAAAATCATCGAATGAAACATCATCAAACGAACCTCCAGCATACTTCTTTAAAACTGGATAATTTGTCTTCCAAAACCCTTCATTTTGACCAACAAACTTCTCCATAAACAAGGATTGTGATTCATGAATACCAAATGAGCTTGCTGCACTTGCAGGAGTTCCGATTAGATGTTCACCAATGTTCTGCTCATACAACGCATGGCCTCCTTCATGAATCGTTCCAAGCAGAGCAACACGGAAATCCGTTTCATTGTACTTCGTCGTCACACGTACATCGTTGCGGTTAATGCCTGTCGCAAACGGATGAACCGTTTCATCAAGTCTTCCTGCTTCAAAATCATAGCCAATTGTCTCCAAAAACGCATGACTTAACTTCTCTTGTTCTGCTTTAGGAAAATGATGGAACAACACATTTGCATCTGGTTGTCGATCGGCTTGTACGACGTCTTGAATAAGAGGAATAAGCACCTCTTTTAATTGTTCGAAAATAACGTCTAATTTCTCAACTGTCATTCCTGGTTCAAAATCATCGAGTAAGCAATTGTACGGATGACCTTCATAACCTAAGTATTCAATCGTCTTCTTCTTATACGCAACAATCTTCTCTAAATAAGGTTTAAAGCTTTCAAAGTCATTCGACTCTTTCGCTTGTTCCCAGGCAAGTTCAGAACGGGAAGAAAGCATAATGTATTCTTTGTATTCTTCTGCTGGGATCTTCGTAAATTCATCGTACTTCTTCTGAACGAGAATTGCTGAACGCTTCGTGACATCACTGACCGTTTCGTCCTTTTGGACACCTTCAAGCAAATGCTTTAACTCATCCGACGTTGTAAGGTGGTGAATTTGTTGTGATACAGTTCCAATTACATTAGAGCGTTCTTCTTGTCCTTTTCTAGGGAGCTTCGTTCTTGCATCCCAATAAAGCAACTGTAAGGTTTGAATATAATGGTTGATTGATTTTACATAGTCTAAAAACTGCTGTTCAACTGACATCGTATTCCTCCATTTTTAGAAATCTAGTTTAATTCTACAATTTATCTGTAGTATTGTCTTATTTTTTTCAATCATTGGCGGTTTGTCCATTCGTTTCGAGCAATCTAGCATAAACTGTTACGAATCATTGAAACCGAAAGTGAGGGGACAACGATGAACGTAGGTGTAATCGGAACTGGAAATATGGGTGAAAACCATTTACGCACATATGCAACACTTCGAAACCATTGTACACTGGTTGGTGTTTATGACGTCGATCAATTGAAATGCGCAGATGCCGCTAACCGCTACGGTGCAGTCGCATACAATTCGCTAGACGCACTCTTAGACGATGTTGACGCCGTCAGCATTACCGTACCAACCCCGTTTCATTATGAAGTTGGAATGGCTTGCATTCGAAAAGGCGTTCATGTGCTCATGGAAAAACCAATCGCTGCCACTGAACTTGAAGCGATTGCGTTAAAAAAATGCTGCAAATAAAGCCAACATTATTTTACAAGTTGGACACATTGAGCTGTTTAATCCGCTCATTAAAACACTACGAACCATTGTCAAACAGGAGAAAATCTTAGCGATTGAGACGCATCGGATGGCACCGTTTCATGAACAAATGCGAAATATTGACGTCGTGCACGACCTGATGATTCATGACCTTTATCTTGTGCACGCATTAAGTGGCAAACATTTTGAAGAGCTTCATACGTTTGGAATTACGGATGAAAACCCTTCGCATGCCTCCGTCATAGCCCGTTCAAAAGAAGGTATGATTGTCGAATTAACCGCAAGTTTCGTTCAACGAAAAAAGTACGCTCCATTATCATTCTTGCAGAAGATGCGTACATTTCAGCTGACTTATTAAGCAATCAAATTACGATTACGAAACGACTAGATCAATTGACGTATGGCTACCCTAGAACTTCGGCAGAAACCATATATATTCCTTCGTATTTACAGCCATTAACACTTGAATTGCAAGACTTTCTCGACTGCATTAAAACAAAGCGCACACCGTCTGTGAGTGCAGATGAAGGGATCAAAGCGTTACAACTCTCTAGCATGATTAGCGATGCAATAAAAAGAAGTAAGGCGGCTATCACATGATAGACTCGCCTTACTTCTTTTTTACACTTCGCTGATTCGTAGAAAATTAATATCGGAAACGCTTATATAATGTCGGGTCACTCCATATCCATCATCGGTCTCTAACGCGACAACGCTAAACGATGCATCAAGAATCGTTCCCTCAAAATATTGGTTTGAGGTGGCCAGTTGAACGCTTGTCCCGATTCTTGATTGCAACTCTAGAACAAATAAAAATTCAAACATGATTTAGTCTCCTTTCTTTACGAAACGGATTCAGTAACGACTTCAATCTGATCTAAGCGTATCAATAGAAACGTACCGTCTATTTCTTGTAGCACTACATAATCTGGATATACAGCCTGAACAACACCACTAACAACACCAAATGGAACGCTTACTTCGACCTCTTGGTCGATCATACTTTGGAATAAGTTATATAATGAAGCAATGTTCACGGTATACTCCTCCAATCCTCTAATATCTATATAGTAGATGCATGAACAAGTAAGTTTGCGTGTGCACTCTTACTACAAGTTGAACCTATTTTGAGGTGGTGTTGTGGGTCACATCGTAGTTTGGTCTTATGATGAAGAGCCGCCAATTAAGACGAGCGCAACGTACGGGTTAGTATTGTTTCAAAAACATGTCTCTTACGAGTTACAAATGCTCATTGAAACGCTTAGCGACCGACATGCTCTCCTTGCCTCTTACAAAGGCTCATATATCTATCTTTTCATTCGCATGGATACACTGCAAAGCACTCCTTTGCCACTCGTTACAGAAGCTCCTTTTCCAGAAGCGCGTTATTTCATGTGGGTATCACGATTACATCCAGAAAACATCGAATACATGCAATTACATTCCATCTCGAGGCTCTCAATGACAAAAGCATCTCGTGAAAAAGCGCTGCTTTGTAAAAAAATACATCGAACCGTCACTCATCCAAAACGACGATCCATCGATTTCAATTATGATTGCTTCCTATAATGCAGAGCGATTTATAAGCAATTGCCTGCATTCAATCGCAGAACAATCTGCAAGTGTTGCACAGACCTTCCTTGTTGATGATGCTTCCACAGACAACACCGTCGCTCTTGTTCAACAAACGAATCTGCCAACACTCACGACACATCAAATGCCTGAGAATGTAGGGAAAAGCAAAGCTTTAAATCAAGTGATTCCCTTCATCACGAGTGAGTGGGTGCTTGAATTAGATGCAGACGACTGGCTTGATCCTGATGCGATTGCAACGATCAAAATGCTAGTAAACACAACTTCTATCAAAGAAGGATTACTATATGGTAACTTTCGTCATTGGAAACAAGAACAAAAGACTGTTACCTTCAAAAAGATTGCAAAAGGTAAAGCGGTGCGTAGTCAGCAAGACCTTTTACGCTACCCTTTTCCACTCGGACCACGTCTGTACCATACATCGTCCTTACAAGCACTAGGTGGATACCCTACTTCTTCATTTCATGACGGCCGGTTGTTTGAAGACGTCCTTCTGTTACGAGAATGGTTAAACCACTATCCGTTTCATTACGCCGACTTCACCGTATACAACGTCCGAAAACACGATGAATCCATCACGAAAAAAAACCATTCCAAATGGAATGATTTTCTTCGTTACTTGTGAAAGTCTTTGACTGCTTGAATAATTATTTCTTGGTCCGTCATTGATAGTTCTGGTGAAATCGGTAATCCGACAATGTGCTTTGCGGCGTTCTCTGATGCGCTAAAATCCCCTTCTTTGTATCCTAAATGCGTAAAGGCTTCTTGCAAGTGGAGAGGGATTGGATAATACACAGCTGAAGAGATACCACGCTTTTGTAAATAAGACATGAGCGCATCCCGTTCTTCAACTTCAAAACAAAACTGATGAAAAGTGTGTCCCTTCATCTCTGGCATTTGCGAAACCTTGGATAGTGCCTCACAATAACGTTTTGCGATCACTTGGCGTTTATGCAAAAACAAATCCAAATAATTAAGCTTTACGAGCAAAATGGCAGCCTGAATCTCATCCAGACGACTGTTAATGCCGATGCTCGCATGCTCATATTTCTTCACACTACCATGGTTGCGTAGTTCGCACAGTTTGTCGTATATCTTAAAGTCTTTCGTAACGACCATCCCACCATCGCCAAAAGCACCTAAATTTTTGGAAGGAAAAAAATGAAAAGCAACCCACATCACCAATTGTCCCTGCGAACTGCCCGTTAGCATCTTTCGTTCCAACTGCTTGGCAGGCGTCTTCAATAACATAAAGATTATGCTTCTTCGCTAGCTGCATAATGTGTTCCATGTCACACAGCTTTCCGAACAGATGAACGACGAGCAATGCCTTCGTTTTCGAAGTGATTTTCTCTTCAATTTTATGGTGATCAATGTTGTACGTTTTCGGATCAATATCGACAAATACCGGTGTTGCCCCTGCTTCTGCGATTGCTTCACCACTTGCGAAAAACGTAAATGGTGTCGTAATGACTTCGTCCCCTGGACCAATCCCTAACGCTTTTACAGCGAGGTATAACGCATCTGTGCCGTTGGCAACACCAACGGCATGCTTTGTCTGGTTGTATTGCACAAATTGGTGTTCCAACTCTGCGCACTTCGGTCCTAGAATATAAATGCCGCTTTCTAGCACTTCATTTATTTCCTTTTGAATGGCTTCTTTTAACAATTCGTATTCTTTTTTTTAGATCCACCATAGGAATCACGACTTCGCACCTCCGATTGCATCGTAGCGAAGCCCAGCAGAGATAATATCATCGCGATGGAACGCATTTCTACCGTCAAAGAATAGTGCATCCTTTTGGAACATGTTGAAATCTACTTTTTTTGTATTCTTGATGATTTGCTTGCAAGATGATCACATCAACATCTTTCACTGCCTCGGGTGTTAGATCGCTATTCTTCACACCATAACTTAGGAATTCTTGTGCATCGTAGTGTGGATCGTGTACGGATACGTTTGCACCTTTCGATTCTAATTGGTCGATTAAAAGCCACGTTGTAGATTTCTCCGTTTCTTTAACGTTCTCTCGGTAAGATAATCCTAAAATGAGTACTTTTGAATCCTTTAAGGAACCTTGTTGTTTTTCAATTCTTGAAAGAGCATAACTCGCCATGTTGTCATTCGTTTTACGTGATTCTTGAATGATGCCATTCTGCAAGCCACGGGAGATGAAAAAGTACGGATAGATCGGTATACAATGACCTCCTACCCCAATACCAGCAGCGTGAATGTGTGAGAATGGTTGGGTATTGCTCGCATTTGCTGCTTCTTTTAGATTTACACCACATGCATCTGCATAGACGGCCAATTCGTTCGCGAGCGCAATGTTCACATCGCGGTACACACATTCAGCTACTTTAGCAAATTCAGCAGTTTCTGTGCTTTCCACAGGAAGTACTTCACATTGGAGAGCAGCGCGATAAAATGCACTTGCGTAAATTAGACTATCTTCATTAACGCCTCCAACGATCTTCGGGTATAGCTTTAAGTCACGAATAATCGTATTCGAATACACACGTTCTGGACTATACGCAAGATAGAAATCACTTCCCATCTTCATTTGTGACAATTCTTCCAGCTTGCGACCGAAACGCTCACGTGTATCTCCTGTTGGCAACGTCGTCTCATAAATGACCGTAGTTCCTTTTTGCAGACCTTTGCCAATTGCTTCTGTTGCACTGTCAATGTAGGTGTAGCTCACATCGTTACTAGAATCAATGAGTACAGGGACAATGACCACAACAATGGAAGACTTTGAAACGGCTTCAGACGTGTTCGTTGTTGCACGTAACGTTTGGGTATCATGCGCCTTCTTTACAAGTTCTGGAAGACCTGGTTCATTATCAATGTGGCTTTTGCCTGCGTTCACTGCTTGAACGACGTCTTTATTCACGTCACATCCAATGACGTTATAATTATTGGTTGCGTATACTGCGGCTAATGTAAGTCCAATCTTTCCAAGACCGACAACCGCAACGGTTTGTTTGTTCATATCTTCACCTTCAATCCTAGAATTAACATATATTTCTAGAATTACAATATGTGAGTACGAAGGAAAACGATTGGACAATCTGGCAGTTACGATTGCTCAAATAACGCACCGTACAATTCAATTAAACGAATCTCCATTTTCTCCCATGAAGCAGTCGTCTCCATGACGTTCCGGGCATTGCGACTAAATGTCAAAAGGTTGCCTTCCATTAAAGCAAGTTGCTTCAAATAATCTTGAGCATTCGCCACTGACTTTGGCACACTCGCCCCACACGAATAACGCTCAATAAAGTTGCGCATATCTTTACAACGATTCACGAGGACAGGAACGCCTGCGTCCAAGTAGCTAAAAAAACTTATTCGGAAGTGCATAGTCCCGATTTAATGCGGTTGAAAGGTCCATATCAATCCAACCAACATCGACATCTTGCAATTCGGCAGCGATGTGACGATACGGAACCCACCCACGTATGTGAATTCGATGTTGAAGTTTTTAGGAATGCCTAATGGTTCTGTAAACTTCGAGGCACCACCGATTACTTTAACGTGATAATTGCCCTCTGAGGCGAGCTCAAGTAATTTGTGCCAATTCCCTTTTTCTTTCGTTACCGTTCCAACATAACCGATCGTACGGATTGATTGTTTTAGTTTTGGAGGTGAACTTAGTCGAGGCGCATTGTAGATCAGCTCAGATGGACCTTTGTATCCATGGTCGTAACAGTCTTTTGCAATGGATGGCGACACAGTGATGAGCGCGTCAACGTCTTTTAACAACTCACGAAACACGTTTTCATATTGTCGTTGCCGACGATTAGACGTTTTTGCACGAGCATCAATGACCAATTCATGACTATCGAAGATCACCTTTACATGTGGCTTAGTACGTTTTATTTGAACAGCTGCAACGAGTGAAGACGGCTCATGTGCATGATAGACGTCTGCGTCAATTTCTGCACCACGAATGGCAAGTGTACGACTATGTTCTTTCGTTTGATCAAGAGTGAACTGTGACTGAATACTTGTTGCTTCATAAGGAATAATCGTCACCCCTGCCTCACAAAACGGTTCGACTTTTTTTCTTTAAAGGGGTCCCATCGACTCCGAGTAACGTTCCTTTAAACTGCGGTACGAGCATTGTCACGTTATACCCCGCACCTACAAGGCTTTTTGCTTCCCGTTCAAAAATACGCGCATCTTCGTACGGATGTTCACTAATGAGCATACACACGCTTCTCTTTTTCATAGAATTCCACCTCCTCCATATGAATAGTAGTATGCGAATGTAACTGTGGAGGGGACATATGAAAATTGCAACGGTCGTTGGTGCGAGACCTCAATTTATGAAAGCTGCTATGGTATCAAAACAACTTCGACAACATGAAACACTCATTCATACAGGTCAACATTACGATGTAGCCATGTCAGATGTCTTTTTTTTCACAACTACAATTGAAGAAGCCTGATGTTCAATTGCATCATCGTGATGATGACTTAGGATCCATGATCGTTGGGTTAGAAGAGACTTTTGCCCAACTTAAACCTGATATCGTAATCGTATACGGTGATACAGTCAGCACGCTCGCTGGCAGTCTGGCCGCGTCTAAATTACAACTTCCACTTGCTCATGTCGAGGCGGGCTTACGTAGCTTTAATCGGCGTATGCCTGAAGAATACAACCGCGTTGTGAGCGACCACCTCGCAACCTGGTGCTTTTGTCCGACCGAGCAGTCAGCAATCCAATTAACAAAAGAAAACATAAACGGTTCAATTATCGTGAGTGGTGACTTAATGGTTGATGCATGCCTTCATTACAAGACAGTCGCTTTAAAAGAATCAACAATTCTCGAAGAACACCAGTTACGAGAAAAACCTTACTATGTAGCGACGTTACATCGCGCAGAACTAATCGATGATGCCAAGCGACTTCATACGTACTTAAATCACTTGCAAATGCTCGACGATCCTGTCTACCTACCACTACACCCAAGAACAAAAAAAGGCAATTGAACAATTGAATGGTAGTCCGTACGACAGACTTCGGTTTTTACCGCCCTTGCCTTACTTTGATATGCTCACTCTACTTAGCCATAGCCAAGCAATCCTGACCGATTCTGGCGGAATTCAAAAAGAAGCTTATGTACTTTCTGTTCCGTGCTTTACATTACGTGAAGAAACCGAGTGGCACGAAACGGTTGCGACGCGTTGGAATACACTCGTAAAAGAAAAAGACCTTCCATTACTCCCACAGCTTGTGAAAGAACGAAAGAAACCAACAAAACATCCCTCACTTTTCGGTGAAGGGGATGCAGCAACCCTTATTGTTGAGACGCTAAAGCGAGAATTCTCTCGCTCATAGCGTCCCTTTCTTACGACAACTCTTTCGCTGGTACACCTGCCACGGTTACTTGATCCTTCGTGTTTTTCGTTACAACTGCACCTGCACCAACGATCGTTTCAACCCCGATCACAACGCCAGGTAACAGTGTTGCGTTATTGCCGATTTTTGCTCCTCGCTTAATATGGGGACCTTTCATTTCAAATGGTCTTGCTCCCATGTACTTATCATTCGACATCGAGACACAAGGACCAATAAACACGTCATCCTCAACAATTGAATCTCCCGTTACGTATGCACCAGTTTGTACGGTGCAGCGAGAGCCTATGGTTGTATTAAGTTCAACAATTGCTGACCTGCCAATCACTGTACGATCCCCAATCGTGACATTTTCCCGTACACTACTTAAATCTCCAAAAAAACAACTCTGGCCGATGGTCGTTCCAGCATAGAGAGCAACGAGACTGCCTGTCTTCGTTCCAGATTTAATGACAAGTGGGGTAATGCTTTGCTTGTCTTTACGCATACGGTCATTTCCTCCGGCAACAATTCCAATAACATTGTTCGGACCAATGGTGACGTTGTCTTCAAGAATTACATCGCTATACACAACCGTATTGTCGCCAATTGTGACATTTTCTCCGACAGTTGCACCGTCATGAATGACGACGTTTTTACCGATCTTTGCCATACTTATTCACTTCCTTTTTCATAATCGTTAGCAATTGGTGCACTCTCTTTTGTAAAGAATGTTGTTCATGTACAAATTGAGACCCAACTAGAGCTATTTCTGATCGTTTCTGGTCATCTTCTAACCACGAATACGCTTGTTCTGCAACGGTTTCATGATCCGCCTCCACAAAATGCTTTCCAGGTACAAACCCGAGTCGAAGCAACTCCTCACACGCTGGTGCCAGAAGTAACGTCTGGCTCGCAAGAATCTCGTAATATTTTTTGACAGGATACCCATAAATTGAAGGACAAGCAAAGCTAATCTTCGCTTCACGTAACCGCTTTGCATAACCTGCACCTGCCACATCATCAGTAGTAGATTGATAGCCTGGGTGAGGTAGATAGTGAAAACGTCGATCATGCTCAAGCTGACGTTTTACCGCTTGGCGAAATGGATACGTCTCGTTTACTGCACCTGTTAACAAGAGATCATATCGCTTCATTTCTCCAGGATAAAACAAGTTCGTATTCACAAAGTGTGGCAACCAATGAAATGTGTCTGCATAGCTTGGGTATCGTTTTTGGAATGCATCGTGGACGACTGAGAATATCGCTGTATATTGCTCGCTTTGCAAGTGGCTTTCACGTAGTTTTGTGTGGCGATGAACATCGTTAACAATTAAACCAGTCGGGATCTGACATTGCCGAAGCCCACGTACTCTCGGGAAAAAAAGATCCACCAAGATCGTTAACAACAAGAATGAAATCTGGCCGAAACGTTAAACCGTTTAAGATGTGTGTAATATGACCAGAAGTTCTGTGAGTCGCAAATTGGTCACAGTGAAGTCGCAAAGCCTCTTCTAAATAATGATAGTTGCGATCAATATATGAAGATGTGTCCTGCACAATAAACAATAGCTTCACTCGACTCCCTCCCCTTATACGATATGACTGTTTGTCTTCAACCGATTGGACGCATACATTTCATCATCACATTCATTGCAACAAATCATTTAATTCCCACTTGACAAATAAGAATTATATGTTTAGTGTATTAAGAAATATCTGAATGATTCTTCAATAGAGGAGGGTGATTCATCATTGAAAATCGATCGATCAATTACTGAAGAGATTATTGCCCAATTAGAAAAGCTGCAATACGGATCTCTTCACATCACTGTGCACAACGGAGTCGTCACACAAATTGATCGTACTGAAAGAAACAGGTTGAATAAAAAATAGGCTGATCGGACAACCGAAAGCCCACCAGAAACTTGGTGGGCTTTTAACTTTTTAAGGGGTGAATACGATGTGCAACACTTGCTCGCTTTAACTATGGTTCTTAACATTACATCTGCTGTACAGAAATACTAAGTACTACTGTCGACCAGACCACTGGAGGCTTTCTATGATTAGAAAGTCTCCAGTTTTTTACTTAATGATAAGGAGTGATTAACATGACGAATCAAAGACAAATGCATCTTGGCGCTTTTCTCATGACCCCAGGTCACCATGTTGCAGCTTGGCGACATGAAGAAAGCTTGAACGACACTAACGAAATCTTATCCGCAGATTATTTCGTAAAACTGGCAAAAATTGTAGAAGAAGGCTTGTTTGATATGGTGTTTTTCGCAGATCGCTATGCTGATCGCAAACACCCTGATGAAGATGTCTCTCAAAGCGTTAACGTTAAACTTGACCCCATTCTTCTCCTTTCAGCAATGAGTCACGCAACAAGTCACATCGGTTTATGCGCTACTGCTTCAACGAGTTTTTATGAACCGTACTACTTAGCGAGAGCTTTCGCAACACTGGACCATTTAAGTGGGGGGCGGGCAGCATGGAATGTTGTTACGAGCGGCAACGAATACGAAGCGTTTAATTTTGGAAAAGACGCACATCTTGATCATAGCGTTCGATATGAGCGAGCGTCCGAAAGTTTAAAAGTCATTAAAAAAAACTTTGGGACAGTTGGGAAGATGATGCCATTGTTAACGATAAAACTCATGCACAGTTTACGAATCCTGAAAAAGTACGTGTGATTAACCACGAAGGCAGATTTTTTTCTGTCCCAGGACACTTAATGTTCCAAGACCAGTTCAAGGGCATCCTGTCATCGTTCAAGCAGGTTCGTCTGAGTCAGGTAAGGAGTTAGCAGCTAAATCTGCTGAAGTCATCTTTACTGCTTGGAAAACATTAGGTGATGCCCAGAAGTTTTACCGTGACGTGAAACGACGTGTTGAACGCTATGGCAGAAGTCGAGACGCTCTAAAGATCATGCCAGGGGTTATGCCAATCATTGGAGCAACTGAAAAAGAAGCAAAAGAAAAAGCCGAACACTTTAAATCACTCATTCCAGAAAAGGCTGGTGTTCGCTTATTATCTAGTCTTCTGAACTTTGATCTTAGTAATTATCCACTTGATGGCCCCCTCCCACCGCTACCTTCAGTAGAGTCAAATAACGGGGCCAAAACACGGTTTGAACTCGTCACAAAACTTGCAAAAGACGAAAATCTTACGATTCGACAACTTTACCAGCACATCGCTGGCGCACGTGGTCACCGCGAAATCTTCGGAACGCCAGTTCAAATTGCTGATCAGCTTCAAGAATGGTTTGATCACGAGGCTGCCGATGGCTTTAACATTATGGCTCCGTTATTACCGTCGGGGCTTGAAGAGTTCAACCAATCTGTCATTCCGATTTTGCAAGAAAGGGGTTTGTTCAGAACAGCTTATGAAGGCAATCAATTACGTGAACATCTTAAGCTGCAACGACCGACACATCCATCAACTGTTCAAATTACTTCATAAAAGGAGGAACCTTCGTGCATGTTCACCGACGAATTCTTTGGATGCCCGCCTTACTTCTCTTTGCGCTTACAGCGTGCGGAAATTCAACAACAAACACAGCAAATAGTGAAACGGTTCCAGTACTTCGTTACCAAGGGACTGCGAACACTGTCACTGTATGGGAACTAGCGGATGACTTAGGTTACATGGAAGGCATTGAACTTGAATGGATTGGCGACGGCACAAGTGGTCCAGAGAATATTCAAGCGACAATGACCGGAGACATTGAATTTGGCGGAGCGTTTAACGGGGCTATTTTGCAGTTGCAAAATGCTGGAGCTGAAATCACCTCTGTTATCCATTACTACGGTTCTGATGAAGAAACGTATGCTGGGTATTACGTTTTAGAAGATAGTCCCATTGAAACAGCAGAAGACTTGGTGAACGGTAACGTCGGTGTAAACACATTAGGCGCTCATCATGAATTTGCGGTCGTAGAATTCGCCCGCCAAAGTGGCTTAGACGAAGCGCAAATTGATGACGTTGGTCGTGTCATTATGCCCCCTGCTTCTGGTGAACAAGCGCTCCGTTCACATCAACTTGAAGCAACGACACTGAGCGGGATTATACGCGACAAAGCTTTAGAGACTGGTGGTATTCGACCATTGTTTAAAGACATTGATTTATTCGGACCTTTTAACGCTGGGAGCATCGTTTTTCGCAACGACTACTTTGAAGAAAATCCCGAGGCTGTTGAAACATTTGTTTCTGGAACAGCACGTGCAATTGAATGGATGAGAGAGCAAGACCAAGAAGAAGTCAGAGAACGGATGAAAGATATCATCGAGAACCGAGATCGCAACGAAAATACAGAGCTCGTAGAGTATTGGAAAGGCACAGGCATCGAATCTCCAGGAGGTATAATTCGCGAAGAAGACTTTGAACGTTGGATAGATTGGCTAGTCGAAGATGGGTCTTTAACGGAAGATGAGGTTGAGTTAGATCTTCTCTACGATAATCAATTTAACCCTTATCACAATTGATTGGAGGAAGCGCAGTGAGTATAGCTATTACAATTCAAAACATTTCTCATTCCTTTCAGGGAAAACAAAAACATGACCAGGAATTCCAAGCGTTGAGCAACGTATCCTTATCAATTGAACGTGGTGAATTCTTTGTCATCGTTGGTCCTAGCGGATGCGGGAAATCCACATTACTAGACTTATTAGCAGGTCTTCAAACACCAAGTAAGGGAACAATTTATATAAACGACCAAGCCGTTTTTGGGCCTAGCTTAAAACGGGGATTTGTTTTCCAACAATATGCGCTCTTCCCTTGGCGCACGACTTTGGAGAATGTTGCTTTCGGACTTGAAGAAAAAGGCCTAAAGAAGAACGAACGTCACGAACGCGCTTCCTATTATTTAGAACTCGTCGGTTTGCAAGGAGTCCAAAAGAAATTTCCCAATCAATTATCTGGTGGAATGAAGCAACGTGTCGCGATTGCTCGAAGTCTCGCTTATGACCCTGAAGTTCTTCTAATGGATGAACCTTTCGGTGCACTCGATGCACAGACTCGAGAAAATTTACAAGTCGAACTGCTTCATATTTGGGAAAAAACAAAGAAAACAATCGTCTTTATTACACATAGCATTGACGAAGCGATTTTTCTAGGGCAACGTGTCGGCGTAATGAGTCAAAGACCTGGAAGGCTCTCTCATATTATTACTACCCCAGAATTTGAATCACCGGAGACCACAGATGTTCGTTCGTTACCAGAATTTGCAAAGCACCGTCAAACGATCTGGAACCTGTTACACGGAAAAGAACAGGAGGTTACACATGGGAACCACTGAAACTCGCCCGCTTCCTAGACGCTCATTTGAAAGCCTACAACCCCTTCAGCAGTCTGTTGGTCACGGTGTGAAGGCAGTGACTGCGATCTCTTTATTCTTTTTATTGTGGGAGCTTGCTCTAGAATTGGTCTTGTTGATGCTGTTTTTTTTGCCACCGTTTTCACTCGTTATCCTAAGTGGATGGGAACTTATTGTAAGTGGCCAGCTTTTTTTCTCACATTAGCGCTAGTCTTACTCGTTCGATCATTGGGTTTACAATCGGAACAGCGATTGCAATCCCTTTAGGGTTATTGATCGGTTGGTTTAAGCCATTAAGCAATTGGTTAAATCCTTTGCTAGAACTTTTTCGGAATACAGCTGCATTAGCCGTGCTCCCTGTCTTTATCCTTCTTCTAGGGATCGGGGAAACGTCTAAAATTGCCGTTGTCATTTATGCTTGCTTCTTTCCGATTTTAATTAGTACCGTGAGCGCGGTTAGAAATGTAGACCCACTCTTCATAAAAGCTGGTCGCTCACTCGCCCTGCCGCCACACCGATTATTCAAAAAAAGTTATCTTACCAGCGTCAATCCCAACCATATTCGTTGGCTTACGATTAGCAGCAGCTTCATCTATTCTCGTGCTCGTAGCCGCTGAAATGATCGGTGCAAAAGCAGGACTCGGTTACCTAATTATTAGTAGTCAACATAGTTTTCAAATTCCAAATATGTATGCTGGAATTCTCACCATCTCCATCATCGGCTTAATCGTAAACGCATCACTTGTTCAATTAGAAAAACACCTGCTTCATTGGAAATAAACTTCTATCCACTCTAAGGAACGTGTTCTTAAAACACGTTCCTTTTTTGTGCGATTAAAGAATAAATATCCTATTCTTCTCCACCCTCCCTTTAGATTCGTTAATAAAAAGTTAAGAATTCGGTTAGAGAATGCTTAGAAGTGCTGATTAAACTGAAGGAAGAAATCGTCGATCTAAAGGAGGACATCACATGGTGGAAAACGCGCTTAAGCAATTAGGAAAATGGGTGGTTACACACAAATGGAGAGTGATTAGTTTCTGGCTAATTCTTCTTACATTCGGGGGATATTACGGTTCACAGATCGGTGAGCACCTCACTGGAGGTGGGTGGGGTGTTCCAGGTTCTGATTCTAACCTCGCGTCTGAGCGACTATCTGAAGAGTTCGAGTCAAGAGATGAAACATCACTAACACTCGTCATCAATCACGAAACAGAGCAAGTCGGTTCAGACGTGTATACAGAGGCAATTGAGCAAGCTCCATGTCATTACAACGCGAAGCAGAGATTGATCGTGTCTATACATGGATCGATGCCCCAGATCATCTACAAGATCAATTCGTTTCAAGCGACGGTCATACAAGCATTGGCTTTATTGAAATGAACATCGATGAAGGCTTCGCGCAAAACGTGTTAGCAGCGATTCAAGAGCGCTTATCAAGTTCTGTTCAAATGGATGGTTTTGAAGCCACAGTTCTAGGTGCGCCAGCATTTTGGGCCGAGATGAATGAGTTAAGCCAACAAGGGTTAGAGAATGCTCATTTATACGCCTTGCCTATCATTCTGATCGTCTTATTGGTTGTCTTTCGTTCCGTCGTTTCTTCATTAACGCCGTTAGTATTATCGAGCTTTTCAATTGTTGCATCACTTGGCGTGCTTTATTGGCTCTCACAAGGAATTGAGCTATCGATCTTTGTTCTAGATGCTGCTCTTATGTTAGGCATCGGTGTCGGCATTGATTTTGCTCTTATTTTCGTGAAGCGTTTCAGAGAGCAGTTAGAGCAATCATCTAATCAGCTAGGCGAAGCAATTGTACAAACGATGGGTACAGCTGGTCACGCCATACTTTTCTCAGCCTTAACAATTATCGGTGCAATGTCTGCAATTCTCTTCGTTGATATTGCCGCTGTTCGTTCAATTGCTTTAGGCGTAATCGTTGTCGTCTTCTTTCTCATGGTGACGAGCCTTACGTTGTTACCTGCTTGTCTGGCCTTAATCGGTACACGAATTAACGCATTGAAAGTTCCCTTTTTGTCCATTCGAAACGTATCCACAGGTATAGGCCAGTGGTATCGACTTGCGCATCGCGTGATGAAGCGCCAGTTGTTTACCTCGCCTGTTCAGTGATGGTACTTATTGCGATGGCTATACCCGCACTTAAATTAGAAGTATCCACTCCTGATTCGCGTATGCTTCCTGAACAGACACACGTTCGTCATGGGTTAGCCCATCTAGAAGAAGGCTTTGGTGTAGGGTTCGCTTCCCCAATCCAAGTCGTTGTTGCAGTAGAGAATCAAGCGATTACCGAACCACAACTACTCGAGAAACTTTCTACATTACACGAAGAATTAGAACAGATTCCTAACGTTGAAGAAGTCAGTTCTCTATTTTCATTCTTCCCTAACTTAGAAGCACCCGACATTCATTCACTGTTAACCGAGCATCAGCAACAATTGCATGAAGATGACTGGATGCTGATTAACCGGCACGTAAGCAAAAATAATCATGCCGCTGTTTTTGATGTCATCACAACCGATCACTCTTCTAGCGACACGAACCGCTCCATTGTTCAAGACATTCGTGATCGACTCGCAACGACTGAAGACTATGAGATATACGTTGGCGGAGAAACAGCCGAAGGAATGGATACGAGCAAATCATTAAATGATCGTTTGCCGATGGTTTTAACGTTTACCTTATTGCTATTATTTTTCGTTTTAGTTGTTACATTTAGAAGCTTGTTATTACCTTTAAAAGCCATTGTCTTAAACATCCTTTCATTGGGAGCAACGTATGGAATACTCGTCATTGTTTTCCAATGGGGCTTCGGTTCAACGATCTTCGGGTTTGGGGATTTCGGATTTATTCAGAGCTTTATACCGATTTTGTTACTCGGTCTTTTGTTTAGCCTAAGCACCGATTACGAAGTTTTCTTGTTAAGTCGAGTGCAAGAAGAGTATCAAAAGGGCATGTCTAACGAAGAAAGTGTCGCAATTGGTTTAGAAAAAAAACCGCTCCTATGATTTCTGGAGCAGCACTTATTATGATCGTTGTTTTCGGTTCATTCGCCTTTGCAGGTGTATTGCCGATGCAGCAGTTAGGGCTCGGAATGGCAGTTGCGATTGCCCTGGATGCAACGATCGTTCGACTATTTTTAGTACCTGCAACAATGAAGCTACTTGGAAAATGGAATTGGTGGTTGCCTTTTACTAAAAAGTAATGCCAAAATAATAAATGTTTTTGCTTCAATTGAATTACAATGAAAAAGCAAGCAGAGTGAAGGGAGAGCACGACATGTCCATACGCATTAAGCTACTTTTATCTTACGTACTCATGACGATTGTACCGATCGGATTATTCATACTCTTTCTTCATCTTCTTTTTCAATTATTTCTTACAAACATTGATGACATGAAACAGTTCTATAGCATTGAGAACGGCGCTGTAGAGGATTTCTTCTATGAAGAGCTAGCCGCTGTGTCTTCCCTACAACAAATCGCTTCTACAGACCCTGATGCTTTATTAAATGAATCGGTTATTACCGAATTTGAAGGTATGCTAAACCATCGCCAAATCAACATTGTTGTACGAAGAGATGATCAACTGATTCATACGACGTCCAACGAAGATCAACCAAATTTACCTCAACTTCCCACCCATCAATCACCCAACCGTGATGGTCCACTAAATGACCAAGGTTACTTGCGTAATGGTGATCATTCTTGGGCTTACGTAAGTTCAGATTTTTATTTTGATGATGATCGTCACGGTTCTCTTTTTATAACACTGGATCTATCACCAGTAGACGCCTTTCTAACGCAAGTTGTCCCTCTCGTTATCGCGGGTTTCATCTTTGTTTATTTACTAACAAACGCCATCATTACTTACGTCTTTTCAAAGCATATTATTCAACCTTTGAAAAAACTAAACACTTCAGCTCAAGCGATTGCCCATGGGGATTTAAATCAGCAAACGGCCATCACCCGTCAAGATGAAGTTGGCGAACTGGCGACTGCATTTGAGAATATGAGAACTCAATTGCAACAGTCTAAAGCAATCCAAGAAAGCTATGAAGCCAATCGAAAAGCGCTCATCAACAACATCTCTCATGATTTAAAAACACCAATTACATCGATTCAAGGTCACGTGCAAGGCATACTCGATGGCGTTGCAGAAGATCAGAATAAATTGGAGAAGTACATGCAAATCATTCATTCTAAATCATCAGAAATGGATAAATTAATCGATGAACTGTTCCTCTATTCAAAATTAGATATGAACAGCATTCCTTTTCAATTTGAAAACGTGAACCTTACTCATTATCTACATGATATAAAAGAAACATTTGAGTTAGAGTATGATGACATTGCGTTTTCAACAGAACTGGCAATTGATCCGACAATTATGGTCGTTGCTGATCGTGACCAACTCTATAAAGTGTTCGCAAATATCACATCCAATAGCGTGAAGTTCATGAATAAAGCGAATAAAACAATCAAATTGTCTGCCATGTTAGACGGTTCGTATGTATCAATTGCAATGACTGATAACGGATCTGGAGTCGAGAAACGAGAAATTCCATTTTTATTTGATCGCTTTTATCGTACTGAAGCCTCTCACAGTTCTGAACGTATTGGAAGTGGCATTGGCTTAGCGATTGTAAAGCAAATCATTGATGCTCATGGTGGAAGCGTTCATGTTCACAGTGTCCTAAACGAAGGAACGACCATTACGTTTACATTACCCACCGCTCAACAGATGGAGACAGAGGAGAATGAGGATGAAGCGAATTCTAATTATTGAAGATGACAAAAGCATCTCTGAACTACAAAAAGATTACCTTGAAATTAACGGCTTCACAGTGAGATGAAGCACTCTGGAACAGACGGACTGGAACTTGCCTTAACTAATGACTACGACCTTATTGTGTTAGACGTTATGTTACCGGGGGTCGATGGTTTTTCAATCTGCAAGTCGATTCGCAATGTGAAAGAAGTGCCCATTCTTATGGTCACCGCACGATCTGAAGATATTGATGTGATTCGGGGTCTTGGCTTAGGAGCGGATGACTATATCGTTAAACCGTTTAACCCTAACCAATTGGTCGCCAAAGTAAAAGCACATGTCGCAAGATACGAACGACTTACGTCCATGCACGAACCGTCAAGCGACCAAACGACCATTGGAAGGCTCTTTATCGATCATAGTTCACGTACGGTCGAAGTGGATGGCACTGAAGTTGCACTCCGTGCCAAAGAGTTTGATTTACTTAGCTTTCTTGCAGTAAACGTTGGCCAAGTTTTTTCTAAAGAACATCTTTACGAACGAATCTGGAAAATGGATGCAATTAATGACCCTGCGACAATTACCGTGCACGTGAAAAAAAATTCGCGATAAGCTCTCGATTAATAATAGTGACTTTGATGAAATCGAAACGGTTTGGGGTGTCGGGTACCGCTTTAAGAAGCAAATATCCAAAAAACGATCTTAAACAAATCGAACGGAGGTACAACGATGAACCACTACGTTAAACTCGTACGCAAATCAAGTGTTTACCTACTAGCCACCATTGGTGCATTCGCTATTTTACTATTTATTAGTGGTTTAATTTTAGATCTCAGGTCGTTCGATGAAACGAAGGGTGGTTATGAACCGCCCTTCGAAAACTTCACAGGTGAGCCGATTAATTTCGATGAGCTAGACCAATCTGCTGAAGGCATTGTCGGTCGTGGATACACTGTAAACATTCTCTTGAATTGTACAACTGGCATGGTTACGTTTGAGTTTTTTTAAGCTTCGTTTTGATGTCTTAACAGTCTCCGAACGTGCAATCGCTGTCCATAAACCGCAAGATGCTTGTATCAAGAGAGGATTTGATCCACAATTCTTATCGCTCCCCTAATACGTGATCCAGACGTAAGTTCTCACCTTTGACCCAGTCAGTAAAGATAAAGTCCAACACATCGATTCTGCCAGCCGGACACGTAACAACACGCGAAGTCGTAAACTCATAGGCAAATGTATGTAATGTTCCAAATAACTCTTCATAATCCGTATAAAATAAAGGCGAATCTTTCAATGAAAACAATCGAAATGCATCGGTAAACGATACCTTGTTCTCTATAAGTTGCTTAATGTATTCGTTTCGCTTTTTGATCCTTCAATGTTCGTTCGATTGGCGGTTTGAAGTGGTTCAGTTTGAAAGTGGTTGACACAAGCTAATGCGTTTGTTGAATGCCGTGCGTTCACGGTCGTTGGTGTTGCTTCAACGGCTACTTGCTTACCAGAAGCATCTGCAATCGAGAAATTGTAACAAGCTGCATGTGGAATCGCCTTCAATAAATGAACGGCATCTTCTGTGGATTTACACGTATCCAGTACCATTCGAATTGCGATCCACGCAGAGATTCCAGTTTGGTAATCAGCGTTACTTACGAAATGAAAGCCAGCGACAAGGCCATGCTCGTTTACCCCATCGTGCCTTCCTAGTAGTTGCAATGGATAACCTGCCGTTGCGAACCCTTCTTTCGGATCGCTCAATGCGAATCGATGATCATACAATTCAGGAGAGAAATCATAGTTACGAACATAATACGAATCTGACATCATCGTTGAACATCCCATTGCTTCAACTTTCGGAAGATCATATCCGCTAAAACAAGCGGCAGCCTTCGCTAACGGGAATTGTAGCGCTTCTGCTAACCCTTCCAGCTCATCAAGTAAATGAGGAGCAAACGTCTTATACAATGCTTTCATTTCATCAATATCGATTTGTTCACGAGTAATCGATTCATAAACGACAACAATCTTCTTCCCTTTCACTCGTTGCCCTGAATGCATACCAACTTCATACGACGATCCCCGATGTTGGCTAACCTCTACTTTAAATGGTTCAATCATGCCAGTACCTCCAACTTCACGTGATTCGTACAGAATTTTTTTGTCTTTACTAGTATACATTAACAGCTTTATAGGCGGCGAACACTCTTCAAAACATCTGCTATTCATTGAAAAAGAAAACTGTCAATCTAAGGATTGACAGTTTTTTTTCATTAGAAAAATGGCCTTCTCCGAGGGTGAGGCGGATGGGGCTGAGGATGGGGAGGCCAATTCGTATGAATGACTTGTTGATCGTATTCTTCGCTATATGTCTTTGGGTAGACAGGAACGTGCTTGAATACGTGATTTTTTACGTGTTGATGTTGGACCGTAAACACTTCAGGAATAATCACTTCTTGACCTGGTTTCATTGGACCAGGTAACGGAAACGGATGGTGCCATTTTGGTGGTCGTCTTGGAAACATGCGAACCCTCCTAAAACATCAATTACTTATAATCTATGTTTCGGTTGGGTGAATCGCTCGTAGCAGATGCCCATTTTTGTTTAATTGCATCGTCAACTTGTTTCCTAAGCGACTGAATAGACACTTGTCTTCCAAAGTGGACACGGTTCGTTAACAGAACTGCACGAAGATCATGGGAATCATCACCCCACATGTGTACCCCGGTAAATCCAGTATGCCGATACGTCGTACCTGACGCTTCAAAACCTAATCCAGCTTTTGCTTCTCGTACAAGTGCAGCCTCAAAACGCTTTGCTCCGTCATTTTTGATCATCGATAAAAACGTTAGTAAATCTGATGCTGTCGAGAACAACCCTGCATGGGCACTCACACCGCCCATTCTTTCTGCCTTCTCATCGTGCACAATCCCGTGCTTGTAACCTCCACGAACCAAATCATATTCTGTAGCCGCGATCGGTTTCAATCGGTTTGGTAGAAAGGTTGTATCCTTTAAGCTAAGTGGCCTTGCCACATGGTGTATGAAATAGTCTTCATAAGATATATCCATCACACTACTACAGACGTAATACAAGAGCATCATGCCAAGATCTGAATAGACCCTCTTTGTCCCTGGCGTCGATTGTAACGGTGATTGCATCAGATCCCTATAGATCGCTTCAGGGTTAAAGCCTTCATACTTTGTTGGATGATCCGCTTTTAGACCTGACGTATGTTGCAACAAATGACGGATTGTAACACGGGGTTCTGTCCAATCCGGTAACACCTCAGCAACGGGCTGATCTAATTGCAATCGCCCACGTTCAATCAAATGAAAAACAATCGTCAAACCTGCGACAACTTTCGTTAAAGATGCAATGTCAAATTGCGTATCTTGTCTCATCGGCTCGTCATTAATACGAGGGTGTTTCTTCCCAAAAACTTCAATGGTACGATCACTACCCTTTTCGACTGCAACGACCGCTCCAGGATGATTTTGTTATGGATCGCACGATGAATTGATTCAAACAATTGAATCCCACCTTCTTCAAAGCTCTTGTGCACGTAACTCCCCTAAGTCATCATGAAGATTTAAGATCAGTTGCTTTAAGTCATGAATAGATTGATTCATTACAAGGCGATCGTTCCGTTCTTTCTCTGAAACGACAGCACTTTCATTAATCGTTTGACGATACTGCTCTGTCACGCTCGTCATACTCTCGACGTTTTCTAACGCTTTTTCGGTTTCCATATGAATGGTGTTCGAATGATGCAACGATTGTAGCAAACGTTCATGCACTTCTTCCGCTTTAAGCGCAATGCTTTCAAATCGTTGTTTCGTTTGTTCGGATTGGCTCAGTCCAGACGTGCTATCTTTTTGTGCTTTCGTTATACGTTCATTTAACTTGCCCGTCTCCGTTTGAATTTGGGAAATGATCTTCACAATAATTTGCGCATTTTCATTTGATTGTTCAGACAAGCGACGCATTTCTTTGGCAACGACCGAAAAGCCTTTACCTTCTTTACCCGCTCTCGCCGCTTCAATTGATGCATTAAGTGATAACAGGTTTGTCTGTTCGCCAATCGTCGTAATAACTCCGTTACCCTTCCAATTTCCTTCATTTTCTCGTTCAGACTCGTCATTTGCTCATACATGTCATTCATATGATTCGCAATCCCAGCCATATGCATCATTGAATCGCTCATATACGTAGAGCCAGCAGTCGCTGAGTGACTCGCATCTCTTGCAATCGACTCTGACTCTTTGGCCGTTTGTACTATTTGACTTACGAGGTCTTCCACATTCTTTAATGCTGATTGGCTAAGCACAGCATTCTCCACTTGAATGGAAGCGCCCGCTTCCATTTGTGAGAATGACTCTTTATTTTTTAGTGATGTTTCTGTTGAACGCTTTGAAGCGTTGTCCAATTTCTCAACATTCGACGTTACAACTTCTGACGTTCTTGCTACGCGTTCTACGAGAGATTTGATCATCTTCTGTTGGCGGTCATCTGTCTCTTGAACATCTGCAATAAACTGACTACGTACCCGAATTTGAGTCAATAATACACCTGAAGTTACAAGTAAAAATACAGCGTGAATCATCAGCAATGAAAATGGGTAATCTCCAGTTCCACATATTAATTCTGGAAATGCAAAATAACCGACAAAATGTTGCAATGCAAAGATCACCGTACTCACAATTAACAACCGCATATGCTCATAATAAGCAAGAGCTGCGAGCACCATAAAAATCGAAAAATGATATTCAACAAGTCCATCGCCAACAGCGATTAACGCTATACTTCCGAATGTAAGAGAAAGCATAACAAACCATTCAATAAGGTCATGTTCTTTTGATCGAATATAATTCAATACAGCGACAATAAAAAACACAACAGGTAGGATTAGCAAAAAGGTTACGACTAGCGTGAAATCTCCATTACCTACTCTCCCCGTTAACATGAGGTAACGATCGAGCCAACCAATTCCTCGATGTAAAACCATGACAAGTAATAGAAGACCAATGAAAAAAACCTGTAAAAAAAGAGCATGACCTTATTTTTCTTCGCTTTCAATAGTTCTTATCTCCTTTATTTTCTAATCATTAATAATCCTTTATACCCATAAATGCATTATCGCTAAACCACGACTATAGTGCAATTAAAAAAAGCATGAATCACCGCATTTATTGCGTGACCTTCATGCTTTTTAATGCACTCTCCAACGAATGTTGAAACACTAAATTCCATTTCTGAACTTCAAATTGTTGAAAAGAAGCTGCGACTGAGCGATCAACACCTGCAATCGTTACATTCATTCCCATCACGGAAAGTGATTGGAGCAAATTTTTAAGACCGACCATTCCGTAATCCGAAATCTTACCCACAGCCGTAAAGTCAAAAATAATATCATCTGCACTATCTTCATAAATTTGCTTAAGCAATTTGTCTTCTACAGATCGAATCTTCTTATCGTCAAGATCTCCAAACATCGGAACGAGTGCTACGTCATCATTTAACGTGATAAATGGCGCAGACAACTGACGGTTCTCTTCCATCGTCACTTCTAACCGTTCTTTCTCGACCATCAACTGCATGTTCGTATCTTGTAACCTTGATCGCAATTGAGCGAGTTGATTCATGACTCTAGAGAACGCTTCGTCCTTTTTAACGACGAGTACTTCTGCATGCAATTCGCTAATCCAACCAACATAAAGATCAACGAGAATGAGTTCTCCATCGACGGTGAACACATTCACCTCAATCCTCATCTGTTCATGTTCAGGTTGCAACCAATGCTTGACTTTATTTACGCTATCTTCATCAACAATCGTTAAAAAGGAACGCTCTGCTTTGAAATGTTTAACAGCTTCTGTAGAGCGCTCCAAAATATCGTAATTCTTATCAATTTTAAAAGATGGAAGAGGAAGGTGACTGTTACTTGGTTCCTGCATGTACGCTTCCTACCTTCCCAGTCTCAATCCATTGATCGAGATCATCTAACCCAACCAGTACGAATACGTTGTTGTACTCTGCAAATGTCGATTGAAGTTTCGGAGCCACTCGCCCTCCAATTAAGATTGTTGGTTCGTGCTCAAACTGTGAGAACGCATCAACATATTCGATGACTGACGGCAGACGGTACGCAAGTGCAACAGAGAGTACGATTACATCTGGTTTCCACATTTGTGCCATCGTATGAAGGTGGCTCAGTGGTAAGTTCGGTCCTAAATATCGAACGTTCCATCGATAGTCTTTGAACCTTGAACTGACCATCTTAAGTCCTAAATAGTGTTCCTCGGCCTCAACGCCACCAAGTAAAACTTTACCCGTGTCAGGGAGTGCTTCTTCTTGAGGTTCTTTTTGATCGAGAGACGTAATGATCATATCGACAACTGCCGTCGCTAAGTGCTCATCGGCTACCGATATTTTGTTCTCTTCCCAAAGTGTGCCAACTCTATACATTGCAGGTGTAATCAGTTGCTCGAACACTTCGGTTTTTGTGTATTGAGCCATCGCTGAGTCAACGAGACGACTAGCTTGATTGTCATCGCCAGCTAATACATATTCAGTAAATTTCTCTACATGCTCATGCAATTGGTCAACACCTCTTTTGCAATTAATCTTGTAGTTGCTCAATGGCGCTTCTTAAATAACCTGTATACGCCTTCTGTTCTTCTTCCGATCCGTAATGACGCAAATGTCGAATCAATCGTTCAAAGTTATCAATAATGAGGTGTGTACCTACATTTCGACTCGTAAGCACTCGGTTTAACCACTCCGTATAATCAAGAAAGTACGATTCATCATTCATTTTCATTGTCGTTTCTAAATGATTAAGATGATGCATGTTATCTTCCTCTGTACGAAAACGGCCGTTCTCACCAAACTTCGCCCATAAATCAGGGAAGTCGCGGTATATTTCTTTCGTGATCTCAAGTGCAACCCGCTTCTTCGTCACTTCATTCATGTTGCTACCACTGAGAACATGCCGACCTTGGCTGAGATTGAAGCGAGCTCTTGATCAGGGTATTTTTTCTCGAGCTCATGAATTTCTTTGTATTCATCACTACTTACCCAACGAATATAATCTTCTTTAGAATCCCAAATTAAATGAACGGTTAGTTCTTCTGGTTTTTTGTCATTTTGAAGCAGGTGAAACGATTGAAAGCCCGCTGCTTGATCGACTTTTCTAGAGCGATGTTTATAAATATCAATAACCTCTTCAGTCTTCTCACGAGGCACAGTTACAGTTGATGTTACGATATACATACTTTCACCTATTATCATTTGACGTATGATAAGTTTACAATAGAAGCTTATGTGACTCAACAATTCCATCAGCACGCCTTACAGGGAACGCCACCCAGTAGTCTCTTGTCCACGAGCCATCACTTGAAAAAAGCCTTCTCAGCGCTTTTGCACTAAGAAGACGTTCATTACATTTCCTGCTTTTTTATATCATAAAAGTATAGTTCAATCGGTGGTTCTTTTTCTGTCGTAATGTCACCTGAGTAAACCACTTCGTTTGTTATAGGATCAATCACATACAAATGTGTAACATTCAATGTCTCATAATGGTTGAAAAGCAAATAAAGATACTCTCCAACAAACGAATGATGATATAAATAGTTGTTATTCATTGAATCCATGTCTACGAGCGGTTTATATTCTCCATCGTCATCATACATTAAACTCTCCCGCTCGTGATCATAATAATAGAGACGCTCATTGCTTAACATATATGAGTAAAACGTATACGAATTCGCTCCTTCAGGAGATTCAAACGATTGGACAACTTCTTGATTAACCATATCATACACAACTAACTCTTCTTCCAATTGAATCAGTACTTGTTGCTCTAATTCAGTTGCAGATGGTTGAATTAAACCTTCAAAGGACGTACGATCGACAACTTGTGATTGTTTCACATCAATAACGAGATGTTCACTTCTTGAAGCGGTCTCATCATGCTCCTCCCATTCTTCTTTGGCAACGATCACATGAACGTCTGTCTGATCTAAATAAATGCTCTCCACCCATCCCCAAGATGCATCTTCGAACGGAATTTCAAGCTCCCATTGTTCTT
The DNA here is from genome assembly GCF_000698185.1 of Geomicrobium sp. JCM 19055. Taxonomy (NCBI): domain Bacteria; kingdom Bacillati; phylum Bacillota; class Bacilli; order Caryophanales; genus Geomicrobium; species Geomicrobium sp. JCM 19055. The sequence goes on from NZ_BAXL01000005.1 coordinate 51,990, forward strand.
CGGACTGTTTATCTAAAAACTTGAGCGTAATGTGGTAATCCATTAAATCATTACTGACAATTTGATAACTTGCTGAGACGATGAAATTCTCATCTTCATGATACGGACCGTGCAAATTCCGGGCAAATGCTGGATGACGTTCTGCCAGTTCCGGATGCACATTTCCTGCTGTTCCTAAATTCTTAAACAATGAACTTGTACTTTCATAATTCGTCTCTCCATCGATCGCATAAGAGACCTCTTCATCAAAGTGTCCTGCATATCCTGTGAAGACAAGACCTTCTAAGACATTACGATCACCTTCCTCATTCTCAAGCTCTAAGTTCGGGCGTTCAGAAAGAGCGGTACTCATTTGGATGGCATATGAACTAAAACCAACGACAATAAGAACAATAATGATTAGCGTTGGGATTGTTTTCTTCACGATTATCACTCCCTTAAGCACTCATCCGCTTCGTCAATAACAAGCTCGATACAACAAGTGAAACTGTGAGTAAAATAACAATTATTCCACTGATCATCCACATCATTTCATGACTATAAAAACTCATCGAAGCTTCAATTAACTGAATATAAAGTACAAACAAGACAATAACTATACTTGCATTCATTACGAGTCCAACATAACGATACGCTCTCTCAATTAAAACACCTGTAAACATGAGACTAATGAGTGTAATGCCAATTAAAAATACGTAAATAACATCTATAAGGTTATGCCAATAGAACACTTCTAAGAAAGACATTTGGATCAGTGTAATTACATTTGCATTCCCTGCATAAAACTGGTCAGGCAACATTGCTGCAAACGTCAGTTGTTGAAGTGGCAACAATAACGAATGCAATGCAATAAATAATAACGCAACCATAACAATCGTCGTAAGTTTCGCATAAAAGATGGTCATCCGTCTGATCGGTAACGTAAGCAACCGCTGCATATACGTCCCCTTACCTAACCAATCTCGGTACCAAATAATCGCAACGTAAACAAAAATGACAATCGTTGGGATTAATACGGTAAATAAATAATAATCAGATGCAAGTACCATGGAAAAATTGTACGTTTCGTATGCAGAAATGCGATCCAATTGAATATCTCGAACGAGCCGCCCCGGTGTAATCATTGAAAGGAAGAACTGAACCCCAAAGACGACGATGACCAACATGAGCAAAAACCATTTCATGCGGTTAAATTCAATAAATAACAATTGCAAAAAAATTCACACATATACCTCCCGCATTTTATCGAGTAATGACTTCTGTTCTTGTTCTCGTAGCAATTCAACGTAATAATCGCTTACGACCCTGCCGTCTTTCATAAATACCGCACGATCAATAATTGTCTCAATTTCAGCAATTTCATGTGTCGTAAATAAGATCGCCTTTTTGTCCACATATTCACTCGTTAACAACTCGCTAATGCGTTCTCTCGTTAGAATGTCGATGCCAGAAAGGGGCTCATCCATAAGTAAGTATTTACAACCAGAAGCAATGCCAAGTAACAAATTCACCCTCATTAAATACCCTTTTGACAAACCTCTTAGGCGTTCATCTTTCTTTAACTGAAAGAACTGTAGGAGTTCATTTGCAGCCCCTTCATCCCACTTCCTATAAAAATGATTCATAAAATCCAAACACTCTTGAATCGACATATTCCTTGGCATCGGAAGTACGTCGGGTACGAACACCATATCTTGATATGTTTTTGACGTCACCTTCTTACCATCTACTGTAATTCTTCCTTGAGATGGTGTTAGATTCATAATCGCTTTTAATAACGTCGTTTTACCGGCACCGTTCAACCCAATTAAACAAGTGATTTCACCCGCATCAACTGTAAACGAGATGTCATTCATGACACGTTTTCGACCGTACCGCTTCGATACGTTCTTCAGCTCAATCATCTTCATTCTCCCCTCGTACCGACGAGTATTCTTCTTCAACGAGACTCATTAGCTCTTCCATTGAAAGTTGAAGTGGAGCAATTTCTTCTAAAAATTGATGAACTGATTCTCGTAACAATTCACGTCGAACATTCGATAATATCGCTTGATCCGACGTAATTGTACTCGGTTTGTTCCGTTCCGTATGAATCAATTGTGCTTCCTCCATTTCTTTATACGCCCGTTGAACTGTATTTGGATTAATCTTCAATGATGTCGCTAGTTCCTACGTGATGGGATCGTATCTCCACCCTCAATCTCCCACGTGCGATCAGCAACTTCACATGCCGAATGACTTGCAAATATACCGGATCTCTCGTATTAAACGAAATGTTCATTAGAGTGTCTCCTTTTATACTATCAATGCTCACTAACCTGTATGTATTAATCGACTCATACACTTAATCTATCTGTACTATACCCTTGATACAGTTAATCGTCAATAATTTTTTGAAAATAAAAACTTGAGCTTTTATTCAATAAGAATAAAAGCTCAAGTTTGATCGTTTGATTGATTATACTTCAGTACCATGAACACGATTTAACGTCATTTGATAACTATCGTTCCATAGTTCAAGCAACGTTTCACACGACTAATTGTCGCAGTACTTGCTCCTGTTTCAACTTCGATCTTATGATACGTATTGCCTGATTGCAACATACGAGCGACTTCTAATCGCTGTGCAAGCGACTGCACTTCATTTACTGTACAAAGGTCATCAAAAAAACTGATAACATTCCTCTAGATCTTTGAGTGACAACACCGCTTGGAATAATTGATCTAGTTCTTTACCTCGTAATTTATCGATCTGCATATAATCACTCACTTTCTAAATCACTATATATTGTTACTGATTGCAATGAAGGTACGATATTGACCCATGTGTTTCCTAATGCTAATGATTCGTCTACCGGAACGATTTGGTTGTTCTCATTTTTCCATTGGATCTCTTGAGCTTTACCATTTCGAATGAGTAGTCCATCTCCACCATTAAGAAAATCAATGTGGCGGCGACCTGCATCGTCAATGACTGCATGAGGTGCTTCAACAATGAACAAATTATCTACTTCATAAGCGTCCAGCGTATCACCGTCAACGAGAGGTTCGCCATTATTATAACGCACGTACACATCTTCGTTCTCATTAAATCGATATTCCGCATAATTAGCATCTTGATACGAAACGACAATCTGCTCGGCAACTTCCCCTTGGAAGTCATCTTCTGTAAATGAAAATGGAACATCGACTGTCATTTCAGTATTCATTCCATGATCACTCGCTGTTGCTAACAGTTCATCTACCCGAACGAAGGAATTATGTGGCGCAGCCCGCTCACTATCACGAGCAAACAACGTCCCATCATAATCCATTCCATTCAATTGGTCAATCTCTTCACTATACAACCTTGCCTCAGCACCTGGACTAAATCCGTGTGCGATAAACAATGGATCATACCCGAGAGCGACATCAATAAATGCTTCACGGGCACTACGAATCGGACCAATTCGCTCAGGATATTCACTTTGATACACGGCAACAAACCGTGTAATAGACGCCTCTGACAATACTTCATAAACGACATCAGCCTCTTGTAACCCGACTAAGGGTAGTGCTGCCCGATCGTTACTTACAACGACTGCAACTGGACGTGCAGTGGATGGCTCTAAGTTCGCTTCTTCTGTTGACTCAGATTCCTCGCTTGGAACATCTACATCTTGTTGTTCGTCTTGATGCATATCTTTAGGGTCTAGCTCATTGGTGTCGTCTCTAGGCTCATCTTCACCAAGCCCTACAGTACAGGCGGTGAGCATAGAGACCATTAGCAACCCCATCGTGGCTACTTGTCTAACAGCAATCTTCTCCCATCCCCTTTGCATCAGAATTAATGTCTCTATTCCTTTACCATTTTAACGCATTATCGTTGGAAATAGCACGCTTTTCTTATGAACATCATAAATTCCTTTGGAAGTCATCCTTACATACGGAAGATGTGTCGATGAGAAAAAGAAAATGCTATATAGCGGATCCTCAAACGGATACCCCGCCTCTTTTAAAACACTTTCAAACTGCTTGTGCTCTTCAATAACTTCTTCCATCGGTTTATCGCTCATCACACCAAAATGTGGAAACGCCCACTGAAATTGAACTTCATCATCTTGAACGATGACAATACCGCCACCTTGTTCTTTTAGCACTGCAAAGGCTTTCTTCATGGCTGATTTCTTTTTACCGATTAATGTAACATCGCCTGTAATTGAAAACGACGTCGCCAATCCATCGATGTTTGATGAGAACCCTTTAATGATTGTATTCATACGCCATTTGCCTTCTTTATCAAACATCGCAAAGAAACTCTCATCATGGGACGCATTTAAATAGTCAACGGCTCCGTCAACTTCAATATGGTACGGTTTGAGCAGGACAGAGCTCACGAGGTGAATTCCCATTGGCATCGAGAAGTGCAAATCATCATCACTTAAATCCCAAGATACCGGCTGCCATTTCTCGGTATAGTTCTCCCACGGAAACGGCTTCGCTTCATAAACGCGCTCACCTTCACGTACGATCCATTCCCCTTTCGCAATAACCGATACAGGCTCAGGCGTATCGACAGCTTCTAAGAAATTCAAATGCGCAAGTCGACCCGGTGCAATCATACCGTGATGCGCATCAATTCCATAGTGTCTCGCTACGTTATAAGAACTCATTTCATAAGCTGCAATTGGATCGACACCAGCCTCAATACAAATACGAAGCAACTGGTCCATCACGCCAGGCTCATGAAAACGCGGTGTACTCCCGTCCGTTGTAAGCAAGAAACGGTTAAAATTCGTCACACCTTCCTCAACAATTTCACTGATAAGCATTGGCAAATCTGGTCGTAACGAAGAATGACGTAACGTTGTCGTATAGCCTGCATCTAAACGCTTTAATATCTCTTCACTTGAGATTGCTTCGTGATCACTCGTAACCCCTAAAATTGCAAGCTGAGCGAGTGTTCGCTCTGAAGCTCCAGGCAAGTGACCTTCAATTCGTTTGTTGCGTTTTAACACTTCCTCCATCCAGTGCAGTAGCGTGTCATCTCCAGAAATGACCTTCGGCCACCCCGTCAACTCTCCACCTTGCACAACAAGAGGATGATTCAGCCAATCTTCTAACGCTTGTGGTGTGAACACTTGATGCTCATCTTTCGTTTCCGTTTGCGGATCAATTCGGCAAGACCAATAAAGGGAAGACGGCCCTTCGTTCATTTCCGAAATCAAAGTAAGCGCTTTCTTTTTATCAACATTCATCATCACGATTAAGTTGTCATTAAAGACTGTGCTCGTCCCTCTTTCTAAAGCATAATCCGCAAAAGTGGATGGGTTATAAGCAATAAATGGGTGAGCATGGTGCTCAATGTAACCTGGTACGATGTACCGTTCACTCGCGTCAATCCATTCCGTATTCTCGTCACTAGATGGAAGCGCTTTCCCGACATAGACAATTCGATCTCCATAAATCCAAATGTTCCCTTTTGTCCAAGCTTTGCGCCCACTATTTAGAAATGTCGCATTTGTTATGACTTTCGATGGTGCAAGTTCTCCACGCACGACACTAATCTGATTTCTTTTCTCTCTTTTGTTCCACAATGAATGATGGGGGTGGATAACAATCACCTGCTTTGTAATATTGATGTAGATTCTAAATGTTGTCTACGATTAGTTTCCTTTAGTTTACCATAGTTTCATACTTTCCATTATAAAAGAGCGTGACAACAATGTAACAATCTTCGGAAGGACATCTCTCATAGAAATTCTCAGCGTACCCCTCCCTTAATTTTGGAAGTTTTCGTATTATTTGTCAAAACAAAACTTTTGTAGCATCACACACACTCCGCCTATGTTGACGTACAATATCGTATTCTTTTAATGAAGGAAGGCTCAATATGGATATCGTAGCGTCTCATTGGATCTACTTTGCAGGGATTTTACTCATCATTCTAACGATGCTTCTTCGAAGAAACGTCGTCGTTCCTGCCATTGTGATGACCTTTATCATCGGTCTCGTTTTTACAGGTTCTGTAACAATGGGACTGCAGACGATTTTCACTGCCAGTCTCGTCGCCGCCGGTGAGCTGTTTAGCATCTTTTTAATTATCGCCATTATGACCGCCTTACTACAAGGGCTCGAGGTCGTTGGTGCCAATGAACAAATGATCAAACCGTTTGGGAAAATCATGACAAATGGTCACATTTCTTACTATGTCATCATCATTGTCACGTACTGTATTTCGTTGTTTTTCTGGCCAACGCCAGCCGTCCCACTCGTAGGTGCACTCTTATTACCTGTTGCCATTCGAGCAGGATTACCACCTATTGCAGGGGCTGCTGCGATTGCCATCGCCGGTCAAGGAATGGCGTTATCGAGTGACTATATTATCCAAATTGCACCGATGCTCAGTGCAACCGCTGCTGGTGTAGACATTCAAGCTGTCGCTGATCGTGCCTTTGTTTTATCCATAATTACAGGTGTCGTCGCCATCGGAGTCGCCTATCTTATGCTTCGGAAATCGATTCAAAAACCGAGTGCTACTCACTTAAATAAGTGGATGGGTGAAAAACGAATCGAACATCGTGAATCCATCGGTTGGAAAGGAAAACTATTTGCAATTGTCGTTCCCGTCACATTCCTCATCGTCATTCTCTATATGCTTTATACGACATTCTTTACAGACATTAGCTTAGAAGGAGGTTCAGGTGCTGCATTAATTGGAGGTGCCGCCCTCATCCTACTCATTCTTGCCAGCGTGTTTTACAAACCGAAGCAAGTGTTCGACAACGTTAGTGACTGTATGGTCGATGGATTCCTATTCGCTTTTAAAGCTATGGGACCAGTCATTCCGATTGCCGGCTTCTTTTTCCTCGGGAGTGACGAATTTAGCGGAAGCATTTTACAAACAGAGACTGCTCCCGCATTCCTGTTCGATCTCGTTCAATCAGGTCAACAGTTCATCCCAGAACATGGCATCTTTGCCGCCTTTGGAATCTTACTCATCGGAATGATCACGGGTCTAGATGGTTCAGGATTCTCTGGTTTACCACTCACCGGTGCCTTATCAGGTGCACTTGGCACCGTCACTGGCGTCGACGCTGCAACCCTTGCAGCAATCGGACAAATGGGAGCCATATGGGTCGGTGGCGGTACACTCATTGCCTGGTCTTCCCTCGTTGCTGTAGCCGGGGTGGCACGTGTCGATGTTCAAACTCTCGTACGTGTTTGTTTCTTTCCCGTCATCTTAGGATTGTTGCTCAGTACCCTTTATGCAGTGTTTTTTTATGTAAACGAAGTTCGAAGAGAAGACCATCGGTCTTCTCTTGTATATGGATAGGTCGATTAAGTTACTGTTGGGATGTGGTAGTTACACGATACAACAGCTAACTCTTTGCACCATGAGCTTCCGCTTAAAAAAACCGACCACCTTATCATGCTCGTGGTCGGTCATGATCTTAACCAAATCGGTTTTTGGCATTTACCATATGCTAATCGCAGTAAGCAAAACGATTACGAGCAAATTTACTAGCAAGGGCAAAGTACTTCTTTCTCATGTATTTAGTTTGCGACACGATGCAAGAGAGGCATATTACACTATTAGTTTTTCCCTTTATATAATACATCTGCTTGAACGACAGCTTTTTGTACGCCCCCGCATATTTACGTTTTTATTAATCTTAGTGCAGCCATCTTAGCACTTATCATTGCTGCATCTGCCAATCTTCCTTCTTGACCCACCCAATCCCCTGCAACAAATAAGCCATCAATTTCTGGGACAACTGGGCTATCTGTTATTCCTTTTCCTCCTTGAGCAATTGTCCGTGCATCGTGGGCGACTAGAACATTAGGAGAAAAGCGAATCGCAGAGACATTGTTTCGCCAACCTGGTTCTAATAGATCTAAAAGTTTTTGTAACTCTTCCTCATCTTGGCTTGCGTCTCTATCGTTTTGATTATCGTTGTACCTCATTACATGAAAGACAAATGCACCATTATTACTAAGTTTGACCGGACCTGAATGCCTAGAGAAATAATATGGTTCATCTAAGCCAATTGCAAACACACGTTCCGGGAAAGGTATTTGTTTTAACGCAACGTCTAAGCAAGCTGCATAAAGAGGATATGATTGTGCTTTCCACTTACCAAGTGAAATGTGCTCGGCTCCTTCAATGAGCTTATATGTGTCATCAATTCCTATAGCCGATATAACAGCGGAAATCTTAACTTCTTTAAGGTTAGCTAGTTTAATTGCTCGCACTTGACCGTCTCTTAATATGACCTGCTCTACGGGGCGGTTCGTTACGATATGAGCTCCGTGCTTTATCGCCTCAATACGTAAGTCATCAACGATTGTTTGCCATCCTCCTTCGATGTAACGAACACCATTACCCGCAAGCTTCCCTTGCTTAATTACATATCCAGCACTCACGATACGCATGTCATGACAATACGACCATTGTCGACACATACCATGAAAAAGTAGACGAACTCTTTCATTCTGTATGTTCTTTTCTGACCATTCTTGCAGACTTACTGAATGAATGGATTCTGTGTTTACTCGACTCAATCCACTCATAAGCGAACTCCATTCCAATTTTTCTTCCGACGATAATTCTGTAGGAATGTTTACAATCACTCCCTTTTGAATTCCACTCATATTCCCTTTATAGGCATGAGCACCTTTAGGCATACACCAAGTTCATCCAAAATTTCAAGTGCTGCACCACCTTCATACAGGGCATGGGGTCCAAGATTAAATGCTGATCCATTAACTATTGTCGTTTGAGCAAGTCCTCCTAACCGACTTTCTTTTTCAAAAAGCACGACATGTTTACCTGCTTTTGCCAAGTAAACAGCAGCCGTTAATCCTGTAAGTCCCCCACCAATGATCGCAATTTCATACGTTTCGTTTAATAAGGTCATTAAGAAACCTCCCAATTTATTTTTTAAACTTACACAATGGTAAACACCACCACTGCATGTTAGTACTTACTAACATGCAGTATAAAAAGAATTGCTAAGGTGTTAATCCCTTAGCAAATACTTTGACACTCTCACGTATAAATGAATCCAATGAAATATCTGGATAATTTATCTTCGTGTCTAGATCGTTAACAAATGCACCGTATTGAGCCATCATAAATGTAAAGGCTGCCATCTTATAATCAGTCTTAATAACCTTCCCTTTGTCCTCCATCATTTTCAAATAGTTCGCTAAAAATTCTAATAGTTGCAAAGGATGTTGTTGAATTCTTTCTTTAAATCCAGGTAATTGAAACTCGTCTTTCGTGCTAATCTGAATCAACTTTCGATTTCGATTCATAATCTCATGATATGTCTTAGAAACCATCATTAAGTCTTCTTCTAGATTCCAAACTAGCCTCTCATCGAACAACTTTTTCATTTCTTGTGCATAATGATGACGATCAAGGGCGGTTTCAAGCAAGTTTTGTTTATTGCCAAAATGACGAAACAACGTAATTTCACTTACCTTCGCTTTGGAAGCAATTTCTTGTGTTGTTACGCCGTTGTAGCCTCTCTCAGAAATTAAATCAATCGCCGCCAACAAAAGTCGGTCTCCGCTCCCTAATTTGCTTAAATCCATAACCTATATCCTTTCACTAAATCGAATGTAAGTACTTACTAACATGATGATATTAAATTCATTTTAGTTTGTCAATGATTTCTGATTTTTATTAAAGCAAGGTTTTATTTGCATTTGGATAAATAGTTGATTAATCAGGAATGCTACAACGACATTTGTTTAAGAAGTGAATATATGAAAGATCAAATATCCACGACTCGACTTAGATGTAGAGCTTCACATGCCATCACGCCTTCGATACACCCATTCCCAACTTATTCGCTCTCCTCACTTTTAGCAAAAAGACCTGCCCCTATGGACAAGTCTCTTTTACTAGTAAAGCCAATCTGTCTTTTTCATATAAAGTATGCTCATCCATGCGATGAGGGCGATGCTCAAGATTGTACTTGCAATCGGGAGTACGATTTCTTCTGTTGTCATTGCAACTGCAAGATTCGGCAATGCACCCGGGGTCCAGGATGCCAATGATGTAAATAAAGAAGCAAACATTTGCAAACCAAAGACGAAAATCAGTGAACAAACGGCGACGACGGTTTGTCGTTTGATAAGTGTGCTAAAGGTTGTCGTTACGGCAATGATGAACAACAACCAGAGCCAATACATGGCAAGCGAGCCAAACAACTCAGACATAAGAATCGGTTCAAACAACAGTTGAATGTAAAAGAGTGCGATTCCAATTCCAAGTATAAAACTGACTGTCATAACAGTTGAGCTTACGATAAATTTCCCAAACCAGTATGATGCATAACTAACTGGTCGTAGTAACAACATCTTTACTTCGCCACTACGTCGTTCTTCGCTAATACTTCCCATAAAGGCGAGTACGAGCACGATTGTTCCTAATTGCGTGAACTGTCCAAGCGTTGCTCCATACACTTCTTCAGACGATGGTGCAGGGATTTCTACAACCGCCCCTTCTGGCAAGCCCCCAAATTGCTCAAGAATGTCCGAGAGAAAATACGACGTTAGCGGTTGCATCAATCCTAGAAGGAGAAAGAAAACAGGTAACCAAAGCCAACGATAACTTCTGAACGTCTCTAAGCATTCTTTTTTTAATAATCATAACGAGTTTCATTGGCTTGAAACCTCCTTAAAATAGGAGTCCAAGGTTGGTCGGTCTTTTTGAAAACGAACGAGTTCAAGTTGGTGATCGAGTAGACTTTGGACAACGTTACGTTCTGCATCCTTCCCTTCCACTCTGGCAATATTGCGTCTGCTTCAATCGTTGCGCTCGGAAATTGTTGATGAAAATACTGCGCCCACGTCTCAAGGGACTTGTTCGTTTCGATAACGACCCCTTTCGTAGGGAGATTATCGAGAAGTTCCTGCAACGGTTGATGCGCAATAACGTTGCCATCTTGCAACATTAGTACGTCTTCAGCTAGCTGTTCTGCATCGTGTAAAATGTGGGTTGAATAAAGAATTGTCATCGTTTCTTTGAACTGTTGCAATAACGTTTGAACATCGCTTCTTCCCTCTGGATCTAGCGCACTCATTGGCTCGTCGAGCAACAATACTTGTGGCTCATGGACGACTGCCTGAGCTAAGCCTAGCCGCTGCTTCATTCCACCTGAAAATTTAGAAATCATTTGATCTTTTGCTTTTTCTAACCCTACAATTTCTAAAAATTTATGGCTCTCCTCCACTGCTTGTTGCTTGGACAGCCCCGAGAGTTGCACGCTATACACAACGTATTCTAAAGCTGTCATCCAATCTGGGAAAACGGGATATTGGGGCAAGAATCCGATCTTTGTACGCTCTCGCCCTGTAATCTTTCCGTCACTCGGACTCATAATGCCTGCAAGCAGGTGCAAGATCGTCGTCTTGCCTGCACCGTTTTTTCCGAGCAATGCTGTTATTTGGTTAGTTTTTAAAGAGAAACTCACATCTTGAACAATGCTCTTATTCCCGATACGTTTACTAATCTGATTCATAGCAATCATGTGACTTGCCTCCGTTGCTTTCCTAATATGAAGTAAAGGATCGGACCAATCGTATTCACAAAAAGGATAATTAGCGCCCACAGCCACTTCGGTAATGATGTTGATTCACGGCGATACAAATCAATAAACGCAATGATCTTTAATATAAATTCAATAACAATTAACGGTAAAATGAGCATAAATAAATCAGGCATTGCTATTCCTCCTCTGTCGGTAAGGGATAAATACTTTTATATAGATAAGGTAAACGATAATAGGCATTGGGGCGCTAATCATTCCCCAAATCCCCCAGAACCAATACAATCGTCCGTTTCGTCTTGCATGAATAAATAAAAAGGTAGCTTGTGCAAACAACAGCACAAAGATAAGGATCAACAGCCAATACGGCAACTCATTTAAGTTATAGTGCACGACTGTACACCTTCCTTCTTGAAAGGAAGCCAACCAAAGCCAGTACCATCACAACTGCTTGAAGCAGAATAAACCAGACCGGAGCTTTTACCATAAGAAGGACGGTGCTCGCCACAACGATGAATGCAACAACGAAAAAGAAGATTAGTTCGTTTCGCTGTCTTTTTCTCGTTGCTAGAATCGTAAGCATCATTTCAATTTGTGATGGCTTGTTCTTAGGTTCGAGTTGTTCTAATTTCGTTAAGTCATGTTTAAATCGCTGTTCATTCATGTGTGAGCTCCTTTCTTAATCGGTTCATTCCGCTATGCAGTCTTGATTTCACCGTTCCTGAAGGTGCACCCGTAATGGATGCGATCTCGTTATATCCATAGCCATAATAATGTTTTAGAATAACGGGAATGCGTTCTTCGGGTTTTAGTTTCTCTAGTTCCGCTATGACAGCAATCCACTCTGTTGTTGGTTCTTGTCGCATTTCCCATTCAAGTTGCTGGAGACTTTGGTGATGTTGCTTCCTTTTCTCTTTTCGTAATTCATCACGCCAAAGATTAGTTCCAATTTGAATGAGCCACGTAGACAGCTTTGCCTTTTTGGCATTGTATTGAGCAAACCGTTCGATGGCTTTTACCATTGTATCTTGAGTCAAGTCTTCCGCCATCGACGGATGGAGGGTGAGCTTGAGTAAATAATGAAAAACGAAGTCGTATTCATGAAGGAGCACGCGCGCAAGAGCTGCTTCATCGCCCTTCTTCGCCTTTTTCAGATCATTCATTTTCACCTCTCCTCTCGAGCTGTTCATAACTACTACGTTTAGCATCGGCATTTTGTTCGTTTTTTTTACAAAAAAACTTTTTTTTTACACAAAAAAAACCGCCCGTTCCAAAGGAACAGACAGTCAACACTATGCGCTTACTTATAGGTTATTCTCGTCTTCGTCTTCATCATCTGCATCGATGTCAGCGTCATTAAAGAATTCAACTTCTACTTCGATCTCATCATAATCTTCGTCAAGTTCGAAGGCCATAATCGCTTCTTCAATCAATTCTTCTTCGGTAGCTTGGTCATCAATGTTCATTTCTGGAAGAATTGTTGCGAGTTCATCAAGTGCTTCCTCACCTTGAATCTCTCCAGCTTCTTGATCGCGGTTATCTTCAATTGTTGCTTGTGGCTCACCATCATTGTAGTCATAGTCAACCATGAATGTTTGTTCACCGTATTCAGCGTCTAATTGGAATTGCTCAAAGTTAAGCTCTTCGAACCAGTCTTCAGCAGCAGCTTCTTGTGAATCTGTGTCTTCCGTTGTGTCATCATCCATATCTGTATCATCTTCATCTGTATCTAGATCGTCATCCATTTCGTCTTCTGCAGGTACTTCTACTGTATCTTGTCCTTCATCATCTGTTGCATCTCCACATGCTACGAGACCTGTTGCAACTACTGCTGTTAATGCTGCCATTCCGAATTTTTTTCATGATGTAAATCCTCCTGTGCTGTTAAGTAATACAAAGGACTACTTCCCTCGTTGTATATTCTTAAACATTTAGGAAGAAATTCTTTTTATTGTAAAAAAATGAGATTATTATTAGGCCTTATGCCATTTTACAATTCCACGCGCGAAATTGTCTTCTTTAAACCAAGAGAACCAGACACTCACAAGTGTCTGGTTCCTACTATTTATTATACTGTTTTTTCTACGCGGTCGAAGCAACGGTTATAAATCCACTCATACGCTGGGATCGTCAAGTCTCTCGGATTCCCTACTGTTTGTGGGTCGTCCATTGCAGCTTTTGCCCAACGCTCAACTTGGCTCGGGTCAACACCTTGTTCTTCAAGAGTTGGTACTTCAAGCTCCTCAACGAGTTCGTACATGTAGTTTACAGCAGCTTTGGCAGCTTCTTCTGTCGTCATGTCCGCTGTGTTAATGCCAAACGCTTGTGCAATACGAGCAAAACGTCCAGGTGCACCTTTCCAGTTATACTCCATCACAGGTCCCATCATTGCAGCCACACATTGACCGTGTGCAACTGGAACGATTCCACCAAGTGATTGACTCATAGCGTGTGCCGCACCGGCTGATTCACTACCATAAGAAAGTCCAGCAAGCATCGCTGCTTGAGCCATTCCGTAACGAGCTTCAAGGTCTTCACCATCAGAGAATGCGCGACGGATATACGTTGCTGCATATTCAATCGCAAGAAGTGCTACGGCATCCGTAACTGGTTGTGCATACTTCATTGTGTAACACTCAACTGCGTGAGCGATCGCATCAATACCTGTCATTGCCGTTACGTGTGGAGGCATAGAAACGTGAAGTTTCGGGTCAATAATCGTGACGTGCGCAGCGATTAAAGGACCACCAGTATTGAACTTGTACTCGCGCTTTTCATCCGTAATTACTGCCCACTGGGTAACTTCTGAACCAGTACCTGCTGTTGTAGGAATTGTTGCAAGTGGTGGAACGCGGTTTTCTAAAGGTTTCTTTCCTTCAGCTGCTTCATAATCAAGTACTGATCCTTCGTGTGTTACCTCAACACCAACTGCTTTAGCCGTATCCATCGATGAACCACCGCCGACCGCGACTAAACCATTACAACCGTTTTCTTCATAAAACTTCGATCCTTCAGCAATCAATCTTGTTGGAGGGTTTGGCTCAACTTTGTTAAAGACAGCTACTTCAACGCCTGCACTTTTCAAGCTTTCTTCAACCGGCTTAGTTACGCCTGCATTGTAAATACCAGGGTCAGTAACGAGCATTACTTTTGTAGAACCAAGGTTCTTTACTTCTTCTCCTAAATATTGAATTGAATCGATTCCGTGCTTAATTGCTGTTGGTACTTCAAACGTGTGATACCCTAACATCGCTTCTACTTTCATGTGCATACTCATCTATAATCTCTCCTTTATTATGACTGGAACCAGTTAACGGCTGCCGGTTTTTTATTTCTAAAAATGTGTTTAACTTCGGTATATTCTTCGAGTCCGATCTTTCCTAATTCACGACCAAATCCTGATTGCTTGTAACCACCCCAAGGGGCTTGTGCAAAGTATGGGTGGAAATCGTTAATCCAGACCGTACCCATTCGAAGGCGCTCGGCTACTTCTTCACCACGATCGATGTCGTTTGTAAAGACTGCACCAGCAAGACCGTAAATCGTGTCATTTGCTTTTTCTATTGCTTCTTCAGTCGTTGTAAATGTCTCGACTGTAATGACAGGACCGAAGATTTCTTCTTGAACGATTCTCATTTCAGACGTACAGTTTGTGAAAATTGTCGGCTCAAAGAAGAATCCATTCTGAAGCGCTTCCCCTTCTGGACGTTTTCCACCAAGTGCAAGCGTTGCACCTTCGTTTACACCTACTTCAATGTAGGCTTCCACTTTTTCACGGTGTTCTTTTGAAATTAGTGGACCTGACTCTGTTGCCTCATCAAAGCCATTTCCAAGCGTAATGTGACTCGCACGCTTAATTAGTTCTTCAACAAATTGGTCATGCAATGATTCTTCTATTAGTAAGCGTGATCCTGCTGAACAAACTTGGCCACCATGGAAAAAGGCTGCGTTTAATGCTTGATCAACCGCTGTGTCAAAGTCTGCATCTGCAAACACGATGTTCGGGTTCTTACCACCGAGCTCCAACGCGATTTTCTTTACGTTGTCACTTGCTGATTTCATAATCGTTTTTCCTGTTTCAATTCCGCCTGTAAAGGACACTAGGTCAACATCATGACTTTCTGATAGTGGTGCTCCTACTTCTTGACCTGTTCCAAGAACGAGGTTAGCAACACCTTTTGGTACTCCTGCTTCTTCAAACAGTTCAAAGACACGAACCGTTGTTAGCGGAGTAATTTCACTCGGCTTCATGACGAGTGTGTTTCCTGCTGCTAATGCTGGAGCAAGCTTCCACGCTGCTTGGAGCAATGGATAATTCCATGGTGTAATTTGACCACATACACCAATAGGTTCTCGTACAACCTTGCTCGTCGAGTCAGGAATTGGACTTTCAATGACTTCACCGCCATCTTTGTCGGCCAGTCCACTAAAGAATTCAAAGACATTCGCAATGTCTTCCATATCTCCCTTACTCTCTTCAAGCGTCTTTCCTGTATCAAGCGTCTCTAGTCGTGCTAGTTCCAACGCATTCTCTCTAATTAGACGACCGATGTGACCGACAATCTTGCCACGATCACTCGCTGGTGTCGTACTCCAACTTCCTTTATCAAATGCTACTCGTGCAGCACGAATTGCTTTCTCTGTATCTTCACGTGTTCCTTCTGTAGCCGTTGCAATCACTTCTTGATTAAACGGATTAATAATGTCCCTCGTTGCGCCATGCACCGATTCGGTCCATTCGCCATTAATGTACATTTTTAATTCCAAGGAACTCACTCTCCTTCAATTCATTTAATATATATTAAACGTTCTATGTATAATAATTTACCACCGTTCAAAATAACTGTCAAAGGAAATGATTATAATTTATAAGATTGGCAGTCTGAGGGCATTCCTAGCCTAAGCACAATATAAAAAGAACGAGTCCCTCATAGGTACTCGCTCTTAATGCGTTACAATTCAGATGCTTGTCTTTTGTTATGACGTTCAAGAAGCTTTTGAGCCAAGTCGCCTTCTTCAAATTCTTCAACGAGAATATCAAGAAAACGGTAGTATTGTAGTGAATCATTAATCTTATTAAAATGTCGTTCTGCTTCTGCACGGACATCTTCTGGTGTGTCTGGGTCTTCCATTAATGCTTGATAACGTGGCTGTGCCTGCTTAACAGCATACAAGTTCACGTTCTTTTCCCTTTCCCAACGACGAGTAAAGAAAGAAATAAAAAACTGGAAAAAATCTTGTTCTGCTTGATACAGGTCTTTACGTTCGCCTTTTCGATAGACTCTATGAATAATCTTTTCTTCAAGAAGTTTTCTTACACCTAGGCTCATGCTACCTTTACTCATGCCAAGTTCGTCTCTTAATTGATCGAGTGTCATCGGTTCATCACTTAGATACAGCGTTGCATAAAGTTGGCCTACAGAGCGATTCACTCCGTAAATATCCATTGTATCGGCAATACCGTTTTTAATAAGAGCATGAATTTGTTCTAGTTCTTCTTGAGCTGCTGAATGATCAGACATCGCTAGCACCCCTTTTGTTTAAAACATATAAAACATTTTCAAAACTAGTATAGCTTTGAGGTTTCGTCTTTGCAAGTTTACTTTTTGTGACAAACACCTTATTGTTTGACTTCACTCATATTTATGATAACCTATAAGCAACGTTTAAATAATATTAAACAAACGAAATTCTTTGAAGGAGAGAGTTTATGAAGTATTGGAAGCATTCTTTATTAGGGATCAGCGCAGTCATGCTCGCAGCTTGCGGGAATGGAGATGAAGAGGCCGCAAATGATGATGCCGGCGCAACCGAGGAAGAAGAAACAACAGAATCGGCTACAGAAGGTGGCGAGCTTGAACTCGTATACGTAACGTGGGATTCTGAAGTTGCATCAAATAACGTAATGAAACTCGTCCTAGAAGAAGCGGGTTACGACACGACAATTACGACAGTCGAGCAAGGAGTCATGTGGGCAAGTGTTGCTTCTGGTGACGCAGACGCTCACGTCGCAGGTTGGTTACCAGATGATATGAAATACGACTACGAACAGTTTGGCGATGATGTCGTTGATCTTGGACCGAATCTTGAAAACGCTCAAACAGGACTTGCAGTACCAACGTACATGGACATCGATTCAATTGAAGAACTTGATGGTTCTGTCGTAAGTCAAATTACAGGTATTGATGCAGGTGCTGGGGTCGTATCAACAACTGAAGAAGCTCTAGAAGAATACGGTATTGATGATGTAACCGTACAGACAAGCTTCGACGCTGCAATGACTCAAGAACTAGCAACACATATTGCAAATGAAGAACCGATTGTTGTCACTGCTTGGCAACCACACTGGAAATTTAATACGCACGATTTAAAGTTTCTTGAAGATCCAAAAGGAATCTTCCAAGAAGACGGTGAAATTCGTACAATCGTACGCGAAGGCTTAGAAGAAGACGACCCAGTCGCTTTCCAAATTCTTGATAACTTCTATTGGACAACAGATGATATGAACGAAGTCATGCTCTACATCTCTGAAGAGGGTATGGGAGAAGAAGAAGCTGCTCAAAAATGGATCGACGACAATCGTGAAACGGTTGACGAATGGCTAGACGTTCAATAATTAGGTGTCCCTTTCGGGGCACTTTTTATTATGCTTATTTGTAAGGCAGTGTTTTGAACCAACGATGGCGCCTGTTTGAAACAATTCGGTAAACCGGTTGCCCTATGAGACGCGCACCAGGTATATATAAAACGATTCCAATTGGCCTTGTAATCGGTATTGTAATCAAAAGCTTTCGAATGGCATTATACCCGATATACACAGTCTTCGCATTACTTAACAAGTAAATTTCTTTTTCCATATCCTTAAATTGCGCTGCCAGCCTTTTCGTCTTATTACTAACTTCTTGAACAGGGTACCAATCGACGTTTTGATTGCAATCCAACTTCTTCATCATTCGTTTTAGCCCTTGGCATAGTGTACACGTAGCATCATAGAAAACGACGTGTCGCTTCAATTTTCCACCTCGCTTAGAAACAACCGAAGGGATGACCTTCGGTTGTTCGTTTACACTCCCATAATTGCTTTTTCTTCTAGATACTCTTCAATACCAAAGTCGCCCCACTCACGACCAATTCCAGATTGCTTGAAACCGCCAAATGGCGCTAGATGATCCGTTTTGGCATCATTTACTGTAATTTGACCAGCGCGAATGTTGCTTGCGACATATTTCAAGGATTTCTCATCTTCACCAATAACATATCCTGCTAAGCCATACGGAGTATCGTTAGCAATTCGAAGACCTTCTTCAATGTCGTCATACGTAATAATTGCCGTTACAGGACCAAAGATTTCTTCACGGGCAATAACCATATCATTCGATACATCTGAGAAGATCGTCGGTTTCACATAATAGCCTTTTTCAAGGCCTTCAGGCTTTCCTTCCCCACCTTCTACGAGGCGAGCACCTTCTTCTTGTCCCTTTTTGATATAAGACTGAACCGTATCATATTGTTTCTTTGAAATAAGAGGTCCAGTAAAGTTGGCTGTGTCTTGTGGATCACCCATCTTAAACTTGTCTAACGCTTGGACTAACGCCGTTTCAAAGTCTGATTGCATTTCTTTTGGTACTAGAATTCGCGTTCCAGCCGAACATACTTGTCCACTATTGAGCATCATGTGTTGAGCGGCGGACTTTGCAGCTTTTTGAAGGTCGGCATCTTTCAAAACGAAGAGTGGAGACTTTCCGCCGAGTTCAAGTGCGACATTCTTAATCGTTTGTGATGCATTTTTCATTACTTTCGTTCCTACTGCTCCAGAACCGGTAAACGACACGAAATCGATGTCTGGGTGAGAACTAATGCCATCACCGATCGTATCTCCTGTTCCATTTACGAGGTTAAAGACACCTTTTGGTGCTCCTGCCTTTTCGATAATTTCTGCAAGCATAATCGCTGCATATGGGGTCTCTTCTGATGGCTTTAAAACAATCGTACTTCCCGCTGCAATCGCCCCAGCAATCTTCGTTGACGTCTGGTTCGTCGGGAAATTCCACGGTGTAATCAACCCGCTAACACCGACTGATTCCTTAACGACCGTATGACCGCCACGCTCTTCTTCGAATGAATAGTCTTCTAATGCTTTTGCGACCGTTCGAAAATGAGCGAGTCCCATTTCATAATGAACGTTTTCAGAGATTGTCCGTGGCGCACCAAGTTCTAGTGTCATCACATCAATGAATTCATCTTTGCGCTTCTCATATTCATCTGCGATTCGATTTAATAAATCAATACGTTCCTTCTTAATCGTTCTAGAAAATGCGGGTAAAGCATCCCGCGCTGCTTGCACAGCTTTATCTAAATCTTCGCTAGTACTCGCTGAAATTGTACCGATCACTTCTTCAGTCGCAGGGTTAATTACGTTAATTGTTTCATCATTTGTCGAGTCAATCCATTCACCGTTAATAAACAACTTGTTTTCGTGTTTAAACATGATTGCTTCACTCCCTTTGATTGTACAGAGGGTGTTCCCGCTGTCCATAAATTTAAACCTATCGAACGATCAACCTTTTCTCGTGTAAACGGTTGATCTCGCGTCGTTACTAGCCAAAAATTCTTGTGGCGATGTGATTTAAGACTTAGTCTTCGGATACAAAAGCGTGCCTTACAAACATAAAAAAACCACCCTCAAAAGGGTGGTTTCTTCACGATCATTATAGCGCTCGGTACGCAATATCGGTTCGGTAATGATAACCTGTTGTATCTAACGAGTCTACATTTTCATAGGCTTTTGCTTGTGCTTCTTTCAATGATGAACCTTTGCCAATGGCAATATACACACGCCCCCCGCTACTCGTAAGACTCTTGGAACCTCTTTCAACTCCTGCGTAGAACACCTCTCCGCTCGGTCGCTTTGGCACGGTTAATCCTTTGGTATAGCTACTCGGGTAACCGTCTGCTGCGAGTACAACACCAACAACGGCTTCTTCTGACCAATGGACCGCTGGCTCTTCGTCATTTAATACAGCTTGAATAATATCAACAAGGTCGCTTTCCATACGAGAAAGGACGACTTGCGCTTCTGGGTCTCCAAATCGAGCATTAAACTCAATTGTTTTTGGGCCTTCTGCGGTCATCATCAATCCTGCATACAAGACGCCAGTAAATGGTGTCCCTTCTTTAATCATCGCTTGTGCGGTTGGCTTTACGATCGTCTCAATCGCTTTAGAAATGTCACTACGATCAATGTGTGGTACCGGCGAATAAGCCCCATTCCACCTGTGTTAGGGCCTTGATCAGCATCAAACGCTCGCTTATGGTCTTGAGACTCTGCAAGAGGAACGACAGTGTCACCATTAACAAGTGCTAAGATCGACAGTTCCTCTCCTTCGAGATACTCTTCTAACACGACTTTCGCGCCAGTGCCAAATGCATCATCAAGTAAAATGTCGCGAAGAGCTATCTCCGCTTCGTCTAGAGTCATGGCAACCGTTACACCTTTACCCGCAGCAAGACCGTCTGCCTTTACGACGATTGGTGCGCCTTGTGTTTTTGTATAGTGAAGTGCTTCTTCAAAATCAGTAAACACTTCGTAGTCTGCAGTAGGGATGTTGTACTGTTTCATCAAATCTTTTGCAAACGCTTTGCTACCCTCGATTTGTGCTGCTTTTTTTACTTGGTCCAAACACGGCTAATCCAGCTTCCGTGAACGCATCAACAACCCCTGCAGCAAGCGGCGCTTCCGGACCAATCACGGTAAGCTCTACGTTGAGTTCTTTTGCGTTTTGGATTAGCTCATCGTGATTTGCAATATCTACGTCTAAACACGTTGCAACGTCTTCCATACCAGGATTCCCTGGTGCAACGTAGACCGTTTCTACGCGCTTACTTCGTGCAAGTTTCCAAGCAAGCACATGCTCGCGACCACCGTTACCTACAACTAAAACGTTCATCATCATTCCTCCTAGCGTGTCTAAAGTGGCGCATACCAGTGAAAACCATTGCAATACCTGCTTCATTAGCAGCTTGAATCGACTCTTCATCACGAATGGAACCGCCAGGTTGAATGATAACTTTTATACCTGCTTCAGCTGCTTTTTCAACCGTATCTTTCATCGGGAAAAATGCGTCTGATGCAAGTGCACTGCCTTTTGCTAATTCTCCTGCTTGCTTAACAGCGATTTCACAAGCGCCAACACGGTTCATTTGTCCTGCTCCAACGCCAACAGTACGGTTTCCATTCACGAGTACAATGGCGTTTGATTTCACATGTTTTACAACGCTCCAAGAGAGTTTCAAGCTTTTCCACTCTTCTTCAGTTGGCTTACGTTCTGTTACAACTTCTACCATTGCCTCATCTAAGCCAGAACGGTCTTCGTCTTGAACGAGTAAGCCGCCTTGACTGATGTAATCGTTTGAACGTCGTTTTTCTTCGTCGTGTTGTTCACTTTTAAGAGACGGATATTCTTTTTCTTCTTTAAAATTGCGAGAGCATCTTCGCTATAGTCTGGAGCAATAATCACTTCTAAGAATATGTCTGCCAACTTTGTAGCGGTCGCTTTATCGATCGTTTCATTTACAGCGACAATTCCTCCGAATATCGATACAGGATCTGCTTCATACGCTTCATTAAATGCGCCTTCAAGCGTGTCAGCGATCCCTACACCACAAGGGTTCGTATGCTTCACAGCAACTGCTGCAACCGTATCTTTGAACTCGGATACGAGCGCAAGCGCTGCATCTGCGTCATTAATATTGTTGTACGAAAGTTCTTTCCCATGAAGTTGCTCGGCATTTGCAAGAGATGGACTAGCTGGAAGTGCCGTCTCATAGAACGCTGCTTCTTGATGAGGGTTTTCCCCGTAGCGAAGCGTTTGTTTACGTTCATATGTAAGTGTTAAGCTTTCCGGGTATTTCTCATTACTTTCTTTCGTTAAGTATTCAGCAATCAACGCATCATAGCTTGCGGTATGACGGAACACTTTCGCTGCGAGGCGACGTCGCGTCGTGCAGCTCACTTCTCCTTTTGAAAGCTCTTCAAGAACAACGTCGTAATCAGTTGGGTCCGTTACAACCGTAACACTTTCATGGTTTTTGGCTGATGCGCGTAACATCGCAGGACCACCAATATCAATGTTTTCAATTGCATCTTCAAATGTTGTACCATTCTTTTTTTATTGTTTCTTTAAATGGATACAAATTAACGACAACGAGGTGAATTGGAGAGATTCCTTGTTCTTCAAGAGCTTTCATATGGTTCTGATCACTTTGTTTTGCAAGAAGTCCACCGTGAATGGCTGGGTGCAATGTCTTCACACGACCTTCAAGAATTTCAGGGAAATCCGTGACGTTTGAAATGCCAATTACGTCGATTCCAGCATCTTGCAACGCCTTCTTCGTACCTCCTGTTGAGATAATCTCAAAACCTAGTTCAATGAGTTGCTTAGCAAATGAAGCGACTCCTGTTTTATCACTTACGGAAATGATTACGCGTTTCATTGGTATGCTTCCCCTTCCTTAAAAACCCTTTGTAGCGTTTTTGGATACAGTTGATGTTCGAGTTGCTGAATGCGCGTTGTGAGTTGTTCCTTCGTTTCTCCTCGTTCAATGGAAAGTGATTGTTGTGCAATAATTGGTCCTGTGTCCATTCCACGATCAACATAGTGAATGGTTACTCCACTTTTCGTTGCTCCGTCATCAATCGCTTGACCGATTGCATCAAGTCCAGGGTAACTTGGCAGCAATGATGGATGAATATTGACCATTCTTCCTTCATAATGACGAAGTAGCACATCGCCAATCAACCTCATATACCCTGCAAGTACAACCCATTCCACACGATGTTCTTTTAGAAGCTTAAGTAAAGCTTCTTCATACTCTTCCTTGGATTCATACTCTTTTGGAGAAAATTGATACGCCGTAACGTTGTATTGCTCTGCTTTAAAAAGAACACCGGCATCTTTACGATCACTAAAAACGAATTGTGGTACACCTTCTAAGTCACCGCTTTGTACCGCTTGAAGAATGCGTGCTGCATTGCTTCCAGAACCCGATGCAAATATGGCGAACCTCACGACGTCACTCCCTTAACCGTAAGACCGTTGTTGGTTGTTACTTTTCCAATTGTCACCGATCCGTCGATGCGCTCAAGCACTGTTGCTTCATCTACAGGTCGCACTGCAAGCACAAAACCGATGCCCATATTAAACGTTCCATACATATCACGATCTGACAACTGTCCAAGTTGTTGCAAGAACGCAAAGATTGGAAGTCGATGCCACGTTGAAGGATCTACCGTTGCACCAAGACCATCCGGCAACATACGTGGAATGTTCTCATACAAACCTCCACCAGTGATGTGAGCCATTCCTTTTACAGCATCGGTGTCCTTTAAGAGTGGCAAAACATCTTTGACATAAATACGAGTAGGTGTGAGTAGCTCTTCAATGAGCGAACGCTTAAATGGTTCGTAGATCTCATGGTAATTAAGCTCACCGTCATCTACGAGTTTTCGTACGAGAGAAAATCCGTTACTATGAACACCCGAAGACGGGATCGCAATGAGAAGATCTCCTTCTTGAACATTCTCATTCGTGACGATTTTCGCCTTTTCAACAGCACCAACAGCAAACCCAGCAAGATCATATTCATCTTCTGCATACATCCCTGGCATTTCAGCGGTTTCCCCACCGATGAGTGCACTTCCTGCTTCTACACAGCCGTCACTAATTCCTTTTACAATTTGCTCAATGCGGTCAGGATCAGCTTTACCTGTTGCAATGTAATCTAGGAAATACAACGGTTCGGCCCCTTGAGCTAGAATGTCATTTACACACATTGCAACCGCATCAATTCCAATTGTATCGTGACGATCCGCTTGAAACGCAAGCATAAGTTTCGTTCCGACACCATCTGTACCTGACACGAGAACGGGTTCGTTCATGCTAATTGCGAGAGATCAAACATGCCACCAAAGCCGCCAAATGTCCCCATAATCCCTTGTCGCTCTGTGCGTGTAATATGCTTTTTCATTCGTTTCACAGCTTCATAACCGGCCTCTACATCAACACCGGCTTGCTTATATGCCTCGCTCAACGCAATTCCCCCTAATCCATGCCTACGGTGACAAGTTCTTTTTTTCGTGTTGAAAATGGCAGTCGGATATTGATCGGTAAAACAAGCTAAACATTGACCACAGTTTGGTTGTGACTCGTCACGGCCGATGCCAGACTTTAATCCTTCTACGGATAAGAAGCTTAATGAGTCTGCCCCCATCATTTCGCGCATTTCTTCAATGCTTAAGTTCGCCGCAACAAGTTCACCACGACTAGACGTATCAATACCGTAAAAACAAGGACGAATAATTGGTGGAGCGCTAATACGTACATGTACTTCCGTAGCTCCTGCCTCTTTTAGAAGGCGAACAATTCGTTTACTCGTCGTACCGCGAACGATTGAATCATCGACCATCACGACCCGTTTTCCTTCAACGACCCCGCGCACGGCAGATAACTTCATTTTCACGCCTTGCTCACGAAGCTCTTGAGACGGTTGAATAAACGTACGACCAACATAACGGTTTTTAATTAAGCCGAGCTCATACGGAATCCCAGTTTTTTCAGCGTAGCCAATTGCGGCTGAGATTGAAGAATCCGGAACACCTGTAACGACATCTGCTTCAATTGGCGCTTCTACTGCCAATTGCTTTCCGAGCTGCTTTCTTGCTGTGTGGACGTTGATTTCGTCTAAGTTCGAATCAGGACGAGCAAAGTATACGTACTCCATGCTACATAACGCTCGGTCTTCTGCTTCTGAGAAGCGTGACGAGTGCATGCCACTTTCATCGAAAATAATCATTTCACCTGGAGCGACTTCTCGTTCATACGTCGCACCGATAATATCAAACGCACACGTTTCAGAAGCAACGACATACGCATCACCGAGGCGACCGAGTGAAAGCGGGCGTAAGCGTGTGGATCTTGAGCGACAATAAGCTCTGTTTCAGTCATTACAGCAAATGCATAGGCACCGATCAATTGCGGTAGTGCTGCGTGCAGCTGTTTACGGAGTTTCGTAGAACTTTGACGCTTAAGAAGATGCGCCAACACTTCAGTATCCGTTGTCGTCTGAAAGATACTGCCTTTACGCTCAAGGTCACCCTTTAAAATTTGGTAGTTTACGAGGTTACCATTATGAGCGATGGCCATGCCACCGTCTTCGGAGCGAAAGTGGAGCGGCTGAACGTTTTCAATTCCGCCTCCACCTGCTGTTGCATACCGAACGTGACCGATCGCATGATTGCCTTTTAGTCCTTCTATATCGCCAGGTCCAAACGCCTCTGTGAGTAGTCCGACTCCTTTATGTGCATACAGTTGTTCTTTATCACTCGTAACAATGCCTGCACCTTCTTGACCACGATGTTGCAGACTGTGAAGACCATAGTAAGCCAGTTGAGCGGCTTCATTATGTCCCCAAATCGCGAACAATCCACACTCTTCATTTAAGCCTTTGATTTCAGCAAACATGGGATGGCTCCCTTCCAAATGCGAGTTAGTTCTTCTGTAGACTCGTTTACAAATGGCTGCCCGTTTTCATCTTCAATCGTGACGTGTTGGTCAGCTGTAACCGTACCAACAGCGACAGCTTCTGGGATCAACGCTTCAAATTGCTTAGCGTCTGTTGCTTTTACTGTAAACACATAGCGAGAAGGTGCTTCTGAGAACAGCGTTTCCACGTCTTTTGACAGTGTCACTTTCAAACCGAGTTCTGTTCCCATTACTTTCTCTGCAAGTGCAACAGCCAATCCACCTTCTGCTAAATCGTGAGCAGATTGAACGACGCCTGCTTGAATCGCAGTTAACACTTGTTCTTGACGCTTGCCTTCAAGCGCTAGATCAATCTTCGGTACAATGCCAGACAAGTCGTCGTCTTGCATAAGCTGAAGTTCACTTCCACCAAAGTGTTCAGAACCTTCACCAAGAACATACACCACGTCACCAGCAGCTTTTGCTTGTTGCGTCGTAATGTGGTCTGTGTCTTCAACTAAACCGACCATACCGATAATTGGCGTTGGGTAAATGGCTTCCCCAGATGTTTCGTTGTACAACGAAACGTTTCCACTAATGACTGGGGTAGAAAGGGTGCGACAAGCCTCACTCATGCCTTTTGTCGATTCTTTCATTTGCCAGTAAATGTTCGGTTGCTCTGGACTTCCGTAATTTAAACAATCAGTCAGTGCGAGTGGCTTTGCACCTGAACAGACGATGTTTCTTGCCGCTTCCGCTACAGCAAGTTTCCCACCATTTTCAGGGTCTAGCTTAATGTAACGACTGTTACCATCCATCGTCATGGCAAGTGCTTTTTTCGTACCACGAATGCGTAGAACAGCAGCGTCCGAACCTGGAACAACAACGGTATTCGTTTGAACCATATGATCGTATTGATCGTATACCCATTCTTTTGATGCAATTGTAGGTCGCCTTAACAATTCACGAAGTGTCTCGTTGTAGTCAGTAATCGCTTCTGGTTGCCACTTCTTCGCTTGATTCTCTTTAAAAGACTGTGGTTCCGTTGAAGTTACTTCATAGACTGGAGCATCGTCAGTGAGTGCTGTGACCGGAACATCCGCAACAATTTCTCCGTCAAAATAAAGCGTTAAATTACGGTCATCCGTGACCTCACCGATTGAAGCATAATCAAGGTCCCACTTTTCACAAATCGCTTCGATCTCTGACTCGTGTCCCTTCTTGACGACAAGGAGCATACGCTCTTGAGATTCAGACAACATCATTTCGTATGGTGTCATGTTCTTCTCTCGTTGTGGTACGTGATTTAAGTTCATGTTAATACCAGAACCGGCTTTACTCGCCATCTCTGCTGATGAACTCGTCAGACCTGCTGCACCCATATCTTGAATTCCAACAAGAGATTCTAATTGAACAAGCTCCAAGCAAGCTTCTAAGACACGCTTTTCTGTGAATGGATCTCCAACTTGAACAGACGGTCGTTTCGCTTGTGATTCTTCATTAAGTTCTTCTGAAGCGAAGGTAGCACCGTGAATACCGTCACGTCCAGTGCTTGCACCTACGTACATGACCGTGTTCCCAACACCTGCGGCTACACCTTTTTGTAAATTTTTGTGGTCAATAAGTCCAACACACATCGCATTCACGAGAGGATTCCCGTCATAAGAGCGGTCAAATTGCACTTCACCACCAACAGTAGGTACGCCTACACAGTTGCCGTAACCCGCAATCCCAGCGACAACTTCTTCAAACAAATAACGTACACGAGGTGTGTCTAGTGGACCGAAACGAAGCGAGTTAAGTAGCGCAATGGGACGCGCGCCCATTGAAAACACATCACGCAAAATCCCACCTACACCAGTAGCTGCCCCCTGATATGGCTCTACTGCTGACGGGTGGTTATGACTTTCAACTTTGAAGACGACTGCTTGCTCATCTCCAATGTCAACGACACCTGCGCCTTCTCCCGGTCCTTGTAATACGTGAGGACCGTCGACAGGAAATTGGCGAAGTAATGGTTTGGAATGTTTGTAGCTACAATGCTCTGACCAGAGTACGCTGAACATGCCAATCTCTGTATAGTTTGGCTCGCGTCCGATTAACTCAACGATTCTCTCATACTCATGATCTTTAACGCCCATCTCTTGATAGATTTTCTCTTCTTTAATCGTTGTTGATGATGGTTCAGTTTGTAACAACATTCGATTCCCTCCAATTGCGATAAACACTCGTAAACAATTTCCGTCCATCTTCACTACCAAGCCAAGCTTCCATCGCTCGCTCAGGGTGTGGCATCATGCCAAGAACGTTACCTGCTTCGTTCTGAACGCCTGCAATTTGACCTTTTGAACCATTCACATCATCTACGTATGTGAATACAATTTGTCCCTTTTGTTGCAATTGATCGTACGTCTTATCATCACATTCAAAGTTTCCTTCACCGTGGGCAACAGGAATGCGAAGAACGTCACCTGTGTCGTAACTTGAAGTAAAACGCGTCTTACTGTTCTCAACTTTCAGATCAACCGTTCGGCAAATGAACTTCAGATCTTTGTTTCGCTTCATTGCCCCTGGTAGTAAGCCCGCTTCTTGAAGAATCTGAAAACCATTACACACACCTACGATCGTCTTGCCCTTAGCCGCTTCCTCACCCACGCTTTTCATAACGGGCGCAAATCGTGCAATCGCTCCTGTACGAAGGTAATCACCGTAAGAAAACCCACCAGGAATAAAAATCGCGTCATAGGTTGCTACACTTTTTGCAGTATGTGGAACAAATTCAACCACTTCTGCTTCCGTGAAATCCTTTACTGCATGAAACATGTCAGTGTCGCAGTTCGAACCCGGAAAAACGATGACTGCGGCTCTCATACCGTTGCCTCCCGCTCCACTTTGTAACTGTAATTCTCAATGACTGGGTTGGCTAAGAGTTGTTCACACATCGCTGTAATTCGTGCATCTAATCCTTCTCCATCTTCTACTTTAAGTTGAATCCACTTCCCAACATTAACTTCTTCAACACCTTCATACCCAAGTGCTGTTAACGAATGTTCAACTGCTTTTCCTTGAGGATCCAATACGCCTTCTTTAAGTGTGATGTATACGTGCACGTTAACCATGAACAACGCCTCCAATGCGCTCTAATATTGTCTCGTACCCTGCTGTAAGTGAACCAAGTTCAAAGCGATACAAATCTTTATCTAGTTTTTGCAATGTGTCTCGATCCCAAAAGCGACACGTGTCTGGAGAGACTTCATCTGCAAGAATTAATTCACAATCTTTCGTCATCCCAAATTCCAACTTAAAATCAACGAGCAACAAATTCGCAGATTCACAGATTGAAAGGAGCGTTTTATTCGTTAAGAGAGCTAAACGCTTCATTTCTTCCAATTGTTCGACAGTTGCAGCTTCAAGGAGGGCGATGTGCTCCTCAGTGACTAGCGGGTCACCAAGAGCATCATCTTTGTAATAAAACTCAACAATGGATCGTTGTAATTCGATCCCCTCTTCCCAGCCGAGTCGCTTGGCGAGGCTTCCTGCTGCAATATTTCTGACTACTACTTCTAACGGGATAATTGTCGTCGGTGTCACAAGTTGCTCTGTTTCACTTAGACGTTTAATGAAATGGGTTGGAATTCCAGCCTCTTCGAGCAACGGGAAGAAGAGTGCTGATATTTCGTTGTTCAGCCTCCCTTTCCCTTCAACGATGTCATGTTTTACCCCATTGAATGCCGTTGCATCATTTTTATATTGCAAACGGAGTTCATTCTCATTCTCCGTCGTGAATAATTGTTTCGCTTTACCTTCATATAGAAGTGTCATACCGTTTCCCTCCAGAACTTATCTTGTATTAAAGACCGACACGTTCAAACAGTACATCAACATTTTTCATATGATGCTTTTCATCAAAGCATTCATCCAAATCAGCTTGTGTTAACACTTCAGTAATCTTCGGTTCCGCTTCGACGAGAGTTCTGAATGGTACCTTTGTTTCCCAAGCTTCCATCGCTTTTGGTTGTACGAGATCGTACGCTTCTTCACGAGCCATCCCCTTGTCAATCAAGTTAAAAGTACGCGCTGAGAATAAATGAGACCGAACGTTTTCTCCATGTTCTCTTTCATGTTCTCAGGATATACCGTTAGTTCATCTACGATTTTCGTAAAGCGATTTAACATGTAATTCAAAAGAATTGTGCTGTCTGGCAAGATAATTCTCTCTGCTGAAGAGTGGGAAATGTCGCGCTCATGCCAAAGTGGCATGTTTTCAAATGCTGTCGTCACATGTCCTCTAATTACACGTGCTAAGCCGGTCATATTCTCTGATCCAACCGGATTACGCTTATGAGGCATTGCTGAAGATCCTTTTTGACCTTTTGCGAAAAACTCTTCAACTTCACGAGTTTCAGTTTTTTTGGAGGTTACGGATTTCTACTGCCATCTTCTCAATACTCGTCGCAATGAGTGCAAGAGTTGAAACATAGTGCGCATGACGATCACGTTGTAACGTTTGTGTTGAAATCGGTGCAACGTCTAATCCTAAGCGTTCACATACGTGCGCTTCGATTTCAGGAGGGATATTCGCGAATGTCCCTACAGCTCCAGACATCTTTCCTACTCGAACACTTTCTGATGCTTGATCAAAACGCTCTAAGTTACGCTTCATTTCTGCATACCAGAGTGCAAGCTTCAAGCCGAATGTTGTCGGCTCTGCATGTACACCATGTGTTCTTCCCATCATAAGCGTATAGCGATGTTCATTAGCTTTTCTTCCTAACACGTCAATAAATCGTTCAAGGTCACGACGAAGAATATCATTTGCTTGTTTTAATAAGTACGACAACGCTGTGTCAACAACGTCCGTTGACGTTAGACCGTAATGTACCCATTTGCGCTCTTCGCCAAGAGTTTCTGACACCGCACGTGTAAAGGCAACAACATCATGTCGTGTACTTGCCTCAATTTCATGGATGCGATTTACATCAAATGATGCATGCTCGCGAATCTTTTCAACATCTTCTTTTGGTATGTCACCAAGTTCTGCCCATGCTTCACATGCTGCAATTTCAACTTCTAACCACGCTTGAAAACGATTTTGCTCTGTCCAAATACTTCCCATTTCTTCTCTTGTATAACGTTCAATCATCTTGCTGCCTCCATTGCATGCATTCGTATGTTTAATTGTTTGGATGTATTTATTGCTTCTTCAATTGTTTTTCCGACACTATTTACGTGACCCATTTTCCGTCCAGTTCTCACTTCACTCTTTCCATATAAATGGAGGAATGCGTTTGTGAACTGTGGAATGGCTTCAAGTGCCTTCTCAACATGTTCCCCGAGAATATTATCCATGATTACTGGTTGATGAAGCATCGGTTCAACGAGCGGCCAGTCGCAAATCGCCCGTACATGCTGACCAAATTGAGAGACGTTGCAACTGTTCATCGTATAATGCCCCGAGTTATGTGGTCTTGGTGCTAGTTCGTTTACATAAATCTCGCCATCTGAAGTGTAGAACATCTCGACTGCGAGCGTTCCAATCAAGTCAATGCTCTTTGCAAACGTTTCTGCCATTTGAATGGCATGCGCCTCTGCTTCTGCACTAATTTGTGCTGGCACGATTGTACGCTTTAATATGTTGGCTTCATGGACGTTCTCTGCGACTGGGAACGTTTGAAGCTCTCCTTTAGCATTTCTTGTCACAATCACACTAATTTCTTTTTCAAAGGAAACAAAGCCTTCGAGAACAAGCTCAACGCCTTCGCGATCAAGCTCGTGAAATGCCTTTGCACTTTCTTCCTTTGACTGAATGACATATTGTCCTTTTCCGTCATAGCCACCGCGACACGTTTTTAACACAGCTGGTGTCCCGAGAAGATCAATTGCAGTACGTAACTCTTCAATAGAAGAAACAGCTCGGTAAGGAGCGACGGTTAAGCCAGCCTTTTCTAACGCTTCTTTTTCTCGTAAGCGGTGTTGCGTCGTTTTTAGCAACGCTGTACCTTGAGGTAGTTTACCTGCTTCTTGGAGAATCGTAGCTGTTATTGCATCGACATTCTCAAATTCAAACGTAACGACATCACTCTGATCCGCTAACTTCTGAACAGCTTCTGGATCGTGATAAGCACCGATTACTTCAACGTCTGCGACTTGAGCTGTTGGCGAGTTGGCTGATGGTTCTAACACAGCAACTTTAAAGCCCATCGCTTTTGCCTCAAGCGCCATCATGCGACCGAGTTGTCCGCCACCTAAAATCCGATTGTTTGGCCAGGAATAATCATACGTCCGCCTCCTGGTGTGAAAGCACCTCGTTTTTCTTAGCTTCTCTTCTTGCATCTAGTTTGTGTGCAAGCTCTTCACTAAATACACTCAGCATTTGCGCAGCCAAAAGTCCTGCGTTCTCTGCTCCTGCTGTTCCAATTGCGACCGTTGCAACTGGTACGCCTTTTGGCATTTGTACGATCGATAATAGTGAGTCCCATCCACTTAACGCTTTAGATTGTACAGGCACTCCAATGACAGGTAATGTTGTTTTTGCAGCGACCATCCCTGGTAAATGAGCCGCTCCTCCTGCTCCAGCAATAATCACTTTAAGGCCACGTTCTCTTGCTGTTGCTGCATAGTCAAACATATAGTCTGGCGTTCGGTGAGCCGAAACAATTCGCTTCTCATATGGGATTTGTAATTCTTCCAACACTTGAATAGCATGAATCATTGTCGGTTCATCTGAGGTACTTCCCATTATTACGCCAACTTCAACAGTCATTCTGTACGCTCCTATCTATAGGCATATCAAAGAGCCCGCTGTCATGTTCATCCGAGCACCGGGAGAAGACGTGTTGAACTTATGTCACATCCATAAGCACAACAAAAAAAATCGTCTCCTCATAGTCCAGCTGTTTACGGTAGCTAGGTAGAAACTTTCGAGCCATATTCTCGAATTTATATGAGGTATCTTTTGAAGGATCAATGAAATGCCTTTCTCTTCTTCTATCGTAGTATGTGTAAGATTAAATGTCAATGTAAAGTCGAATATTTATACCTTTTATTAATAAATCGTTCGGATATTGACTATGTATGAATTCGTTCCCGTACGCAATTTTCCATTTATCATAGCGATTACTTAATCATCCCCATGAAATCATAACTATTCCTGTATTCAGAAACCTCATTTGAGAGCAACTTGCCATCAATCGTATACCGATTACTCGTAAACATTCGTAAGTTCAAACAGTCATTTGCGTATATCTCTGTTTTACTACGGTTGCAGTACGGCAACTAACCATTCATAGACGGTCATAAACAATACAGCGCCGAGGATCGATGCGGGGACGAGAATGATCATTTGTACGATAAACGGTTGTTTTCTTAATTTTGCCATGACGTTCTGCACGACTTCCCACCTCTTTATCTAGTTGTATGACAAGTATACCAAAAGTTACACCTCATTTTAACTGAACTTTTCCGAACGATCTGATCCATAATTAACTTTTTTTTACGGATTTAGTACATTTGAAAATGAGAATAACCTTCTCCACTTGGAGAAGGTTATTCTTTCAACACTGCTTCAAAAACGATTCTTTGTTCTTTTACCGTGACATTCTTGTTGCTGTCCTCGGTAAAGATCGGTTTCTCCATGCGACGAACGGGGCGATATCCTTCTCGGTCGATTCGTACTAAACAATCGCTAATCGTTTCATGTCCTTCGACTTCAAATGTTTTCTTACGAGCCATGTTATCTACGTAATCCTTTCACCCAGAAACCACCAAAAAACGCTTTCGGTTCATGGGAAATAATGAATGCTTTTGGGTCTAATAACTTCACTGTATCATAAAGTGCCTTTTCACTTCGACGAGAAGTTAAGATCTCCATCATAAGTCGTTCTCCTTCACGCCCGTACGCCACCCAGTTCGTTACCCCGTACCCTTTGTCTCGCAGATAATTCGGAATATCTGGCTCGTATTCTTTCGTAATGACATTGACAGTAATGTAACCGAGCGCCAGTTTTTCTTCGATTTTTATTCCGATAATGACACCAATTCCATATCCTAGTGCGTACGCAACAATGTGAAACACAGAGGTCATATTGTCTAACACGATTCCAAGCCCTGTTACATAAACAATGATTTCAAACATACCCGCGAGTGCAGCTAGCATCTTTAAACCTTTAAGCGTTAAAATTAACCGTAACGTCAAAAGACTTACATAACGATGTTAATGACAAAAATGAGAAGAACAACACTCCACATATGTTCCATGAGCTCGTTAAACAATGGCGGCGATCCCCCTGTACTCGTAACTTAAGACTTCCGCCAAAATATAACATGATTGTTCTTCCTTTAGAAGACGTAAAAAAATCGCAGTTTTCGACATCTATTTTTGGTAGTGACGCAATGCCTCTTCCTCTTTAGGGATTCGTATAAAATATAGAAATAAGAAATTGGCAACAGAGAAAATAGCCGCTGTGACATAGGCTTGGAAAATCAGCGGTAACAACATAATTTCTAAAATAACAACCACATAGTTCGGATGTTTCATAAAGCGATAAGGTCCTTCGGCGACACGTTGTCCATCAGGTAAAACGAGAATCTTCGTGTTCCAAAAACGTCCGAGTGTCATCAGCGCCCAAAGGCGCAATGCTTGCACACCTAGAAATACGAGTAATAACGGTTGCCAAACTGGGGAAGTTTGAAAACCAGTCCAGATGACTTCACTAATCAATGTCACAAAAAAGAGGACGTGCATGCCGACCATGTACGGGTAGTGCCTCGCCCCATACTCAATCGCTCCGAGATCTTTCACGTGTCGCTCATTCACTTTGGCAACGTACAACTCGACGATTCTCTGAAAGATGACCCACGAAATAATAATTAAAAATAAAATCATGCGTGTTCACTCCATTCCACCCACAATAGTTCTGAACTAAACCCTGGTCCTAAAGCGGTTATAATGCCTTCATCGTGAGGTGCGGTGTTCCCTTCTAAAATGGATTTCAATACGTAAAGAACCGTCGGAGAAGACATATTCCCATGAGCTCGTAATACGTCTCTTGCAGGATTCGTTTTGCCATCTGGTAATTTCAATGCATCTTCATACGCAGTTAGAACTTTTTTTTCCTCCAGGATGGGCAATGAAATGCGTAATGT
Source organism: Geomicrobium sp. JCM 19055 (assembly GCF_000698185.1). Taxonomy (NCBI): domain Bacteria; kingdom Bacillati; phylum Bacillota; class Bacilli; order Caryophanales; genus Geomicrobium; species Geomicrobium sp. JCM 19055. The sequence continues at coordinate 87,196 of NZ_BAXL01000005.1, forward strand.
CATCTTTTGATTTTCCTATTGAATTTAGAAAATGAATCACATTGTCATCGAGCCAAGAAGAAACAATCGTCGGAATATCTCTGGAGAAAACAACATGCAATCCGTCGTCTTCCACGTCCCACCCCATCACACGTTCAGAATCAGGCATAAGCGTAGATTGTGAACCGGTAATGACTGGCATATATTTTTGCTTAGACGATACGTCTGTCCCCTGTAATAACGCACAAGCGATTCCATCAGAGAATAGCGATGTTCCAACAAGGTTGCTTTTTGAAACATCGCCTGTTTGAAAGGTTAAACTGCACAACTCAATGCAAAGAACGAGGACACGAGCATTAGGGAATGCACGACAATATTCGAATCCCCTCGATAATCCAGCTGCACCACCTGCACACCCTAAGCCCCAAATCGGAATACGTTTCGTATGCATGTTCATGTTCAGTCGATTCATGATTCGCGCGTCGAGGGTTGGAGTTGCAATCCCTGTACTCGTCACACAAATTAACGCATCTACTTCATCTGAATGAACTTCGGCTTTATGTAGACAATTCGTCACCGCTTCGGCACCTAATTCCACCGCACGTTCAATGAACTCGTTGTTTTTGTCACCGAAAGAGTGGGGTTGTTGATACCACTCAAGGGGCATGACGAATTGTCGCTCTTCAATATCTCCGTTATTAAACACACGTAAAAGACGGTCAATATCACTATATTTATCTTTGAATACTCCGCGCACAAGCGATGCAATTTGATCTTGTGAAACTGGATGTTTTGGCAATGCCGTAGCGACAGATTCAATAATAGCCAACCTCTACACCTCACTATTAGTCAATATGGGTAGAGTATCCCTCATTGGCAATTTTATGTATTGTACATTCGGACATTCGATGTAAAAAAAGTTAGTGCCTCATCCGGTCAAAGTATTTGACGGATGAGGCACTAACCCGTGATCGATGACTATTCATCTTGGAGTTCTTCAAATGAATCAATACCCATATACTTTGGAACCGCAACACCTGTAACTGCGCCGACTGAGTTCGGACCAAGATCTACAAAATCACCATCAAATTCTTCAAATAGTGGCGTTTGGTTTGGCATCCATGAAGCAAGAAGTGCGTCTGCTGAGTTTGTAGCTAATCCTGCATACATCATATTAACCGCTACTTCATTTAAATGCGGAGTATAACCAAGGTCTTCGAGCATAACAGCTGCCATGTTCGTTGCTGCTTGTGCATCAGACCAAGCTTCGAGTACAAATCGAACTTCCTCTCCGTCACCTTCTCCAACACCGTCTGTCCATTCTTCAACTCGTTCTGGGTGGTCTTCAAGCCATTCACGAGCAGCATCGTATGCACTCATCTCTTCTATGTCCATCAATGCCATTACTTCTTGTTGTTCATCCAATTCAAATTGAAACTGATCTAAAAACTGAAAAACATCAGGAAGGTCGTCTTCTAACCCATTACGCACTAGGGTATGAACGTCATTTTCTACCGTTACTACACCTTCTGGATCTTCAAGAAATTTTAATTCATACGCATTAAACTTCCAATGAGGTTGCCAAGCCGTAATAATAATAGGATCCTCATTCTGGTAAGCGGTATCAAGTGCTGCAACCATCGCACCTTCAGAACTGCTCGTAAGCGTCCAGTCATCCAAGCCATAATGAACAAGTGCTTCTTCTGTCGTATCCATCATGACAGAACCGGGATCGATCCCGATAATTTCATATTCTACTTGCTCACCGAGACTTGCCGTTGATTCTTCGTCCTCACTTCCATTTCCACAAGCAGTAAGTATGACAGCAGTGCTTAGAAATGCACTCATCATTGCGAATTTTTTCATTCGTTAAACCCCTCCTGTTGTTATGCAACTAAAGTCATTCATAAAAGTTATCACGATCATCTCCATTCCACAAACCTCATCTAAGGCGGTATTACCATTAAACCGATCATTCTGTGTAATAAGAGGACTTCCTCATCCCCATTGTCAGCAATCCTCAACGATGCTTCGTGCTTTGTACAATATGTCTTATAACCTTTAAATTTATGGAATTAATTAACAAGTAAGTACTTGATACATAAAAAAACGCAAGGAAAATCTAGGATGATTTTCCTTGCGCTTCTTGTTTTGGACAGTAGAGTCCGCTATTTATTATAAGTCGCCATCTTCGTCGTCTTCACCAAGTGGGTCTTCATCTTCTTCACCAAGTGGATCTTCGTCTTCTTCACCTAATGGATCTTCATCTTCAAGACCGTCGTCTTCAAGTCCATCATCTTCTAGCCCACCATCTTCAAGACCATCCTCTTCTTCACCAGGTGCTGGTTCAGCAGGAGCCTCAGTGTCCATGCCCGGATCTTCTTCTGGTGCTTCTTCACCGCACGCTGCTAGTAGTCCTACTGAAAAAAATTGCTGATAGAGCTCCGTAAAGAAGTTTCTTATTCATTGTTTAACACTCCTATATTATGAGGATCGTTATTGCTAACGGCTTGGCTTTCCTTGTTAGCTGAGTACATCATAGCAACTGAAATTTAAATCGCCTACCCTTTCTGACGTTTTTTGAAGATGCTATAGGCTTTACCACATTTGCGAAATCCTTTTGAAATCTCCGTGTCATCATTCTGATAACAACCCCCCTTTATCCAACACGATTCACACATTCCCCCAAACTTTCGCCAGATTTAGCAATAAAAAAAGAACAAGGACACGATCTCCTTGTTCTTCGCATGATCTTAATATTGATCTGTTTGAAGACGAACTTGACTTATATCAAATACACCAATTGGCAATGGAATGAATCCTTCCACATTCTCATGAACACCAACACGGAATGGATCATTGGCAATAAACACTAACGGTGACTCATCTAAGACGATTTGTTGAAATTCAGCATAATATTGTTCACGCACTTCAGGATCACTTTCTTCTCGCGCCTCATCTAACAGACGATCTGCTTCTTCGTGATCAAAAACGAACGGTTCCCATTCGCACCTTTGTTATCAGAATGGAAAACCGAGTATGTTGCATTGTCAGCGTCCCCAGTCACAGTCGTCCAACCCGCAATCGCCATTTCGTGTTCTCCCTCACCCATTGCACTTAAAAGCGCACTCCACTCACGCTGTTCAATAGAAATATCAATTCCAATTTGTCCAAGTTGATCTTGAATGTATTCCGCAGTTTGAATGTTGATTTGGTCGTTGTCACGCACGTAAAGCGTCGTACTAAACCCGTCTTCATATCCTGCAGATGCAAGCAGTTCTTGAGCTTCTTCAAGATCATAATCATTTTTATCTAAATCTTCCGTATGACCGAAGACACCAGGAGGAACCGGGCCATCAGCCGCACGACCATATCCTTCATAAATACCTTCTACAATCGTTTCTGTATCAACAGCTTTTGCAATCGCTTGGCGAACTTCAACTTGATCAAACGGTTCCACATCATTATTTAAGATAATAAAGTTCAATCTTGTACTTTCAACCGTCTCGACATCAGCATGGTCCATCGTTTCAATTTGTGATGTATTGACAGGCTCAATTTCGTCAATGACGTGTGCTTCATCATTGTTTAACATCGCAATTCGAGTGGACTGGTCTGGAACAATCTTGTATGTGGATGCTTCAATCTCAGGAAGCTCTCCCCAATACTCATCGTTGCGAACGAGACGCACCGATTCACCTTGGTTCCATTCATCTAACTGAAAGCTTCCAGTCCCAACTGGTTCAAGCTCTAAGTTGCGTTCACCATTATCGTGTTCTTCAATCGCCTTTGGACTAATCATTCCTCCACCGTCATGAGTGAGGTTCATCGCAAACGGTGCAAAGGGATACTCGGTTGTCACATGAACTGTATACTCATCAACGACTTCAATTTCATCAATCATGTCGTACATAAATGCTTTTGGTGAAGCAACTTCAGGGTCAATCACACGCTCTAGATTAATTTTTACAGCTTCAGCATTAAATGGTTCACCATCGGTAAACGTCACATCTTCACGTAATACGAATTCCCATGTCAAATCATCAATCTGTTCAAAACTTTCAGCAAGCTCAGGTTGTAATTCGATGTTCTCATCGTGATTAACGAGCTTATCATAAATATTCGTTCGAATATGTGTTGAAGCAGTATCATTTGAACCATGAGGATCAAGACTAATCGCATCATTGGCTACGGCAACAATAAGCTCGTCTCCTCCTGCTGATTCACCTTCATTACTAGAGCCAGAATTGCTAAGTTCATCTGTTGGCTCTGAAGAACACGCGGCTAATACGACCGCAACTGACGCAAACAATCCGAATTTCACTTTACTCTTATCCATGTTCATCCACCTTCTAGTTGTTATTAGAATATATGAAATTCACAAGAACAAAAAACTCCCTTTTCTAAGAGAAAAGAGAGTAGTATCCGTTCTTATCTCTCAGAACAATCGTTCTGATGGAATTAGCACCTTCCACTGACGTGGGGTTGCTGAGGTGTCATAGGGCCAGTCCCTCTACCTCTCTTCATAAGATTCTATATGTAGTTGATAGTGTTACTTTACTATGGGTTATTTGCTAATGCAAGCATTATTTTCAGAAAAACAGTCAATGTTCTGAAAGACATGTAAGACAAAACTTACACTAGCCTTATTTCTCTACTTTTTTTCTCGTATGAAATTTCATTGCACGGTGACACTATGAAAGGAAAAGAAAGGATGATACTCGTGATGAAACGATTTACACTTAGTATTCTTTGTACATTACTCATTGCTCTTTCGGTATTTGTTGATTCAATGGACGCAAGACAAGTCGGTTCGTTGCCAGGACTTGCTGATCAATATCCTGAACTTGTATTCGTTCGAGGAAATGATGCATCAAACCAGATCGCACTTACATTTGATGATGGACTGATCCTCGGTTCACGGACACGGTGCTGAACGCATTAGAAGAATTTGATGTACCTGCAACGTTCTTCGTACTCGGGCAACGAGCAGAAGCAAACCCTGATTATGTAAGACGCATCGTTGATGAAGGGCATGATATTGCCAATCATACTTATTCCCATCCAAATCTCGCTGACCTTACTGTTGATGAGATGGAACAGGAAATTAATCAAGCAGATGCTGTCATTGAGAATATCGTCGGTTTTCGACCACGTCTCTTCCGTCCACCATTTGGTAGTATTTCAGAAGAAGACGTTGTACGGCTCGGAGAGATGAACAACGTGGCGATTGGGTGGGATGTGGACCCCAATGATTGGCAAGAGATTCCTGCTGATGAAGTCAGTGAACGAGTCATCGCTGACACAACAGCTGGCAGTATCATCTTATTGCATGATGCGTCGACAGCCTGATTTGACGGTGAATTCACCAGAAGCATTACAAACGATCATTCCAGAGTTGCAATCTCAGGGGTATGAATTTGTGACGGTTAGTGAATTAATTGGTATCGAAAATCGCAAATAAAAAACCGCTGTTTAGCGGTTTTTTTTAACGATTTGTAATCGTTTCTGGATACATGTCATGGTAGAGCAGTCGTTGCTCTGCCATTTTTCGTATTTCGTCCCTGGCTTACCGTAATTTACGTACGGGTCAATCGAAATTCCGCCACGAGGTGTAAACTTACCCCACACTTCAATGTATCGAGGATCCATTAATTCCACGAGGTCATTTACGATAATATTCATCGCATCTTCATGAAAATCACCGTGGTTACGGAAGCTAAATAGATAAAGTTTAAGTGATTTACTTTCTACCATTTTCACATCCGGAATGTAGCTAATGTACACCGTTGCAAAATCCGGTTGTCCAGTAATTGGACATAGTGTTGTAAATTCAGGGGTATTGAATTTAACGAAATAGTCTCTCGTTGGGTGATTGTTCTCAAATGTCTCTAAAACCCCTGGGTCGTATTCAAACGAATACTTCGTACCTTGATTACCAAGCTGCGTAATCTCTGGTAAGTCTTCTTTTCCTCTACCAACCATCAATCAAATTCCTTTCTTTAGACGCCTTGCTTGTTGCCCCAAATCAACGTATGAATTTGAGGTAAAACACGGACGTTGTTTAGTTCTTTGTCTTCCATAACTGTATCAACAAGCCATTCATAGCGCTCCAAAAGGTGATCACGCAAACGAGTAGGTGCTCCTTCTTCTAAGTCGTCATTGCCGACTTGCAAATAGAATGCCATATTCGGATAACGTGCATGCACTTTTTTCGCGTAAGCCAAGTCGCCTTCATTGAAAATAACGACTTTTAACGACTGACTACCCGATGGTCTTGTTTGAAGCTGTTCACAAAAATAATCGAGTTTCTCCCAATCCGTAATCATCTTACTGCTCGGGGGCTTTGGGGAAATCGTAACATCGTCAATCTCTCGTAACCATTCTTGCCAAAAACTACCTTGTGTTTCAACCGCAGTGCCAATGTCTTGCGCTTTCAGTAGCTGAACGAGTTCACCAATCCCTTTATGAAGAGCAGGATTTCCACCTGAGATGGTTACGTGATTAAAGCGATCGCCACCGATCTCTTGCAACTTTGCCACAATTGTTTCTGGTGTCAGAGCATCCGCCTTTTGGCTTCCGTCCCACGTAAATGCCGAATCACACCATGCACAACTGTAATCACAGCCTCCCGTACGTACGAACATCGTCTTTTGACCTGCAACCATGCCTTCGCCTTGAACCGTTGGTCCAAATACTTCAAGTACTGGTATTTTCATCGATGTTCGCCTCGCTTTGGCCTGTAGATCGCATAGCTCGTAGGCGTTTCACGAACGATTACTTGTAAACAATAAGGACGATGCTTTTCTTGTGATAACAATTCATCAACAAGCTCCCAGATCACTTTCGCAACGACTTCAGTCGTTGGAATCCCTTCTGGAAACTCTGGATGTGTATTTAAGAGTGTATGATCAAAACGACCATGCACTTGTTTTTTTAGTGATTTAAAGTTAATTAAAAAGCCCGTATCATCAAGGTCATCACCTGCGACGGTAATGTTCACGAAATACGTATGACCGTGCATTTCTTTACATACACCTGCTCGCTCATCATCAATAAAATGCGCAGCAGCAAAATGCATGTCCTTGTTGAGTTCATACCGATAGTCATGGTGTACTTGTGGGTAAAATTGTTGGAGCATTAGTCATCCCTACCCTTATGATCGAGGTACTTTTGTAATCCTTGCATTCGTAACTCACATGCTGGACATTCGCCGCAGCCATCGCCTTGAACGCCGTGGTAGCACGTTAACGTGCGTTCACGTACGTAATCCAACTTTCCAAGATCATCTGCTAACTTCCATGTTGCTTCTTTATCCAGCCACATGAGAGGAGTATGAATAACGAAGGTGTTGTCAATCGCAAGATTGAGCGTTACGTTTAGTGATTTCACAAAACCATCACGGCAATCTGGATACCCACTGTAGTCAGTCTCACACACACCTGTGATAATGTCGAACGCACCTCGTTGCTGACCGAAAATCGTTGCGAACGTCAAAAAGAGCAGGTTTCTGCCAGGAACAAACGTACTAGGAAGCTCACCTTCGCCTCCGTCTGTTACTTCAATATCTGAACGCGTAAGTGCGTTAGGCGCAAGTTGATTGAGTAAATCCATATCTAGCACATGATGCTCAACACCAACATCATTTGCGATTGATTTGGCCACCTCAACTTCTTGACTATGACGTTGCCCATAAGAGAATGTGACGGCATAGACCGTTTCAAATCGTTCTAGTGCCCAAAACAAACACGTCGTGCTATCTTGTCCACCACTAAAAACAACAACTGCTTTATCTCTTTTCATCACATACCCCTCCTTTCTATAAAAATAGCCAATCTATATTATCATACAGAAATTTATTTCAAAAATAAACCGTAAGCTCTCATTGGGAAATGTTGTATCGCTCAACTTCTCGTTCAATCATAGAACGGTCTGCACCAATTGGGGTTACCCGTTCAATCGTATGCCCATCTTGTTGCACACTGATTAAGTAGTAACCTGCATAGTTGTTCGCTAGATAGAATGAGTGATTCCCATTTCGATATAATTGTCCTTTACCCAAATATTGATATTGAAATGTCTGCCACTGCGTTTCTTCTTGGATATTCGTCTCTAGCATGGCCTCTTTTTGCGCCGTCGCAAAAGCTGAACTGGCATATATAGAAGCGCCACTGCTAGTGCCATGCAAAGTAACCATTGAAAGAACGAATTCTCACGCTTCACTCAATCGCCCTCCTCTATACTATTACTAGACTCTATGAGGTGGACGCGTGATTTATTACCCGTAAGCTTGAGCGGCTAATGCATAATGATAGTTTTCTTCGTACGGTGAATCACTACGACCATATCCCATCATCCATGGTGTCGCGTCGATTGTAAAACCAATCGTTACTAGTTCATCGTGGTAACGGTCGGTCGGCACATCGATTCGAATCGGCGTTTTTGCATCCACTGCAAGCTCTTGCACGAGCATGCAGAAGTCTTGTTGTGTTTTGGCAACAATGGGACCGATTACGCGCATATGCTCCCCTTGAATTGCTACACCGTAAGCAATGATTTGACCGTTAGCATCATACTTCACCAATACTTTTTCGGCCTGCTTAAAACGTTTCTTTAGAAAATCGCTACGGTTTGAGCCCGTTGCTTTTGCATCAAGTTCTATTATCGGTTTTATATCTTCTTTTTTGAAGGGACGAAAAATTCGCTCTTTTGGCGCCATAACTTGATTCGTCGTATACTTATGTACCGTATGCAAAGGTTCAAAGCCTAGCTTTTTGTATAGTGGAAATCCCGCTTCGGTTGCCACACAAATCATTGATTGATTGGTTTGTAACGATTGTAGGCATGCCTTCGTTACCCGTTTACCTAGACTCTTTTTCTGATGGTTCGGGTGGACGATGACCATACCTAATGATGCAAGCCTACGATCATAATGAATCGCTGTCGCCGTAGCAATTAACTCGTTTTTGTCATCGATGACACCAAATGCATGACCGGCTGATAGAAGCGTTTTTGCATCAGCCAAATCAAAAGACCAACCGACTGCCTGAGAGAGTTGAATGATGCTTTTCGCATGCTCAACGTCTAAAGGAATGAGTGTTTCTGCCATGAATACCTCCAAGTTGTAACATTTTGTCGGATTTCATTGTACCATTCCTATTGGCTTTTCGACTTTTTTTCCATATACTTAAGAATTAAAGAAAGGAGTTTACTACTCATGACTGCAAAAGAATGGGATCCTTCCCTTTACGATGATACGGCATCTTATGTCTCACAATATGGCAAAAGCTTGCTTGATGATTGGCTCGCACCAAAACAAGGGGATCACATCGTTGATTTAGGATGTGGAACTGGGGAATTGGCTGCTCGAATTGCGAAGTCAGGGGCAACCGTTCATGGCATTGATTCTTCTGAATCGATGATTAAAACCGCACGAGGAAAGTTTCCTGAACTCTCGTTCGAAGTTATTGATGCGAAAGACTTTAAAGTTGATGAGCGAGTAGACGCTGTCTTCTCTAACGCTGCACTTCATTGGATGACTGAACCTGAACCCGTGTTGAAAGCGGTCTCAAAATCACTAAAACCAGGTGGACGATTTGTCGGTGAAATGGGTGCAAACGATAACATCGCAACGATCATTGCTGCTGTAAATATGGCCTTTGTAGAGATCGGTCAAGAACCGATGCCTGCGATTTTCCCATGGTATTTCCCAAGTCTTGGTGAATACACGACGTTGCTCGAAAAACACGGCTTTATCGTAGAAAATGCTACATACTTCAAACGTCCAACTCCACTACAAGGTGGCGCGGAAGGGCTAAAGACATGGATGCAGAACTTCGCCGATCCATTGCTACAGCCTCTTGATGCTGAAGTACGTGAAGAAGTGCTCGAGCGAACGATTCAATTTGCAGAACCTGCATTACGTGACGGTGAACAATGGTACGCCGATTACGTAAGACTACGTTTTAGTGCATATAAAGAGGAATAGAAAAGAAAGCGTTGGTTTCGTGAACCAACGCTTTCTTTCATAGTTTGAAGATTGCACAGCCCAGCTCGTGTCTGCAGAGATTTTCATCATTTTGCTTAATTTCCAGAAGCAAAATCCCAACATATACGCGATGATGTGTTGATAGTATGGCAACCACTGTTGCGACAACCTCACATAACCTACGTTATCTGCTTTAGTACCTATCTAGTACTTCTATGTTTCTTAACAGCTTAGGACCCATTTGGTATCCTTTTTTTGTTAATGATCCCAATAACTTGTTTCCATATCTATTAACCAATGACTTCGTAACATAAGCGCCCTTTCAGTTGCAGCCAAAATTCCTGCAGTAATGATTGTTACGTTTGCCCAACCCGGTAAAGAAACTGGTGAAACAAAAGTTCCGATATTCTCTTCAACCCAAGGGATTTGTGATAGGTATTCGATTAACTGCGGGAGGCTAAGAAACACAGAAGCGAGTAACGTAAGTGCAGCGATAATTCCGATAACAGTGCTTATTTTCTTGAAACGTTTATGAAATCTAAGACGAAGCCCTCTAACGGACTGTCGATCTGGAAGCAACGGATCGGATTCTCCATGATCCGGAACATAATGAGCGCGACTGAACCCATATGAACCAATTGCCATCTCAATGACACCGCCATAGACAGGAAATGTTGCTGGCAATTTGGATGAAGCCACGTGCTTGCCATTCCGATAGAGATCAACCTCATAATCATCCGCCCAATAACTGTAATTAATGGCATAGATTAATTTTTCATCTTGCTCATTTTTTTAACTTCAAATAAAAAACGGAACGTGTAAGGATGTGCCAGAATCGATACGGCTTTAATAAATGACCGTCTCCTTCTTTCACTTTCTTAATCTTTTTCAATTGTTTACGTCGACGAATAAAGCGAAACATTGATCAGCACCCTCCTCTTAACACGTTTCGTAATCTGCTTTTATTGTATACGAACAAGCATGAAAAGAAGTTTCATTCACAATCAATCGGTCATGCGTACGACGGAATTTGTAGAAACGACGAATAACCATCAATTCAATAAGTAAAACAGTTTAACTATCTCCCCGCTGAGAGAGCATACTTTTTGCTGTTTCATGCATTTCTTGTAATCCTGACACTTGTGCATATTCAGCAACGGTAATGGCACTCGTTGATAACAGTTCTTTAATGTGATCTTCCATCCCAGACCAGGTTCTTCCCCCAGCATTGTCATACGCATCAATTAATTTCTTTAGTCCTTCATCACCAAATAGCAACAGATGAGACATAAAATCTACGGAACTATCACCAATCCCAATTTCTGTCCAATCAATGAGTCCAGTTACGCGATGATCGTCATTCAGGAGAATGTGAGCAGGATGCAAATCGCCATGCTTTACTCCGACAAATGATGGCCAGAAATCTTTTCCTAACCATACCTGCCACCGCTCCCATAAATCGGGGTGAATTTCATAACTTTCTTTCACTCGCTCCATACGCTGCTTCATTGACGTCTTCAAATCTTGGGCAGTTAAGATTTCCATCGGAATGCCTTTAAATTCCTTCGGTTCAACAGTGTGTAAGTTTGCCATCACCGATCCAAGTGACTGGATATATTCTTTCGGCACATTTTTCTCATCAAAGCTCCACTTGTAACCGAGCTGTTCAAGGTCAATTGTAGCCGCAGGAGACCCTTTTAATTGCTTGTATGCAATAACTTCTTCAGAAAAAATGGACCACGTTGGTACTTGGAAATTCACCGTGCGCTCCAACACATCAAGTGCTTGCTTTTCCACTTTTGCATTTCTCATAGACTCCTTTCTACGAGGAATGCGAATAATCCACGGCTCTCCACCAGTATCTTTCGCATGCGCAACTTGAAAATCAACACCTGATTCATTCATTTGAACCGATTCTTCCAGAATGTATAGTCCGTGATTTTCTACGAGTTGCTTAAGTTCTTGTTTATTCACTGTGGTCTCCTCCTTTTCGATCTATCAGGAATTACGTTTAGGGTTTCAATTCATCGTGTATCCCATTCAATATTCTAGATGCAAAACAAACCATACCACAAAATACTTTTATGACAAACTAAAAAAAAAGCAGAATGGAATCTGCTCTTTTTACGTGCTTAAATAAAATTTCACTGCTTAAAATCGCCAGGTATGACTCCAATAATTTGATCTGTATAGAGTGTAAGATGCGTGGACTGATGAGGATGTTCCACTTGTAGGTTTGAGTAGATGCTCACATCTGATAAATAGATCGCAATGTCTTCTTTTTTTTACCTGGGTGAGCGATTGATTGAATTGCCTCAATGTATGAAGACAAAGAATAGGCTTCCTCATTCATCACCATTGATACCTCACCGTTTTCTTCATGTAATGGAACTGATTCAACGTGCACATTTACAATCCCTACTACATATCCAATTGACGTTAAAAACGTCGTGTACGTTCGTTGTTCTTTCTCATTAGCCTCATTTTCAGATGCATTTACTAAATCTAACGCAAAAGGATGAGCGAGGATGTGGTAATGTTTTGTTGTATTCAATGCAATGACCTCCAAGCGATACAAATTAGTTGTTATCGCTAGATTACTTGACTAGTCTCAACAGAAGGTCAACAAAAGCTTAAGCATTGGTCACAAATAAAGTATTTTTCTAATTACAAGAAGGTCTCGAGTTGCTAAGAAACTGACATATACTGTCTAAGTACTAACAACGAATAAATGGGCTCTTCAGGCTAACGAACTCCTATAGACGTCTCAGACACGACAGACGCATTTGAACTACATGGTGTAATTTCACACGCAACACTGAATGAGCAAGAGATGACTTTGTCTATTTACTCTTACATAGACAGTGTTTGATTGTTCTTCTTCTTATTCCGATAACTTTGCCATAGAGGGAACAAGAATGAGATTGCAGCCAAAGCAAGTAACGTGCTGACAATGGATTTGAGATAAAGATCGAGACATCGTTACCTGAAATTGTCATTGCTTGACGGAATGATTGCTCGAGCATTCCACCTAGGATAAACGCAAGAATAAACGGCGCTGCGGGGAATTGGAACATTCTCATTAAATAGCCAATCACCCCAAAAGCCAGCAACACGTATAAATCAAAGATGCTAAAACTAATTGAATATACCCCAATGATACAGAACACAACAACCAATGAGATCAACATCGGTCTTGGGATCGCTAAGATCTTTGAAATGTACGGGATAAGGGGTAAGTTCAGAATTAATAAGAAAATATTTCCGATGTACATACTCATAATGACACCCCAGAAAAGCGTGGGATTCTCTGTCATGAGTAATGGACCTGGCTGTACATTCAATACGAGTAAAGCCCCTAACATGACCGCAGTCGTTCCCGAACCTGGGATACCGAGACTAAGTAAAGGCACGAACGCACCACTCGTTGCTGCATTATTCGCGGTTTCTGGAGCTGTTAATCCTTTAATCGAACCTTTACCAAATTCATCGGGATTTTTTGCGAATCGCTTTTCAGTCGTATAACCGATAAACGAAGCAATTGTTGCACCAGCACCAGGTAAAACACCGATGATAAAACCTAAAACAGATTGACGACTCATCGGTCCGACCATTTCTTTAAAGTCCTCTTTCGTTATTTTCAGACTTCCAATCGTCTTCGCGTTAAATGTCGTCTTCTGACGGTTAATAATTAACGCACACACCTCAGCGAGCGCAAAGATCCCTAATGCAATCACTAAGAAATCGATGCCCTCCAATAAATTAGCACTTCCAAACGTAAATCGAACCGTACCCGTTTGCGCATCAATTCCGATGGTTACGACCATAATTCCGAGTAACGCAGACATGAGAGCTTTAATCGTTGACCCTGAAGATAAGCTTGCAATCGCAGTCAGTCCAAGTAACATGAGCGCAAAGTATTCCGGTGGACCAAACTGAATCGCTACACTTGATAAAACAGGCGCAAATAACATGAGGAATACAACACTTACTGTTCCCCCAATAAATGCCGCAATCGCTGCAATAGCAAGTGCTTTACCAGCTTTCCCTTGTTGTGCCATAGGATATCCATCAAAAGATGTGGCTACTGTCCCAGCTACTCCCGGAGCATTTAGGAGAATCGACGACGTCGACCCACCGAAGATCGCTCCGTAATAAACACCGGCCATCATGACAAGGGCAATGGTTGGGTCCATGTTGTATGTCATCGGAATCATGATGGCAATGGCACTAATTGGACCTAACCCTGGCATAAGTCCAATAAATGTTCCAACAAAGACGCCAATAAACACAAAAAGTATTCCTTCTAAACTGATTGCCATTTGAAGGCCACTTAATATTCCGCTAAAATCAATCATCTCTAAGTACCCTCCCTAAAATGGCATGAATCCGGTTGGCAATCGAACATTTAGTAAAAACGTAAAGCTTAAATACAAGAAAAGTGGCACAAGAACTGAAACAATACTATTCGTCTTCCATTTTTTTGTATCCGAGCATACGAGTGCAAACGAAAATAAATACGATAGAAGTTACTAAAAATCCACTAACCTCTAAAAGCGTAATGTATAAAAACGTCATGATGAACATACCGAGAATGTAACGCCAATCATTTTTTTGCTTCAGTGCGTTTTTCTTTTTCTACTTCCGTTTCTTTCACAGGCATAAAGAAATAGAGAACAGAAAGAATGATGAGTAGAAACCCAGTAATCTTCGGTATTGTATCTGCGTCAATGACCGTATTCATAAAGCTAGGCAATTGAAAAGCTAGATACAAATAAAAAAAATGGCGATAATAATAAGAACAATAGAAATGCCACGATGAACGGTTAACGCCATGTGTTACTCACTCTCTCCGTATAGATCGAGCTCTTCTAAAAGCAGTCTCATCTCTTCATTTTGTTCCTCTAGAAATTGCTTATATTCCTCGCCGACCATAAAGTATTCATCCCATGAATACCGTTCTCTTACGGCATCCCATTCTTCCGACTCATTTAATTCAGTAAACGCATTTACGTAATACTCAACTTCAGCTTCAGTCATGTCCGGTGGACCGAAAAATCCACGCCAGTTAACAAATACCTCATCTATTCCTTGCTCAATAGCTGTTGGATAATCTTCCACTGTGTCTCCTTCAAGACGCTCTTCTGCTGTTACTGCAAGCACTCGAACTTCACCTGCACGTACTTGTTCGATCGTTTCTGTCACACCTGTAGAATAAACGTCTACACTTCCATTTAATAAATTCGTCATTGCACTACCATCTTGAGCCGAAACATACGTAATGCTACCCGGGTCCACTCCAGCAGCTTTTGCGATATTGACAAATTGAACATGGTCCATACTTCCAGGTGCGGATTCTCCAACAACTGTAATTGAACTCGATTCATCTTGCATGTCTTCAAACAACTCATTTAAATCTTGCCACGGTGCATCGTCTCGTACTGCAAATGCTCCAAAATCAGCAATGACGTTAGCAATTGGCGTAAAATCTTCATAACTGTATTCAGATTGGCCATTTAGTGGAATTAAGAGTAATGGTGGTGATGCGGCAAACAAATAGTGAGGATCACCAGCCTGATTAGCGATGTATGACCAACCAACAGCTCCTCCACCACCCTCTCGATTGATAACCCCTATCCCAACATCAACAATGTCTGCTTCCTCAAATGCTTGGGCGGCCATTCTTGCAGTTGTATCCCAACCTCCACCCGCACCTGCAGGTGCGACAAATTCAAGGTTGTTCGTCGGTGACCATTCCCCTTGATCCGATGACGCTGCTTCTTCCGACCCATTATCTGAACAAGCAGACAGCATTACCAACGTTAAAAACGAGCTTGCACTTACTGAAACTAATTTCTTCATGCTACCCCTCCTTTAGTTACTAACAGATACTAAAAGAAAAATCTTAGAATGTAACCGTTTACATTCTAAGATTCATAAGTAGCATAAACGATATTAAATTCATATTGTTCATAGCGGTCCGTTTATAAAGAAAAATAACGCCGTTCAGGTCGACCCACAATTCCGTAAATCGGCATAACTTTCGCGTGTTTTAAGCGAATTAAGTATTCAAGGTAACGCCTCGCTGTCGTTCTAGATGCACCTAGATGTTCACTTAATTCTTCTGCTGTGAGGCCATCCTGATGAGTCATTAATTGGTGCCGTACTAAATCTAGTGTAATTCCATCAATTCCTTTCGGAAGCACTTTTATCGGTTCATATTGCTGTTGCTTATAAATGAGGTGATCAATCGTATCTTGATTGAACGTTTGCTGTTCTTCTATCGTCTGAAAGTATTTAATATAACTCGATAATGAAGACTTTAAGCGCTTTAAAGAATCGGTTTTTAAAATGTAGTCATAAACACCATATCGCAATGACTTTTTGATGTGCTCATCATGATTTGAAGCAGAGACAACAATCACATCCAAATTAGGTCGCAATACTCTGAATTCTCCGAGCCTCTTCACTGCAATATCATCAGGCAAATAAATATCTAATAACAATAAATCAACCTTATTCTCCTCTAACATCCTTTTTGTATCTATAATTGAATTCGTTTTCCCTATACAATTCAGTTCAGCATATTGTTCAATTAGCGATTTATGGATATCGGCAATACGAAAATCATCTTCACAAATCAGAACGTCAATCATCGCTCTCCCCCCTTAACGTTTTAGGTAAATAAATTGAAAACAAACTTCCACCTTCTGGCAATGAGTGATGCTCAAACCATCCTTCAAAGTGCGACACTAATTCCTCGACGATCGAAAGTCCAAACCCCCTTGAACGACCTTTCGTGGAGAATCCACGTTTCGTAACATCCAAGAAGTCAGTAGGTAAGCCAGCACCGTTATCACTAACTTCAAATACAACATCATCACCAATGTCTGTAATAAAAACAGATACTTGCGGTACTTCGTTCACTAGAGCTGCTTCTAGAGCATTATCGATAACATTCCCAAGGATTGAAATGATTTGAGATGAGCCCATGTGATTTGGTAAAGTGTCTAAATGACTTGTCGGATCAACACGAAGCGTTACTTTTAATTCGGATGCTCTTCCTGCTTTCCCCATTAAGATCGCTTGAACCGTTGCATCCTTAATCGAGGTTGTAAGAACTTGTCCTTGTTCATCATGACGCGTTGTCTCTTCTTCAATGTACCGTTCAGCCTTCTCATAAAAACCTAAGTGCAAGTACCCAGAGATAGCATACAATTTATTCGTGAATTCATGATTTTGCGCCCTAAGATCATCAGAATATTTTTTAATATCTGAAAGAGTGTTTGCCATTTCAATCATCTCTGTTTTATCTCGAAATGTGCATACTGCACCTCGGACATGTTCATTTCTCATAATCGGTTCACGATTAACAATGTACACACGTCCTCTCATCGTTAGCTCACGGTTATATTCTGCTTTTTTTTCGCTTAATACCTTCTGGATTTGCGTCCCTTCAATAATCTTGTCGATCGGTTTTCCGATAACATCCCCGCTAATCCCTAATAGCTTTTTGGCTGAATCATTGAGCGTTGTAATGAGCGCATCCGCATCGACAGCGATCACACCTTCTCGGATCGCCGCAAGCGTTGCTTGCCTTTCATCGTACATTCCCGCAATTTGGAACGGTTCTAATCCGTACATATCTTTTCGTATACTACGAGACAATTGCAAACTTCCAATTGCTGCGACGCTAACGATGACAAGCGTGATAATCCCTAACAATCCAATTCTCTGCCAAATCGCTGCATGAACGTCTTGAATCAAAAAAAACCAACTGAAACAACGCCGATGACTTCTCCATCTTCAGAACGAACCGCAGTTTTTCCTCGTAACGATTCTCCCTCGTTCCTTCTGCTCGCGAAATGTAAGACTCGCCTTCTTTTAACGCCGGATCATTATCTCCTCCAACCATTGCTTGCCCTATTTTCCAATAATCAGGGTGAGCTAAACGAATTCCTTTATCATTACCAATAACGACAAACTCTGCTCCTGTTTCTTCTCTAAATCGTTCGGCATATGCTTGCAAGACGAGTGAAGGATTGTCATCGGTGTACGCCGCAATAACGGTTTCCGAATTTGCGATATGCACAGCCGTACTTAACGCCTTATCCCCAAGGGTCTCGTAAATATCTCTCGTCTCTAAGTAGGCAAAAATGCTTGCTATAATTATCGCCACACTTGAAACGAGACTAACAATTAACAGCATAATTTTCGTGTGAATGCGCATCCTCATACGATTCCCCCTAACATCTACTTCAATTTCACACGTCATAAAAACCATACCAAATTTTCAGAATATGACAATAATAAAAATCTCTACGTTCGTCGGTGTACGTAAATGGATCCAAGCAACAAAAAAATGCACAACCAAGTAACTTAGTTGTGCACAAAACGTTAATTTATTCGCTCAACGCTGTAGCCTTTTTCTTCTAGAAAATGTTGTACTCCAGGTTCGATGACATAATGAAACGTACCAATGAGCGCCAAGTAGGTTTGTCCGTCGTCTTCTTGAAGAATTTCGTCAATGATCGTTGCATTTCGTTCGTTACGATCAAACAAATTTGTTCGGTCATATTCATCGCCATATGAGGCATCTTCCCATACGCCGATCATTGCTTCTTCGTCACCATGCATATACATGTTGAAAAATTCGACTTCATCTATCTCATCTTCTACATGACGATCTTGATTGAGCAAATACTCTAATTGTTCAACTTGTAGTTCATATGACTGCCCTTCCATTGCTTGTAGCTAATAATTTGCCCCTCTAGCTCACGAATCTCTTTGCCTTCCTCATAGCCTCGCTCTAGATAATGATAGTCAACCCCTTGATCTAATGAGATTTCACCGGTCTCAACATCTTCAAGCCCCATCACAAAGTACCAAGGTTCAATTTGTTCAATCATATCTTCTTGCATTCCCTCAGAAGCCATTACGTCTAAAAGAGTTTCGTAAGTCTCTTCATCCAGGACATCTGACAATACTCTATCATCATCAAATGTAATTAAATCCATCATCTCTTCTTCACTTAAACCACCTGTCGGGTCCATTCGAGGCCAGTCAATCTCTGGTAGTAATACGTCAGCCTCATCAAATGCCGCTTCCAACTCCTCATTTAATGGATAAATCTCTTCTATTCCTGCATGGATCGTACCTTGCAAATAGACCGTTGTCTCTCCTTCCTCAACCTTCCAGAGGAAGCCGCCTTCCCCTTCAGTATCTATTTCAGTTTCTGTTACTTGTTCAGTCTCTTCTTGTATATTAGCTTCTGGTTCAACCTGTTCGTCATCATTGGTCATTTCTTCATCTGATGTTGCTTCATCATTTGTTGTCGTACAAGCCGTGAGTAAAAGTGAGATTCCAAGCATCGCTACGTATTTTTTTCATGTGTTACGTCCTCCTGTCTGTGTACACGTCTTCGTGTTGCCTATCTATACACGCTTACCGTGACTCTAAAACGCCGTCGTTGCAAAGAGTACAGAACAGGTCGCCAAACGTCCGGGGACAGTCCCCCATCGCGTTACTGTGATGAAGATTTGTTATCATTCGGTAATGGTTCAGCACCGTACATTCGTAACAGTATTATGTCTATCTCTTTAACCTATTAAAGCAGCGGGGGACTGACCCCCACTGCTTTAGTGAACTAAAAAAAAGCGCGGATCGCCCGCGCTTTTCCTTCTTCCTACCACTCTGCAAAGTCAAAGTGAACTTCATCTTCAGGTTCTAATTCGTAATCTGCAGCACCTTCAAAAATCTCTTCTTCGTTTACTGTGTACGTCCAAAAGTAGCCGTCAGCCTCATTTGAATCATACCCGTTAATCCCTTCAATGAACGTTTGATCCGCATCTGTCGATAGCTCAAAATATTCATCCATAACTTCCATGAGGTTATCTCCCTCAGAAAACTCTACCGTACTTTCTTCAATCACTTCTTCACCATCTTCGGTTAAAATGATCGTCGCTTCGAACGTTTCCTCTGTTGCATCCGATGCTGTTTCATCATCAGTCGTTGCTTCATCTTCCGCTTCTTCAACAGGTTCTAGTTCTTGCTCTTCCGGTGCTTCCTCATCCGTTGCGCAACCGACGAGTAGAGTTGCTACAAATCCTACTGCTAACCATTTTTTCAACATATGTAATTCTCCTTTTCCTTGTCCAAATGTTATTGTACCAGTATGTGTTGGAACATTCATGTAAAAAAAGCACGAATGACCTCCGCGCTTTTTGAATTAATGTTTTAGCAACCGCTCGAGAATGTGCTTTACGGACGTTGCCGTTTTAATGTTGTGGTTTTTAATGTCTGTAAGATTGACGGCTTGAATAGCCATATCAGTAGACACACCACTTAATTGCATTTCTGTACCAAGTAAAGATAGAACCGATTTCAACTTCAAAATCCCTTCCATCTCATAGTTGCGTAACTTCGTTAAGCCCGATACATCAAGAATGAATGTTTCCACTTTCGTTTCACCAACATAGGCAGAAGCATCTCGGAAGATTGCTTGAAAGCGCTCTTCACTCATCTCCCCAATAAGTGGCAATACCGCAATGCCATCTAGTAAAGGCACAATAGGAAACGCCAATGATTTCACTTCTTCAAGTGATTTTTCATAGTTTAGTTCAATTTCTTTACGCTCTGTCACATCGCGTTGTACCCCAACGAAATAATGCTTGTCCTCATCTTCCATATAAAGCGAATCGACCGACAGGCTATTCCAAAACTTCGTGCCATCTTTTTTTGTAATTGACGAATTCAACAAAAACCGATGTTTTATTTTTTTTATACCTTCTCGTAACCGCGATACTTCTGAGCGGTTCGTTTCTTCACCTTGCAGAAATCGGCAGTTCTTTCCGATAATATCTTCTTTTGTATACCCCGTCATATCTACAAACCCTTGGTTCGCATAAACAATCGGGTTATCTTCCAAACTTGGATCCGTAATTAATACCCCTGCACGAGTATAATTAAGTGCTTCAATGATTACATTCGTATTATTTAGCATCCAACAGCCTCCAGTACATTATCATTTTAGCACCATTTGTAGCGCGAAGCCATAACGAGCATTCACCGCAAAAGAAAGCGACCATCATTGCTTATGATTACCCTTATCTTTTAGTAGCAAACGAAAGATGATCAGTAGACTGTACACATTATTTTTGAATTAGATTTAGATCATCTTCCCCCGAACTCCTTCCTATTCCATTTAAACCAACTTCTACACAGAAGTCAGGTCGATCTTGATTTACAACACTATCTCCTCTGCACGTTCGACACGGGCATTGGGCATATCCTCAGCGCTCTTAGTCGAGGTTAGATAATCTAACAAACTAGTCGTCTTCTCTTAGACTCATTTGATACAAAGAATAGGAGAGATAAAAATGAGGAGAGTGACGACGATATGCGAGCACACACTTACTTGAATGTTAAAAGAGCGGCATTTCTATCGGTTTCAGCTCTTGCATTATCCATCGCTTCAGTAACACCAGCAGCGGCAGAAGAGGAATTTGAATTACTAGAAGTTACCGTCTCAGATTTACAAGAAGCATATGAAGACGGGACATACACCGCCGAACAAGTAACAGAGAGCTACTTAGAACGAATTGAACGTTATGAAGACCACTATAATGCGTTTACATTTCTAAACGACCAAGCCATCGAAGATGCTAAAGCTTCAGATGAACGAATTCAAAACGGTGAAGCGGGTGCACTTGAAGGCATACCTGTTGTCATTAAAGAAGCGGTTGATGTAGAAGGGTTTCAGTCGACTTTCGGATGGGAAGGATTTGGACCTGATTCATCAATTTCAATTGTCCCTGAGCTAGATGCACCGATCGTACAAGATTTACGAGCAGAAGGTGCAATTATTGTCGGAAAAACAAACATCCCTGCGTTCAGTACGTCTGGCACTCGAGCAGATACGAGTTGGGCCGGTGATACGTATAATGCCGTGGATCGCGCGCTCGCACCAGGCGGTAGTAGTAGCGGAACGGCAACAGCCATTTCTGGAAACTTCGCTGTCTTAGGGGTTGCTGAAGAAACCGGTGTTCTATCCAAAATCCAGCAGCTGCTCAATCTCTAGTAAGTGTTAAACCTTCATTTGGACTCGTGCCAAACACAGGTACAACACCTCTTGCGGCAAATACACGTGACGTACTTGGTCCGCATTCAAGATCGGTTGAAGATGCAGCGATTATGCTTGATGTGACAGCTGGTTACACCGTGCAAGATCCAAAAACCATCGCAGCAATCGGTAACATCCCAGCGGATGGCTACACCGATAGTCTTTCTGAAGGTTCGTTAGAAGGAAAACGAATTGGATTGTATGGTGAAGGATGGCGTGATGAGGAACTTTCTGAGGAAACTGAAGAACTCTATGAACGTTCAATTGAAGAGCTAGAGGCTCTCGGAGCTGAAGTCGTTGAGGATCCGTTTGCAGGTTCAGAATTTATTGGTGTGGCGGAACAATATGGTAACATCGGCTACGAAGCGTTAGTTAGTGATTTCCAAGCGTATTTGGATCGATTAAATCCGAGTGGCGATCTTCCATCGATTGCCGAGCTTTTTGAACAAGCTGAAGAAGTACCGTGGGCTAAAGGTGGACCGCTCGCGCACTTTGGTAATCGCGGGGTTGACTTTGAAGAAGATTTACAGAATCCATACGACATTCCAGAACAAGTCGACTTTACGAAAGCACGTACCGCCTACCTTCACATTGTGGACCAAGTGATTGAAGAGCATGACCTTGATGGATTTGTTTATCCACAAATGTCGGAAGAGATCCCAAACCTTCATGGAGGTGATCACTCCGCAACAACGGTTCCTGAGATTAATATGAGTGGTCTACCACTTGTAACCGTTCCAGCTGGCAATTATGAAAGTGGCTCTCCATTCTCACTTGCGTTCTTTGGGGAAATGTGGAGCGAGCAAGAACTGCTGGCGATGGCTTATAGCTATGAACAAGACACGAATTACCGTGAAGCTCCGGTTCTAGAACAACCCGAGCAAGACGAATCTGTAATTCGAAACATTCAACCAACGGAAGATCAAACGCTTCAAGCTGGTGAATCAGTGCGTGTATCGTTTGAAGGAGAACCAGGACTTGACGCTTCTTTTGCTATTCGAATCCCGCTTTTTACGAGAGCTGCTGCACCGACAGAAATCATGATGCGTGAAGTTGAAGATGGGTACTATGAAGGCTATTGGACTGCAACAAATAATCTGCAAGTCGACGGCGCAGAAATAGAAATTAAAGCCATTGATCAAGAGGGACAAGAATTTCGTGAAGTTGCTGAAGGAAGACTAAGCATCGAACAATAACTAAATACACTTGATGGCACAATCAACATGATTGTGCTTTTTCTCTTTTAATAGGTTTCTCCATATTCTATTTACTGAGCAACTGAATTTGTCAAAAAAACTCGAAAATTCCTTGACGATCGCGAAAGTTAACTGGTATATTTTTAATTGTTGTTATCATTTTTGGGGCTGTAGTTCAGGGGGAGAACGCTTGTCTGGCAGACAAGAGGTCGAGGGTTCGAATCCCTCCAGCTCCACCATAAACCTGTTACTAACGTATCTTTACAACCCAATGTGAAGGTACGTTTTTTATTGTTGTTCTGAGTAGCTCATTCCATTTCCCTGTTATTATTTCTTATCATTAGCTTGACCTTTTCGTAGGCAATAGAGATGATATGAATAGTTTCATTATTCTAACTTCAAGGGGTGTGCTATGAAATCTATATTGCAACTAACATTAGCCATTGCTCTCATCTTTTCACCCGTCATGTTCTCCACTGATCTTGTTCATGCCGAAACAGAAGCGACTGATGCAGCGCTGACAGAACATCCGTCCGTGACGCTTGGCGACATCCAGTTAGCCATCTCACGTCTTGAACGACAAGGTCTCCTTACCGATCGTCGGCTAGCGAGCGACCTGCAAAGAGAGCTCACCGTCATGCGTTTTTTTCCTTAAAGATCCGACCGACGAAAAGCTTCATTCGTACATGCTTGAATTTCAACAGTCACTTGCTG
The DNA here is from genome assembly GCF_000698185.1 of Geomicrobium sp. JCM 19055. Classification (NCBI taxonomy): domain Bacteria; kingdom Bacillati; phylum Bacillota; class Bacilli; order Caryophanales; genus Geomicrobium; species Geomicrobium sp. JCM 19055. The sequence goes on from NZ_BAXL01000005.1 coordinate 111,194, forward strand.
AATACCGTGATCAAAGTCGACTTAATGAAACGAGTTACGAACAATTACGTACGTTAACCAATTACTTTCTTCATCGGCACGACACGTTGTACTTTTCGTATGATTTTGATTGGGCAGACCGGCTAGAGACGACACAACTTCGCTATGCACTTCCTGAAGAATTGAACCTTAACGATGACGAACTAAAGAAAGCTGAAGATGTGATGACCTCCGGTCTTCAAGACAAACTGTACCCCGGTGCTGTCACACTCATTGCTAAGGACGGAGATATTGTATTCCACGAATCGGTTGGGGATTCGTACAAGTACGATGCAAACGGTGAGCCACTTACTAGTGAAGAAGCGATTGCAATGACGAACGAAACGTTGTTTGATCTTGCTTCGTTAACGAAAACATTTACAGCAACTGCCATTATGCAACTCCATGAGACAAATCGCCTCTCCATTGATGATCTCGTCATTGATTACCTTCCAGAGTTTTCTACGCATCCAGATAAAAATACGATTACAATCGAGCAACTGCTTACTCATACTTCTGGTCTTCCAGCCTCAATTTCATTAGCCGACTATGATGAGCAAGAAGAAATGTGGGGCGCCATATTGTCTTTGGAGACGGTTTATACACCCGGAGCACAAATGATTTATAGCGATGTTGGTATGATGATTCTCGGTAAAATCGTGGAAGTTGTGAGTGAGCAATCGCTCGATTCGTATGTTGAAGAATGGATTACAGTTCCTCTTGGCATGACTGATACGATGTTTAATCCGAATAGAGAGCTACATACCATTGCTCCGACTGAATACAGCCTGATCGCGGACTCGTTTGGGAGATGTTCATGATGAGAAAGCAGCTGCCTTACAAGGCGTTGCAGGTCACGCTGGTCTCTTTAGTACTGCCTATGATCTTGCAATCTTTTTACAAACGATGATTAATGGTGGTAGTTATGGTGATGCACAAGTGCTGCAACCTGAATCCGTGCAGTTAATGATGGAAGATCAAATCACAACAGAATCGCATCTCGGTCAAAGCTTAGGTTGGAATGTAAACCGTGGCTGGTTTATGGCTGGTCTTTCTTCACCATCGACCGTTGGTCATACCGGATTCACGGGTACTTCATTTGTCCTTGATCCTCTGACTGACTCGTTTGTTATTTTCTTAACGAATCGTGTACATCCTACTAGAGACGAAGGTTCCATTAATGGCGTGCGCCACGACCTTGTTCAGCAATTCATACGTTCCATTCCATACAGCCATCCACTTGAAGGTCACACTTGGTACTCAGGTATGACAAGCAATGTGAGTAGTGAACTCGTTTTCGAATTTGACACTCACGAAACAGACCGTCTAGTCTTTGATACTTCCTTTGATATTCTTAATGATATCGCACGTGATCAAGGCTTCGTAGATTTTTCGACCGATGATGGTGACACATGGAAACCACTGCCTGTAACGATCGCCATGGATGACTATACAAAAACAATGCACCATTCTTGGATTGGCTCAACGAAAAATCATTGGGTTGAAGCACAAGCCTCAATTGAACATTTAACAGAAGAAGAAATTCTCGTCCGTTTTCGATATGTAACGAGTGGCTCTAACGGAAAAGGCTGGTGGATTCGCCCGTCTGATCCAGAGAATTGGAGCTTAGTGAACGATCAGAATTGGTCACTCATTGAACCAGAGTTAGAAGTTTCGGTACACTAAGGAAAAAAACAAAAGAGGAGACATTGAACACCTATGGCTACCATTGAAGATTTTTTGAAATTAGATATTCGCGTCGGTACAGTTCTTACTGCTGAGCCGCTCGCAAAAGCGAAAGTCCCAGCAATTGCAATGACCATTGATTTCGGAGAAGAAATTGGCGTTAAGCAATCAAGCGCACAAATTACTGCTCGGTATGAATCTGAACAAATGATTGGTCAGCAAGTAACTGCCGTTGTTAATTTTCCACCTCGGAAAGTTGCAGGCTTTAAGTCAGAAGTTCTCGTCATTGGCGCAGTTCCTGAAAAAGGAGACGTCGTCTTGCTCACTCCTGACCAACCCGTATTAAACGGAACACCTGTTGCTTAAATTACAAAAAAACTGCCGATTGGAACACCTCCAATTCGGCAGTTTTTCGTGTTAACTTCAATATTGCACTATGCCACATGCAATCCGTTCGCCCCCGGCTTGTAAAACGAGCGAAGATCCTTCCTCAAGTGCCGGATTTGTGAGATCCATCGTATCTAAACTGGCATGCTCAGCGACCAAAGAATCACTGTAGCGTCCGTTGTTGTCTGTTCGAATACTCGGCAACTCTCCTGCAACGTTTTGTTTTTCGGCTGTAGGATTGAATACATCACCTGCACTCGTAAACAGCGGTGTTTCACATGTTGCATGCTCATGGAAATTAAATTCATACGTTCTGTTCGGCTCTAGACCCGAAACACTAAAATGAACCCGAACGCCTTCATCGTCAGGCTCAAAGTAGGCAAGACCAATTCGTTCTCCTTCACTATTCGTTAACGTTGATGTAAATGGACCTACATTTTCTGCTTTTACATGATCCGTAACTGTTGTTACGAACACGATGGCTATCACCAGCAAAGCAAACTGTCGTGCAACTCGTTTCATTCGTTCTTCGTTCCTTCCTCTATGTAACTGGCACTATTTTGTCCGAGTTGGCATCGATTTACTCATAAAAAAAAGACAAGCGATTGATGATCGCTTGTCGACGTTTAGAGTTATAAGAAGAACAAATATCCAGCAAAGACGAAGAAGAGGAAGTACATAATCGGATGAACTTCTTTCCCTTTCCCTGCAAGAATCATTGTGATTGGGTAGAACATGAACCAAGTGCAATCCCACTCGCGATACTGTAGGCAAGTGGCATACCGACCACAACAAGAAATGCTGGAATGGCAATTTCAATTCGATCCCATTCAATAAGGCGTAAGGCGGATGCCATTAACACACCTACGATAATCAAAGCAGCTGCCGTAACGTGTGACGTTACAACTTCAAGCAACGGTGAGAAGAACAATGATATCAGGAAAAACCCTGCCGTTACAATCGCCGTAAATCCAGTTCGTCCGCCCGCTGCAACACCAGCAGATGATTCGACATAGGCCGTCGTTGTTGACGTACCGAGAATCGCACCGACCGACGTAGCTGATGCATCAGAGAGTAATGCACGCCCGGCGTTCGGTAATTTATTATCTTTAATAAAGCCCGCTTGATTTGCAACCGCATAAAGCGTTCCTGCTGTATCAAAGAAATCAATGAATAAAAACGTAAGTACTACAATTGAAAGTTGCAAGATCATTTCTGTCGTCCACTGAACTTCACCTAAATGAGTAAACGCGGCTCCAAACGTTGGTGCTAAGCTTGGAATTGAACTAATAATACCAGAAGGAGGTGAAATAAGACCGAAAAGCATCCCCGCAACCGCTGTAATCACCATACCGAAGAATACTCCGCCCTTAACGTTAAGTACCATTAAACAGGCAGTCACAATCACACCAAACACGGCTAAGAACGTATAAGGATTTCTAAAGTCTCCAAGACTAACGAGTGTCGCTGGATCTGGAACGATAATTTCAGCATTTTGCATCCCGATAAAAGCGATAAACAAACCGATACCAGCACCCGCTGCATACTTCATCTCTGCTGGGATTGCATTAATAATGACTTCACGGATTTTGAACAACGTAATAATTAGAAAAATAATACCAGAAAGAAAAACTCCGAACAAAGCAATTTGCCAATCAATCCCCATACCTAAAACGACAGTATAAGCGAAGAATGCATTCAGACCCATACCTGGTGCTAGTGCAATTGGGTATTTCCCCCAAACCCCCATAACGAGTGAACCGATCGCTGCAGCAATGGCCGTTGCAACAAAGACTGCGTTCGCATCCATACCCGCGTCACCAAGAATCAGTGGGTTAACCGCTAAAATGTACGCCATAGCAAGAAACGTCGTGAAACCAGCTAGCGTTTCCTTTTTATACGATGTGTTGTGCTTCTCAAATTCAAAGTAATTCTTCAACCTCTTTGCCCCCTGATTGTAAGTTCTGATTTCCTCAAAATAAAAAAAAGTCGCTGCCTAAAAGCAAGACGACCGATCACTTTTGTAAGAGTAAAGAAGTCAAAAGTATACCGATCATAGTCAAGACATTTACGGTGTCTTGGTAGAGACTTACAAGCCATATCCTTGTTGTTATATGAGGTATCATTGATGATTTTGTCTATAATTATACTATCAGCCTATATCATTGAAGTCAAGTAAAATACGAACATTAAAATGACTATTTTACCATTCGTTCGTATTTAAGTCCTCATCACAAATAAAAAAAAGAACCCCATCGCTGAGGTTCAATTAATTAGCAAGATTCATCCGTGCACGCATCGCCTTGATTCATCACCTTAAGGCCTTGATCTTTTTCTTCATCGCGTACTTTGTTTAGTACCTCAAGAAATGCTTCAGGAGGTTGGGCACCTGATACGGCATACTTACGTTGAAGACAAAGAACGGAACGCCTTGTACACCTAGTTGAGCGCCCTCTTGGATGTCTTGTTGTACGGCTTCTTTGTACGCACCGCTTTCAAGAATCGCCAATGCGGTTTCTTTATTTAGTCCCACTCGTTCTGCAAGAGCGGCTAATTGTTCGTGTTCACCGACGTGCTTCCCTTCGATAAAGTACGCTTTTAGCAACTCTTCTTTCATCTCAGCCATTTTGCCGTGTTCTTTAGCGTAATGAATGAGGCGGTGAGCGGATTCTGTGTTCGTCGGTTTTACATCGTCCATATGATAATCAAGGTTAACATCATTCGCTTGTTGGACGACTTGTTGTTGCATTGCAACAACTTGTTCTGGTCCTTGCCCGAATTTCTTCTCAAGTTGCTCATTTAACGTCTCTGTCGTGTGTACGTCTGCATCCGGTTGGAGTTGGAAGCTTTTGTACGTCACCTTGACGTTCTCTTTATCCGAAAATTGATCTAAACCCATCTCGAATTTTCTTTTTCCAATATAACAAAATGGACAAGCAATGTCCGACCATACTTCAATATTCATGTTAAATCCCCCTTAATCATTTACGATAATTGATTTGTTGCCTTCTTACAAAGAATTTGCTCGAACGCTTCGTTTCATGTATTGTTTGCGTTGATTTTCACTTAAATTAATAAACCATAGCTTCTCTTTGCCCATACTGTACGTCTCAAACCCTAATGATTCGTATACAGAAATTGCACCTTTGTTTATTTGATACACTTCTAAAATAAACTCAGAGTAAGGTTCATGTTGCATGAGGTGAGTAATAACCGCATGAGCAACGCCCTTTTTACGATGACTCGGGGAGGTTGCGACGTCTTCAATGTAACATTGACCGCTTTCGATCGGCACTGGCTTTGTTTTAATCGCTTTCGCGAACAAATATCCTTTCAAAAAAACCGAAAGCTCGAACCGATCGGATCAGTGTACTCACTTGCGAATAGCGATGCTTCGTTGAGAAAGCCGCGAGCCCAATAACTTCTTCATCACTCATCGCAACGTAAACGTGATCGCTTCTAAAACTATCGGCAATATCTATTGAAAGTGAACGCTCATCTTTATTAAAGATTGCAAAATCTTCTTTAAACGATTGAATCAATACGCTCGCTGCTTGTTGTTTATAAGACTTATCGAGTTGATCGAGTCGCTTAATTGTGTACATGTACCTTCCCCCCTCATCAAAAAAGAGATGCCTAAATCTCTTTAGGCATCTCCATTATACGTTATTCCCACTCAATCGTCGCAGGTGGCTTACTCGTAATATCGTAAACAACGCGATTGACATTTGGTACTTCGTTCACGATTCTAACTGAAATTTCTTCAAGAACATGGTGCGGGATTCTTGCCCAGTCTGAAGTCATGCCATCAATGGACGTAACTGCACGAACGCCTACTGTGTAATCGTACGTTCTAGAGTCACCCATAACACCTACACTTCTCATATCCGGAAGTGCTGTGAAGAATTGCCAAATCTCTTTATCTAAACCGTGTGCTTTTAAGACTTCATGAAGAACTGCATCCGATTCACGTACAATCTCAAGCTTTTCTTCTGTAATTTCTCCAAGTACACGAATTCCAAGACCTGGTCCTGGGAATGGCTGACGCCAAACGAAGTTCTCTGGCAAGCCGAGCTCTTTACCGAGCGCGCGAACTTCATCTTTGAAGAGTGTGTTTAATGGTTCAATCAAGTCGAGGCGCATCTCTTCTGGAAGACCACCAACATTGTGGTGTGATTTAATCGTCTCTGCAGTTGCCGTACCACTTTCAATCACGTCGGTGTATAGCGTACCCTGTGCTAAGAAGTCCATGTTCTCTAGCTTGTCCGCTTCTTCTTCAAACAGGTAAATAAACTCATTTCCGATAATTTTACGCTTTTGTTCAGGATCGCTGACACCACTTAATTTTCCGAGGAAGCGATCTGCTGCGTCAATGCGTACAACTTTAATATCGAATTTCCCTTCGAACATTTGCATAACCATATCGCCTTCGTTCTTACGAAGAAGACCGTGATCAATAAACATACACGTTAGTTGATCACCTATGGCACGGTGAACGAGCATCGCAGTAACGGAAGAATCAACCCACCACTTAGTGCACAAAGCACTTTCTTGTCGCCTACTGCTTGTTTGATTTTCTCAACTTCCATATCGATGAAGTTCTCCATCGACCACTCGCCACTTGCGTTACATACTTCATAGACGAAGTTTTTGAGCAATGCATTGCCGTGTTCTGTGTGACGAACTTCTGGGTGATACTGTACACCGTAAAGGTTCTTGTCAACGTTACTCATTGCAGCTACTGGGCAAGATGGACTCGTTGCATCAACGGTAAAGCCTTCTGGCGGTGCAACGATTTTGTCACCGTGACTCATCCAAACGAGTTGCTCTTCTGGTAATCCTTTATGAATCTTTACGTCACGATTTTGTACTGTCATTGTCGCTTTTCCGTATTCACGGTGGTTAGCAGCTTCAACCTTCCCACCAAAATCATGCGTCATTAACTGCATTCCGTAACAAATTCCAAGAATTGGAACTCCTAATTCATAAATCTCAGGGTCACAACTCGGAGCGCCTTCCACGTACGCGCTGTTCGGTCCACCTGAGAAGATGATCCCTTTTAAATCGAGTTGCTTTAACTCTTCCGCTGTAACTGTATTAGGATACAGTTCACTGTAAACACCTAAATCGCGAATACGTCGCGTAATCAATTGATTGTATTGCCCACCGAAATCGAGCACTGCAATCGTTTCGTTTATTTCCTTATTCATCATTGCACCTCGTGAGTTTATGATCAAGACATTGTCTCGTGTCTAAAAGATAGACGTTTCGCTTATAAAATACGAACATAATTTTATCAATAACCTTGGTAGTGGTCAATGTTATCTCGCGATCCGACTGTGAACATCCCGCAACAGTTGGTGATATTGCTCGTTCGTTCCATCTGTAATGGACGAACGCTCTTTTCCATAATACAAATCTTCATACTGACGAGTTAGTCGCGTGAAATTCTCATTATCCAACCGTTGATCGATCCGATTCGCATATTCTGATAATGTCTCGTATTTATTACGCTTAAATCCAGTAAATTTGAGTAACCACAGGAGTGATAGATACGCTCGTTGGAACTGCTCAGTGCTTTGAATGTCTTGGTGTTTACGCTTCATCCAGTTGATGATAATACGCTCTCGCAAGAAGAAAACGATAATCCCACCTAAAAGCATTACACTGACCGTTCCAATCAAAACAGGCGATAGCCCTCCCTCAGCGTCTGAACTGCCCGCTGCTGCACTTTCTTCTTCCTCATTAGTATCACCTTCATCGAGCTGTTCATCCTCTAAAGGATCTGGAACATCACGATCATCTAAATCAGGTGAATCTGAAAGCTCTAAGTCTGTATAAGCATGGTTCGCTTCATTGTTAAATCCTGGTGTAGGCTCAAATGGCACCCAGCCAACTTCTGGGAAATAGACTTCAACCCATGAATGGGCGTTAGCGTTTGTAACTTGATACGTACCGTCTTCAACTTCCTCACCAGGTGTGAAGCCTTTCACCCAGCGAGCAGGAATGTCTTGACTTCGGAGCATGACGACCATTGCTGTAGAGAAGTTATCGCAATACCCAATTTGACTCTCAAATAAAAACTGATCCACATAATCTTGTCCCTCTTCAGGGATGGGGACATCTTCCGTTTCATACTCGTATTCGTTACGCAAATGATCTTCTACTGCTCGAACTGCACGATAACGATCCGTTTCTTCACCAGTGATCTCTGCAGCCAATTCAGTAACACGTTCTGGCAACTCTTCTGGCGTTTGTAGGTACCTTAATTCAATTCCTTCAGGATCACCTGCGTCACCTTCTTGGAAAGGCACCTCTTGCATTCGTTCAATTGAGAACTCAGCTTCTCGATAAGACAGGCTCATCCCTACTTCTTCATCGTAGCCTGATCCCATTTCAATACGCCCACTAATTGCATCCACATAATAATTTAGCGGTTGCTCTGCAGACGTAGCCTCGAAAAACTCACCTTGTGCAAAAATAAGCTCTCGCGTTTGGAAATACGGAGTATATCGGAGTGTCGCATCGTTCTCTTCTACGTCCGTTTGTTCTTCGTATAAATTAAGCTCGCCTTGTTCTTCAACGGCTTCTCCGTGCTGTTCTGACTCCCAACCATGGCCTGTATAAATGTGCTTGGCCTCACCTCGCCAATAACCAGGGTCCTCCACTTCAGCATACATGACAGGTGATTCGTCTAATTCAAAACCTCCACCGAGTCTGTCATCATGCTCACCGTATCCAATTCTGCGATTTTCAGTTGAGTATCCTTCTCCAAACCCACCTGCTGCTTGAATATAAGGTACAGGATTTGGCCATTGTGGTGAGAATTTCGGTCCGAAGAAGGCAACACTACCTGCTACAAAGATGACAAGTGTCGTTCCAATCGACCAACGCGTCCAATCACGCCATGATATGTTCGCATAAACCGTGCTTAACCGTGACAACTTCAGGTAAGCCAGCAATACAAAACCGATTACAACGAGTCGAATCATTGCCCATGAACCTTCATACATCGTAAATGTGTCTAAGATTGCTACGTAAATGACTGAACAAGCGAAAAAGAATAAGATTCTCTTTACATAAATCACCCAATAGTAAATCAAGAAACTCATGAGCATGAGCATAATCATAAAGAGTAACGTTCGAAACATTGGCGATAACGTTTGCCATTCACCTGTTAGAAGCAAGTTACCTTGGGAGACCGCTTCACTCATAAACGTCTGCCACCAAGCCACTGACATAAAGGTTTCGTTAAAGAAAATGACGTCTAAGCTTACTAAAATTGCAAGTACAACAAGTGGCAAGCGCAACCACGTAGACATGGGGATCGCACTTAGAATAAAGAAGAAACCTGCCAACATGAGAAACACAAGCACATAACCTGTATCTGTAAATTGCGGAAGTGGAAATAGCCACTCAGCCAGTAATAAAAACCCTAATACATATAAAACAGCTAAATGGGGGTGGCGGAACAATGAAGTATCTCTACTCATTATGAAGCTCGCCTCCTACGTTTGTCCTTCTTAGTGATTGGCATCGCAAGCAAATGAACGTCCAATTGTCTGAGTACACGATCTGCCTTATTCCCGTCATCTCCGTAAAGAACGATGAGCTTGTACCTCTTGCAGCCAACTGTTTTAGTTTTGCAGTCGTTTTCTCAGTCACTGTCGGCGCAACGTAAACGATCGTACGTAACAAAGAAAACGAACGATGCAGTTGTACATTCTCATCTAAGTCGTCTCTCTCGACACTCGTTAACACGTTCATCACTTGTCGCAGTTGTTTTTGTTCATACGTCTTGTTAAGTGCAAGTGGTGTCGATGAGATTGCTGCAAAGTTCATAATATCTTTCTCAGTAAATGAATGGTGCACAAGCCTGCAGCCCATTCAACAGCTGTCTCGAACTGTTCATCAGTCTCCGCGCGGCAATCGAGCAATACAGTAAACCTTTCGGGTCTTCAGTATCAAATTCTTTAGTCGCTAGTTCCCCTCGTCTTGCAGTTACTTTCCAATCAATGGTTGATAAGCGATCGCCTGGTGCATATTCTCGTAGGTGCGAGAAATCTAGCGTTTCATTAAACGTCATACGACGACTCGAATTGCCTTCGTTTTGCAATTTAATGGCTTTACGAAGACTTGAGAATGCGATTGGCAAGCTTGCGCGCTTTGGATAAACGCGAATCTCGTTGTCTACCCGAACAATCCGTCTTCGTTTAATAAGACCAATCATGTCACCAGTCTCGAGCTCCACTTCTGTAAAGGTGTGTACACCCCGCTTGTCACCACGAATCACATAACTATACGTTTGTTCTTTTTTTAAAAAGCATAAAGAAAAACGATCCTGGATGACTTTCAACGCGAATGGAGTTGGGAGGTGCATCGTACACTCCAAGATAAAAAAGCGGAATCGGTACGTTCTTTGTGATCGTAACTTTTACCGTTGCATGATCGCCATTCTCAAGATACGGCTTTTGAATAGACCGATCTACAGAAATGAAGCGAAGTGGAAAAAGCGCAGTCACAAACCCTAACACAACAACCGTTGTTACACTATAAAAGAGGAACCAACTAATAAATCCTCCTTGAAACATCGCATAACTGTACAAGATGACGATTATTGATAACAGAAGTAGCGTTCTCACCAACTGCTTAATCAGTGAGCCGACTTTTCGTTTCATCGTACAAAATCCTTCGATGCAGTAGGTACACTCACTTTACGCAATACTCGGTCAATCTTCTCTGCATCTTCTGATTGCGCAGAAAGTAAATCAGTATCTACAACAAGACGATGACCGAGAACATAAGGTGCGAGATATTTCACATCATCTGGCAACACATAGCTTCGACCTTCAACATATGCAAGCGCCTGACTTGCACGCATAAGAGCGATAGCACCTCGTGGACTGACGCCAAGCTCTACGCCTTCAAGCTGGCGAGTTTCTCGAACGAGTGAGACAATATACTGTTTAACGGCTCCGTCTACATATACCGCTGGCACTTCATTTTGCATGAGACGAGATCGTCCACGTGAATAACAGGTTGCACTTGATCAATTGGATGACCGTGCTCAGTCATTGAAAGCAACTCCAACTCATCTGCTTCTGTTGGATAGCCCATCTTAATCCGAAAAAGAAACCGGTCCAGCTGCGCCTCAGGCAAAGGGTACGTTCCCCCATGTTCAATTGGGTTTTGCGTTGCCATCACAAAAAAACGGATCTTGAAGTTGGTGCGACTCTCCGTCAATCGTCACTTTTCCTTCTTCTAATGCCTCTAAAAGAGCAGATTGTGTTTTCGGTGACGATCGATTAATCTCGTCTGCTAACACAATGTTGCCCATGATTGGCCCAGCACGAAATTCAAAAGTTTGTTTGTCTTGATTGTATATTGAAACACCCGTAACATCAGATGGTAATAAATCCGGTGTGAACTGAATTCGACGAAACTCAGCATTTGTTACTTTAGAAATCGCACGCACGAGCATCGTTTTCCCTACCCTGGTACGTCCTCAATCAATACATGCCCTTTCGCCAAGAACGCAATCACAGCAAGCTTAATCGTTTCCCGCTTCCCGATGACGACTTGTTCTACTGCTTCAATCACTTGTTGTATTTGCAAGTTTGGTTGAGTCAAACGAAATTCCTCCTCGTGTCTAGTACATATCTATTATCATATCATTAAACTGTCCGTAAGCATTTTGTTATTTCTCACCAACTCTTTAGGACGTGCGCAATCCTCATGTCTTCTTCATAAGATGTAGATGAATTAATTGATGATTCCGGCAATAATCATTAGTCAAATATGCTAGAATACTCTTTAAGATGATTAAAGTTGAGTCAATATAGGGAGGCCATGCATGCAACTTTGTCGCTTGGATCATACGAATACGTCAACTGCAAAAGACATCCTTTCCGTCCAATGCCCTGCGTATAAAGAAGAATCCAAAATTATCGGTTTTGATGGGATTCCTTATCTGAACGATAACATAGATACGATTATGATGAGCCAAGAAACATTTATTGGTTGTTATGATGATGATCACTTACTCGGGTTTATCGCTTACGAAAAACGGGAAGATCATTATCAAATCACTAGGCTCTGTGTTGTACCAACACACTTTCGAAAAGGTGTCGCGAGCCGACTCGTTGATCACATCTTAACGACAAGTAAATCAGGACCAATTCACGTTCAAACCGGTAGCCTCAACACACCTGCCATTGATCTGTATCGCCGATTTGGCTTTGTTCACGACTACATCTCTGAAGCAGAACCAGGAGTGTGGTTGCAATGTTTAGTTCGCCATTAGATGCCAAAAAGATGAATGGTGTTCACCATTCATCTTTTTTTGAACGTTTAAAAGACCGTTGCAACAATGCAATACAAAATAATTGTCGCAAATAAAATACTCATATGATTTAACGAATAGATGAACATCACACGTGCCCATTTCTGCTCATCCATCTTATGATAGCCCACAATGCTCAGTACGAGCCATGCTCCACTTAGAAGAAGGGCTACGAGAACAATTCCTAGACTTAGTGGCAAGAACAAGAAACTCGCTGCAATCAACAACACTAAGTAAAAGTTCGTTTGCAAATATGTTCTTCTTAATCCTTTAACGACAGGTAACATCGGTACAGATGCTGCCTTGTACTCATCGTGCTTACGAATCGCAATCGCATAGAAATGCGGCATCTGCCATAACAACATCACGATAAAGAGTCCTAAAACACCAGGCTCATCATGTCACTTGAAATTGCTGCCCATCCAATTAACGGTGGCACTGCACCCGAAAGACTTCCAATTTCAGTGTTATAGATGGTGCGACGCTTTGTCCACATCGTATATGGAATTACATACAAAAACAGACCTAAGAAACCGAACAATCCTGCAAGCGGTGATGCAATAAATAATGATATGAGTCCTAAAATTGCAAGTGAACTACCGAAGATCAATCCGTTTCGCAGTGACATGACCCCTGTCACGGTAGGACGATTCTTCGTACGTTCCATAATCCGATCAATATCGCGATCATATAAATTATTAAATGTCCCTGCTGCACCGATGACAAAAGCTGAACCAATTGTCGCAAGTACAATTTCAGGAATCATAATTAGTGGATTTAATTGATTTGCATAAAGCGCTAGCGCCATTCCGGCAAACATCGCAATTAAGTTCGACTTAACGATGCCTGTCTTTACGGTTTCGGCGATTACTTTAGAAGTACGTTGTCGTGGTATGGATAGAGAGGCAGTTGCTGTCGCAGGTGTAGCCTTATCCATTGTTTTGTTGACTTTTACATTACTCCGCATGTTCCCCCTCTTTCCTATCGACTAAGTATCTCTCGTTAGTTTACCATGATTTCTATAAAAAAACCGTCATTCTACAAATAAGCTTGTGAACGTTCTGTGTAGGTATATGTTGGCACACGTCTTCAACTATTTTATCTTCGTTAGTATCAAATTTCAATCCTGAAGAATATTCAGATTATGTAGTAAAGAAGATGAAGAATTGAACATAATTGTTCAATTCTTCACCTCAATAACTAACTTACCGATCATCGATTGTGATTGAAGTTTCTCATGTGCTTTAGCAACTGTTTGTGCGGTAAGTGGAGAATGAACTTCAGTCATCGTATGTTGAATTTCACCTTGATCGATGAACTTGCTTACCTCATTTAATAGATGATGCTGCTTAATCATCGATTCCGTTTCATACATTGCACGTGTGAACATGAATTCATAAGAAAACGTTACACTCTTCGTCTTTAACAGATTCAGGTCGACTTTCTCCTCTGATACGATGCTCACAATCCTGCCCTCTGGAGCAACAACCTCACAAATGGCATCCCAATGCGTCGTTAAATGTGTACAACAAAAAAACGTACTCTATATCATGTTTCTTTAATTGTTCATTCAAAGGTTGCTGATGATTAATAACGACATCTGCACCAAGATGCTTCACCCATTCTGACGTTTTCGCACGAGAGGCTGTGGTAACGACATGCAAGCCCGCTTTTTTGGCGAGTTGGATGGCTATGGAACCGACACCTCCTGCACCACCTACAATTAGTATTTTCTTTCCTTTATTGTCCTCAATAGTTTTTGATATATCCAGACGATCAAACAGGCCTTCATATGCTGTAATTGTCGTAAGCGGCATCGCCGCAGCTTCAGCAAAAGACAATGATTCCGGCTTTTTGCCAACGATTCGCTCATCAACAAGATGATATTCACTGTTTGTCCCAGCTTTGGTCACATCTCCTGCGTAATAAACATGATCGCCGGGCGAAAACAATGTAACCTCTTCGCCGACTTCTTCAACAATTCCAGATGCATCATACCCAAGAATTCTTGGATGCTTTTCATCTTCAGTTCCTGCCTTAAATTGCTTCGTATCAACCGGGTTCACCGAAACTGCCTGAACACGGACTACGAGATTACGTCCTGTCGCTTGTGGCTTCTCGACCGAAACATCTTGTAATTGTGCGCCTTTATAAAACCCTACCGCTTTCAACACATCACAACCTTTCCAGTTATTCTCACTTCATTTTAAGGAAAAGTACGAAATTTGTCACAATGGAAGTGTTAAGATAATCTCGCCTACAACAATTCCAATAGAGAGAGAAAGGAAGTGTTTTGCGTGAGAATCGCTAAAGATTTAGCCCTCATGACATCTGGAACGTTTTTATTTGCCTTATCCATCACTTTACTTTCAATGCCAAATCAACTGGCAGAAGGTGGAGTTGCTGGCTTATCTTTACTGCTTTATTACGCGGTGGAGCTCTCACCAGCATTCGTAACATTGATTGTGAACGGAATTTTACTTGTGATCGGTTACCGCTTGTTACCAAGACGAATGGTCATGCTTTCAATTCTGAACATTCCGTTATTATCGCTATTCATTTACTTTACAGAAAATCTTGGCCAACCGATTGATGATCCGTTGATTGCAGCGATTTTCGCTGGATTACTTACTGGCTTTGGCTTCGGTTTAATCTTTCGTGGTAGCTCGACGATGGGTGGTACTTCAATCATTGCAAGAATGTTGAACTACCGATTCGGCTGGGATTTGACTGCCACGAACTTCGTGTTGGATCTTCTCATTGTTTTGAGTGGAATGTTTATTATTGGACCACTGCTCACCATGTATACGATTGTTGCCTTGTTCATCGGAAAAAAAGCGACAGATTTTATTCTTGAAGGAATTAATACGAGAAAAGCTGTGAACATCGTTTCTCCTCGTGCCGAAGAAATCGCAGATGCTGTCATCGAAAAAAATGTCAGCTAGCGCGACGGTCTTCTCCGGGCACGGAATGTACACAAAACAATCACGTGATGTAATTTATATCGTCATTCAAACCCCGCGTCTTTTTTTATTTGAAAAAGATCATCGAGGAAGTCGATGATCACGCTTTTATCGTCGTTCATAACGTAAAAGATGTGTCTGGTGGAACTTTCTTAATGAAAAAGCATAAACGCCGACGCTTAAATCTTACGACTCGAAATGAAAACAGTGATTATTCCGTTTAAGTTGTTGCAGCCGAGCTTCTCGGCTGCTTTTTTTTGTATTGACAAAAATGAAGGAGCAATGATAGCATACATTTTATCGTATTAGTGATTTATCGAACTAAAGTATTTTAGAGGATGATTTCAATGAATGCTGTCGTTATTGCCGTTTTACTAATGATTGTATTGAGCTTAATGCGCGTCCATGTCGTTATATCCCTCATCATCGCAGCCCTTGTCGGTGGACTACTTGGTGGATTAGGATTCGAAGGAACCATCGCAACATTTTCGGATGGACTTGGAGATAGCGCCAACATTGCATTAAGTTACGCTGTTCTCGGTGCGTTTGCCGTTGCTCTTTCTAAAACTGGGTTGCCACGCTTACTCGTAGATATCTCGATTAAGATTGTCGGTAAGAAAGGTGAGTCACGCTCTAAAGCGTTGCCGAAGGCACTGATCTTTTTAATTATCTTTACAATTTCATGTATGTCACAAAATCTAGTACCTATTCACATCGCCTTTATTCCTATATTGATTCCGCCAATCTTACAAGTTCTTAATGAATTAGCAATTGACCGTCGCGCTGTTGCAACGATTATGACCTTTGGATTAAAAGCACCTTATATGTTGCTACCGTTCGGATTCGGTGCAATCTTCCACAGTATTGTCGTTGAAAATACCGAAGCAAATGGTATGAGTGCCAACATGTCTGATATGCCTATTGCGATGCTCATCCGACAATTGGAATGTTTCTCGGCTTACTTGTCGCAGTGTTCTTCTCTTATAGAAAGTCTAGAGACTACGAAAACCGCCCAATTGAAGGGCATCAAGAAGATGAAGAACCATCAACTTATTCGGTGTATTCACTCATTAGTGCGGTTGTCGCTGTAATCGCAACGGTCATCATTCAAGTTCTCTATGACAGCATGATCTTTGCTGGTGTTGCTGGACTCATTGTACTCGTCTTTAGCCGCTCGGTGCGCTTTAAAGAGTCCGATGAGCTCCTTACTGAAGGAATGAAAATGATGGCTTTCATCGGTTTTGTTATGATTGCGGCATCAGGCTTCGCAGAAGTCATCCGTGAAACCGGCCATGTCGAACAAATCGTTGCTATCTCGACCAATTGGATGGGTGATAGTCAAGGTCTAGCTGCAATCGTTATGATTTTAATTGGCTTGCTCATTACGATGGGCATTGGGTCGTCATTTGCAACTGTACCGATTATCGCCGCCTTGTTCGTTCCAATTTGTGCAGCGATGGGCTTTAGTCCATTAGCAACCCTTGCTTTAATTGGTACTGCAGGTGCAATTGGTGACGCAGGTGCTCCCGCATCTGATAGTACACTCGGTCCAAGTGCCGGTCTAAACGCAGATGGTCAGCACAATCACATTTGGGATACATGTGTACCGACCTTTTTACACTTTAATATTCCACTTGTGATCTTCGGCTGGCTCGCTGCAGTCATTCTCTAATATTTTAACGAGCGACTTTAATTAGTCGCTTGTTTTTTTTTATGTTTCGTGTGGCGAACTTGTTGTTTTGATTTAACTAAAGTAGAATGGAGCAGTTAGATTTCTTTACAAAAAAAGAAGGTGGAACATCATGAACTTCAAAGTCTATGTTTTAGCAGTTTCAGCATTTGTCGTCGGAATGGTCGAACTAATCATTGGAGGTATTCTTCCAATCATCTCCGAAGACCTCGGCGTCTCTGTCGGCGCCGCTGGCCAATTAATTACAATCTTTGCACTTGTCTTTGCCGTAAGTGGACCCGTTCTACTCTCATTAACGAGCAAATATGAACGAAAATACTTATACCTTATTGCCCTAACGATCTTTTTCTTTGCTAATATTGGGGCATTTCTAAGCCCGAATTATGCCATACTCGTTTTCTTTCGAGTGATTACTGCAATGAGCGCATCATTAATCATTGTGCTCTCCCTAACCATCGCACCAAAAATTGTAAAGCCTGAATATAAATCACGCGCCATCGGCATTATTACAATGGGCGTTAGTTCAGCCTCGTCCTCGGAGTACCACTCGGTGTATTGATCGGCGAAGCATTCGGCTGGCGAATCCTGTTCTTAATCATTGCATTTATGACACTCATCGCTGCACTCGTTATTATGAAATTCTTAGATCCTATCAAACCTGAACAAGTGAGCACCGTACGAGAACAAATCCGCTCGTTAAGACACGTAAAGCTCTCAACAGCACACATCGTTACCTTGCTCGTTTTAGCCGGACACTACACGTTTTACGCGTACTTTGCAGAATTTCTAAACGTAACGATGCAAGTCGAGCCCTTTTGGGTCAGCGTTGCATTTTTCGTCTTCGGTATTTCTGCAGTAAGTGGTGGTGGAATTGGTGGTTGGGTTACGGACCGCATCGGACCCGAACGCACCGTTATCATTTTCATTATCATGTTCTTCTTCGTTCTTGCGTTCATCCCATTTACAACCTTCTCAATCGTGCTCTTCACAATTGCCGTTGTTATCTGGGGAATGCTAAGCTGGTCGATCGCACCAGCTCAACAAGGATATCTAATTAAAACCGCACCAAGCACATCTGATATCCAACAAAGTGTGAACACATCAGCTACAGTTCGGGATCGCAATCGGTTCAGGCGTCGGCGGACTCGTCGTTAACGGCATTTCCGTACAAGCTGCTCCAATCGCCGGTAGTATTCTCGTCATCATCGCACTCGGCTTTGCGATCTTCTCCTTCAAACGCCCACCAATTGAAGAAGAACAAGCATCCTAAACTAAACCGCGGACCTTTTGAAGGCCCGCGGTTTTCGTACGGTGGTAGAGCATAAGAAGGGATATTTTCTTCCGTATTCATGGTGGAAACTCTGTTTAGGCTGTCTGGGTGTCTTTGCTTGCTACACCATGGGCTCGGCTTGCTACACCCAGGCCCTCGCTTGCTACAACTCGGCCTTCGCTTGCTACACCTACGCCCCCGCTTGCTACACCATGGCCTCCGCTTGCTACAACTCAGCCTTCACTTGCTACAACTCAGCCTTTACTTGCTACACCTACGCACTCGCTTGCTACATTATCCGCCCCGCTAACTAACTTACTGCGCCGTCTTCCAACGTGATGACGCGGTCGCAATACGCGAGCATTCGTTCATCGTGAGTGACCATGATTGCGGCTCGTTTCTGTTGTTTCACTTGATGAGCTAGCTGCTCAATGACGTGTTGGCCCCGTTCTGTATCTAGGCTTGCGGTTGGTTCGTCGGCAAGAATTAAGTCTGGTTCATTCATCCATGCACGGGCAATCGCGACTCGTTGGCGTTCGCCTCCTGATAAGCGTTCTGGATATTGGTGAAGTCGATGGCGAAGTCCAAGTTCCGTTAATAAGCGTTCGGCTCGTTGTTCTGCGTCTTTTTTTTGACTCCTTACTCAGTCGAGTCATGAGCATGAGTTGGTCTTTGACTGTTAAATACGGAAGCAAATGTGACGATTGAAAAATAAAGCCGATTTGGTGGAGTCGAATGAGTTGCCGTTCTTTCTCGCTCGCATCGGCGAT
This sequence comes from Geomicrobium sp. JCM 19055, assembly GCF_000698185.1. Taxonomy (NCBI): domain Bacteria; kingdom Bacillati; phylum Bacillota; class Bacilli; order Caryophanales; genus Geomicrobium; species Geomicrobium sp. JCM 19055. The sequence continues at coordinate 130,320 of NZ_BAXL01000005.1, forward strand.
GTTTTTGCCATCAAGTAAAAGTTTTCCGGATGATGGTGACAACAATGCACCTGCAATGGATAACATCGTGCTTTTACCTGAACCGGACGGTCCGACAATCGCAACAAATTCCCCGGGAAATATGTCGAAAGAAACGTCTTTTAGAACCGTCAACGTTCGGTCGCCGTCTGTAAATGTCTTTTGCACATGTTGTAATGATAATTTTGCGTTCATTATTTCCCACCTCCAATGGCTTCTAACGCATCAACTTTTGCGACTTTATACAGTGACAATAACGAGCCCACAATCGCTGTTAAAAGGAATAATCCTGCACTAATGGCAACCATCGTACCTGTTAACTGAAACGGAAGTCCTTCAGGCATAATCTGTGCAGCACCTAACGTTACAACGATTGCAAGTGTTAGACTGACAGCTGAAAGAACCATCACTTGTACGAGCAAGGATTTTGCCAACACGCTGACTGGTGATCCGATCGCCTTCATAATGCCGAATTGATTCAATTTTTGAATCGTAATAACATAGAAAAATGCAGCTAGTACAAACGCAGCGATGATGTACAAAAAGACGATCATCATCGTAAGGGATCCTTGCTCCGCACTATAGCCAGGTATTCCTGCTAGAGCCTCATCCAATGTAATGACTTCACTATCGGTAAGTTGCTCTCCAACTTGTGCCGCTTCTTCTTCACTTCCGTGAATGGCAATTGTGCTTACGATAAACTCTCCATCACGCATTTCGCGCCAGTCCTCTTCATGTACGTGCATAATTGGCGCATGGCTAAATGTCTGATCTTCTGTAAAACCCGACACTTCGAATTCCATGTCGCTGGCGTTATCCGTAACAACATCTCCAATCTCAATGCCTTCCTCTTGAATGGATTCATGAATTAGCGCTTGTCCTTCACTCGGTGTCTGACCTTCAATGATCGTTGGAGCAATTGGAGAGTTTAAATCAACACTCATCATCGCAACATCAACGTTACTTGCCTCTTCTCGAATGAGCATCGTCATATGAAGACCAAAAGGTGTGGCATCAATCTCTCCATCTTCAATTACTTGCTGGTCTGCATCAGATACAAGAGACCTCGTTAGCTGATGTTCAGCCTCTTCATCAAGCACAAAATGATCAACATTCATCGTCTCAAGCGAAGACGCATTGTTAAACGCCAACCCTTGTGCCAATCCAGACACAAATAAAACTAGAAATGAAATGAGAAACATAATCCCAGCAACGAGTGCATACCGAGTCTTTTCGTATCGCAGTTCTTTTAATGCTAAAAACAAAACATCCACCTTCTCACATTTAGGATTGCTTTCGCTACACTAAACGGTAAAGGTGGATTATGAACGGAAAATGAACATTAAAACGTAACTGTAAATGTTGTGCCGATTCCAACTGTGCTTGTGACGTTAATATCAGCGTTATGCAAATCAACAATCTTTTTAACGATTGATAAACCTAATCCCGTACTGTTTTGCTCATTTGTTCTCGCCTCATCGACTGTATAAAAACGCTCGTAAATGCGTTTGATTTGATGCTCGGTCATGCCCACTCCATTGTCTTGAATCAACACCTGACGATTTTTGAACGTAATGTGAATGGTGCCACCGGTAGGTGTGAATTTTATTGCGTTAAATATAAGGTTCTCCCAAACTTGATGAAGCAACAAAGGATCTCCCGTAACCGTACACGGCATCGTATCTAACTGAATATAAATACCCTTTTGTTGAGCTTGATAAATGAGTGAACGCACAACTCCTTTAATCTGCTCTTCTAAATTGATCGTTTCTTTGTTTACGACGTCTGTTTCTTGGTCGAGAGATGCTAATGTGAGCAATTGCTTACTGAGCGAAGACAGTCGCAAGCTTTCTTTTTCAATAAGTTCACTATAAGTGACTCGCTCTTTGTCTGAGATATCGTTTGCTTGTAACGCATGAGATGTGGCCGAAATTGTTGCTAACGGCGATTGAATTTCATGAGATACATTTGAGACAAATTCTTGTCGCATCGCATCAAGTTGACCTAATTCTTTACTCATTGATTTGAAATGCTTCGCTAATTGACCAATCTCATCTTGCCTTCTTACGTTTAAGTCTACGTGAAATTCACCTTCTGAAATTTGCTTTGTAGCCTCAGTTAACGACACGACCGGCTTAACGATCCGCTTCGCTGCAATCGCAATAAACAGGAAGCTAAACAAAAGGGTTAATACGAGAAGTATCGCTAAAAATGAACGGAATTCTCCGAGGTTTTGTTCAACATCCGGACGCATAAATAAGGCATAGTTTTCTCCTTCAATCTGAACTGGAACCCCGATCGTGTTCGTCGCAACATTGTTAAAAAAAACCTGTCACAAACCACTCAAACTCTTGAGCTGTGATGCCTCGATATACCGTTCCTTCTAACACTTCAGCTATGACATCACTCGGAATTGAAGCATCTCGGTAAGGTGTACCATAGTGACTGGAATAACCGTTTTCATGCAAAAGTGTGACTTGATAACCTAACTCCCCTGCATGAATTAAGTAATCTTCGTGATAAGTACTAGGCAAATCGGTTAGAAACTGAGCTACATCTCGTGCAGTTTGTTCAATTTTTTTCTTCATTTTGCTCTTGTAATACGAACTGGTAATACCCATTTGCTAGAGTAAAAGCGAGTAGGCTACTTAGAATCATGACAGCAAACGTAATTAAGAGCATCCGAACATAAAAACTTCTCATGAATGCACGTCCAACTTATAACCGACACCTCGAACGGTTTTGATGTGGACCAATTTACTGATTTCGCTAAAACGTTCCCGTAATCGCTTGATATGTACATCAACCGTACGGTCGTCTCCTTCATAATCAAACCCCCAAACAAGCTCAATCAACATTTCCCTCGTGAATGTACGGCCTGGAAAACTAGCTAGTTGAGAAAGTAACTCAAACTCTTTTAATGGCAAAAACATGGTTCGGTCTTCACAACGAACTTCAAAACTTTTGCGATCAATCGCCAAATCTCCAACAATTATTTCTTGTTCATTCGGTTTATGATAACGACGTAATAATGCTTTCATACGAAACGCTAACTCTTTCACTTCGAAGGGCTTCGTCATATAATCATCAGTCCCTACAGCAAACCCACGCTCTTTATCTCGTAATTGGTCTTTTGCTGTGAGCATGAGAATCGGAATTTCATAATGCTCGCGTAGTTGCTCAACAAGCTCGTACCCCGACATTTTTGGCATCATAAGATCAACAATCGCAAGTTGAATTCGTGTTGTTTCCATTTGTTCAAGGGCTTCAACACCATCTTTTGCTTCAATAACATGATACCCTTCACGCTGCAAATGCTCTCGGACAAACCCTCGTAAATTTGCATCATCATCAGCAAGTAAAACCGTGGTCATCTGATCCCTACTTTCCGTCCTTCTTTTCCCCATTATGAAAACAAATCGTTTTTAAAAGCAAGTTTGAAGATAATATTGTCGAGGTAATTCTAGCTATGGGATAATGTTCGTAATCTACGTAAGAGGAGGAAGCTATGAACGATTTATTGCATTACCATGATGATTTAGCCGATCGTTCTCGATTAGGTTCTCCAATGCTTTTTGCAGGAGCTACGTATTGGCTTTTTGTCGCTCTGTGTACAACGTTCTTGCCGGACTCGGCATTTCCATGGGTATATCTCTATTCATTAGCATTTGTGCTTCCTTTAGGCATTTTACTAGCAAAGTTTTTACACGTTGATTTATACCCTAAGAACAATCCTTTTACGATGCTCATCGGTATTATCAGCGGCATTCAATTGTTTTTCATTCCTGTGATCATCTACTTCGCGTTAGTACAACCAATGCAGTTGTTGTTTGCTATTGGCGTTATGTATGGCGCTCATTTTTTCCCGTATATGTGGGTCTATCAAACGCACCTTTATACGATCTTTAGTGTTACGATTGTAGCAATTAGTACGATTTTTTTTATTAGCACCCCTTTCCTTACATTTTTATTTACCATTGTCTTTATTTATTGTTTATACATTGTTTGGGATTTTTGCTCATACACAATCAAAACGGCTGCAACGTTCTGGAGCAAAGTAATTGCCCGGGAAATAACGAAACGGAGGGTCCAAAATGTTTGAAACTCAACGTAAAGCCTTAATAGAGGCGGAAAACAACAAACATCTATATAAAAAAATGGAGCTTAGATTTAAAGCGTGCAGAACAGTATTTACAAACTGAGACGGCTAAGAAGAATACTTTACTAGAAGAACTCCATTCCTTAGAGAAACGAGTCGAGCAATTGGAACGGTTATCATTCTCTACGTTATTCTACACAGTCGTAGGAAAAAAGATTGATGAAATTGATGAGCGACAACAATCCGTCTTATCGACACAACTGAAATATAAAGAAGCCGAAAGAACCGTCGAAGATTTAGAAAAAGAAATAGACGAATACAAATGTAATTTGCAACAGCTTGAACATGCAAAAGAAGATTATGAACACGTTTTTGAAGAAAAGCGTTTATCGATCATTCAACACAATCCTGAACTACACCAACAATTGAGTGATTTCGAATTGAGAGAAGCACAGCTGTATGCTGAACTTAATGAGTTAGACGATGTGTTCGAGGCAGGCAAAAGGGCAGCGTCGGCAATTAAAGATGCATTAAATACGATTCAGAGTGCACGAAATTACTCGACGTACGATATTTTCTTTGGAGGAATGATTGCGACCGGTTTAAAACACCAACGTATGGACGATGCGAGTCATGATATTCACAAGGCTCAAACTGCACTTCGTCATTTTCAAGAAGAGCTTATGGACCTTGAAGAATTAACCGATCATTCGTTTGAGATTGGTAACTTCCTTACTTTTGCAGATTACTTCTTCGATGGCTTTATCGTTGATCTTACGGTTCACAATCGCATTAACGAATCAAAACTACAAGTTGAGGATATGGAAGATACTGTTAATCAACTACTTGAACAAGTTCTCACCCAACAAGAAAAACAAAAAAAGCGAGCTGCACCATGTACAGACTCGCTACCAACAACTCGTTAAGGAAGCTTAAGGCATTGACTTTGTAACGGAATACGTGACCACAAGTGCTAACACTCCTGCAGTCAATTTACCTACAACCATTGCACTCACATAGTTGGCATCAATTCCAGCAACAAAGCCTAAGTGACCCCCAAATACAAACGCTCCTGCAACAGCAAATGAAGCCACGAGCACTTTTCCTCTCGGGTTCATTTCGTGAAAAAGGTGAAATGCAGGAATCGCATGAGCAAGTGACGCGAGCAGCCCTGTGCTGCTCTCCTTATTAATCCCTATTCGTTCACCAAACGATTGTAATGGTTTGCGCAATGCTTTTGACAGTAGATACGTGAGCGGGATTGCACCTGCCAAAACGAGCACAATCCGTCCGACAATCGCCATACTTTCTTCAATCGGCGTAATTCCAGACACTTCGACTCCTGGAAAAATGGCGTCCATCATTAGCACACTTAATCCGATCACAGCGATCACTGTCACCATGCGCCCTAACCATGTAAAGACCTGTACTGTTCCTTCCGGCTTCCATAAAAGTCCAATGATAATGATTATTGAAGCCCCAATAGCAGGAATTAAATTGATTAGCATCATTGACAATGGAAAGCCTGCCACAAACCCTCCTAACAAACAACCGATCGGTGCGCAAACGATACCTAACAAGATTCCTCTAATAAAATAACTCACATCATCTTTACGAATGATACCGAGTGCTACAGGGACGGTAAAAGAAAGGGTAGGTCCGTACATCGTCCCAAGTAAAACCCAAGAAAATAGCGCGGCTTGATCACTATACGACAACGTTTCTGCCATAGCATAACCACCCATGTCGAGTGCCAATACCGTATTAATGACTGCCGCTGGATCGATCCCTGTATGTATGTATAACGGTTCACTAACAAATGCAAGACCGTTTGCTATAATCGGCGCTATTGTAACCATGCCAACAATGACAATCGTTAACGAACCGAGCATAGCAAAGGCTTGCTGAAATTGATTTCCGAGCCCAAACTTATTCCCTAACACATAATCAATTGCTGCGATAATAAATCCTATACTAAGAATAAGCAGTATATAATCGTTAATTGTCATGACCTTAATCCGTAAACGTCATCGGCTTCTTTTCATCTTTATAATATTGGATTCGCCCTTCTAAACTTCCTGTATGAAATTCAAATAAATGTCCATCAGGATCTCTAAAGTAAATCGAGTCACCTTCATGCTCTTTATCTCTTGGGCGACCATGTGTATAAGATAGACCTAGCCTTTGAAAACGTTCCTTCTGTTCTTCTAATTCCTCTTCAGTTACGGCAAACGCAAGATGGGTATATGATTCTTCAATTTCATTTCTGCTAATGTCTTGTTGTACGTTTAACGCAAACCAAACACCACCAACATCGTAATACGCCATCTTTTCACCTTCTACCAACCGTTTCGCACCTAGCGCGCTCTCAAAAAAATGCCATAGAACGAGCCAAATCTGACACAGAGTAGGTGATATGATTCAACTTCAACGCATACTCCCCCTTTTCCATATCTAGTGTATCATGATTTTTCTTATGTTCTGACAATGCATTGTATGAGCGCATTGCTTTGTTTCAACCTTTACAATCAGATAAGATAGAGAAAAGGAGGATTTCTACATGTCAGTCTTTGATTACACCGTTAAAAAGCCCGATGGAGAAGACTTCCCGCTGTCTGAGTACGAGGGAGACGTTTTACTCATCGTAAACACAGCTTCAAAGTGTGGATTTACTAATCAATTTGATGGGCTTGAGGAGTTGCATCAAAATTATAAAGGTCAAGGATTACGAGTCCTCGGTTTCCCAAGCAATCAATTTATGAATCAAGAACCATTAAAAGACGAAGAGATGGAAGAAGCTTGTAAGCTCAATTTCGGAGTCACATTCCCCCTTTTCCAAAAAAACGAACGTAAAAGGAAAAGACGCAAACCCGCTATTTAAGCACCTAAGAGAACAACAAAAAGGATTGTTCGGTGAAGATATCAAATGGAATTTCACAAAATTCCTCGTTGACCGAGAAGGGAACGTCGTTAAACGTTTCGCACCTAAGGACAAGCCCGCACAGCTTGAAGAGGATATTAAGAAGACGTTGTAATTCATATAAAAACCAGAGGCAGCTTCTCGCTATCTCTGGTTTTTACTTTGATAAGTAATCATATGCCCATTGACTGAGTATTGCACTGCCTAAAGGTAAAGCATCTTCATCGATGTTAAAATTAGATGAATGCAAAGAGGCATTTAACCCCTTTTCTTCATTACCAACACCTAGTCTAAACATAATACCTGGTATTTCATTTGTGTAATAGGAAAAGTCTTCACCACCCATCGATGGTTTTCCATAGTGAATAGACTCTTTACCTAATATCTTCTCTGTCGCTGTTTCTAAAACAGGAACAAGTTTTGGTTCGTTATAAACTGAAGGGAAACCTTTTTGGTAATCAAGTTCAAAAGATGCACCAAAAGCAGATGTTACTCCTGCAATGATTCGTTTCAATTCTTTCTCTACTAAATCTCTTACTTCAGGCTCTAATGTTCTAATTGTACCCCCAAAGGTTACTTCATTCGGAATAACGTTATTTGCAGTTCCACCTTGATCCTAGTAATTGATAATACTGCAGAATTAAGAGGATCCACTTTTCTACTAATAATATGTTGTAAGCTTGAGATTGATTCTATGGCAGTTGTAATAGGGTCTGTTGCTAAATAGGGATGTGCAGCATGACCACCTTTTCCAACAATCTTTGCTGTGAACACATCAACTGCACCTGAACTTAACCCTGGTGTAATTGAAATTGTACCGACTTCATTTTTAGCGTATACATGCAATCCAGCTATTGCTTCAACCTTTGGATGTTGTAACACCCCATCTTCTATCATAGCTTTAGCACCAAACAATCCTTCTTCAGCTGGTTGGAATACTAATTTTACATGCCCATGTTCAGGAGGATTTTCTTTTAATAGTTTTGCTGCACCTAAAAGCATCGCAGTATGTGCATCATGACCACACATATGTGAGATTCCAGGTCTTTTAGAACGATATGATAACTGTTGATTGTCTTCTTGTATTGGCAATGCATCCATATCAGCCTAAGAGCTACTGTTTTGCCATCGGAGTTCCCTTGTATTGTCGCAATAACCCCCGTCTTTGCCACTCGTTTTGAAGGAATACCAAATTGCTTAAGTGTTTCTTCAACAAACTTTTGAGTTTCCACCTCCTCAAAACCTAATTCAGGGTTTTGATGGATATGTCTTCGCCATTCTATTAATTCTTCTTTCATTTCATTTGCCCTTTGTTTTGTATCCATACTATAACTCCTCATTCGGTTTAATTGGCGAATTCATGGATAATTTTACTCATCATTTTTATTCCTAGAATATAATCATCGATAGCAATATTTTCATTAGGAGCATGATTTCTAGAATCTTCATTCCCAACACCTAATGATATAGCCGGGATGTTGTATTTTTGACAAAGATCATACATCGGCCCTGTACCAGGTGTATTTCGTAAAACAACGGGCTCTTGTCCGTAAACATCTTTGACATTATCAACAACTGTTCGAACAAGTGGATCATTTGGATCTGTTTTTGCTGGGTGACATCCAGACAATTGCACTGCTTCAATATCTGTAAAGCCATTACGATCTAAATGCTCTCGTAATAATTGAAATACTTTATCTGGGTTTTGTTCTCCTACGAGTCTAAAATCAAGCTTAGCTTTCGCAAATGAAGGCAAGACAGTCTTTGAACCCTCTCCCGTATAACCCGATTCAACCCCACAGATTGTACATGTTGGTTGAAAAAGAAGTTTCTTTTTCAATTCCAATCCATCCAAATTTAAAAGAAATGAATCTAATCCTAATGAGCTAAGTATCTCTCTTTCTTCGTACTCCATTGCCTCTAACAATTGAGTTTCGGTCTCATCCGGCTCTAAGACACCATCATAAAAACCATCAATTAATATATTTTCATTTTCATCCTTTAATGTTTGGAGTGCCCAAATTAAGCGCCAAGCAGGATTTTTAATAACTGCTGCATTTGCTGAATGTAAATCAGTATTGGCTCCCCTTGCTCTTAGCTCAACGTAACACATGCCTTTAACCCCAAGAGAAACTTGCAATCTACCATTAGGATTTTTATAACCAAACTCCCAAATACATCCATCTGAAGCGATTTTATCAGGATACTTTGACGCAAACTCATCAAGATGTACACTCCCAATCTCTTCTTCACCTTCAATAATAAATTTAACGTTGATTGGTAACTTCCCGTAAACTTGCTCATAGGCATGTACAGCACAAATTCTTGCCATTAAATTTCCCTTATTATCTGCGACACCTCTTGCATACATTTTCCCATTACGAATTTCAGCTTCAAATGGGGCGCTTTCCCATAACTCAATAGGGTCTTCCGGCTGAACATCGTAATGATTATAAAATGATAACGTTTTCTCTGCGTTCGTATTTACCTCTGCAAAAACAACCGGGTACCCGCTAGTAGACAGTTGTTCAGTAGAAGCACTCGTTTGATGTAAATAATATTCAACTAGAGTTGCTGTCTCTTTCATACCACGGTTTTGAGCAGCTACACTCGGTTGACGACACAGCTCTTGTAGCCACTCAATATAGCGTTCTTTGTTCGATTCTATATAGTCATATACTTCCTTCATCTTATCCCTCTTTTGTTAGAAATTGTTGACTTAGTGGATAATGGCAAGCTACAAAATGTCCATCCTTCTTTTCTTCAAAAGCAGGTTCTATTTGTTGACATTGTTCATCTGCATATGGGCATCGTGGATGAAACCTACAACCTGTCGGTAAGTTAACAGGGCTAGGTATATCCCCTCGGATCTCAGACTTTGTTATTTGACTGCGTTGACTAGGATCAGGTATTGGTACGGCATTTAATAGACCCATTGTGTATGGATGCATTGGTAACTTAAACAAATCTTTTTTTGATGACATTTCAATTATCTTCCCTAAGTACATTACAGCAACACGATCACTAAAATGTTTCACCGCCGGAAGTCCGTGGGCAATGAAGACAAAAGTAAGATTCAATTCTCGTTGCAACTTTTTCAATAAATTTAAGATTTGCGCTTGGATTGACACATCCAAAGCCGAAACTGGTTCATCACAAACAATTATTTTAGGCTTTAACGCAATCGCTCTTGCTATGCCAATTCGTTGTCTTTGTCCACCACTAAATTCATGAGGATAGCGATAAGCATGTGCTTCGCTAAGCCCCACTTTCTCCATTAAATCTAGGACCTCTAACTTTAATTGTTTAGCAGAATACGAATAATGGGTACGAAGTGGTTCAGCAATAATATCGAACACTTTCATTCGTGGATTCAATGAAGAGAAGGGGTCTTGAAAGATCATTTGCATGTCACGTCTTATTTTTCTTAATGAACTTTCTTTTAAAGATGTGATATTTTGTCCATCAAATATAATTTCACCTTCCGTAGGTTCCAACAAACGAGTGATGACGTTACCTGTCGTTGATTTACCACAGCCAGATTCACCGACAATACCTAATGTCTCTCCTTGATATACAGTAAAGCTGATACCGTCAACCGCCTTGAGATCTTTAGCGTTTTGTCCAAATAACCCTCTCTTTATTTTGAAATGTTTCGACAAATCATTGACGATCAGTAGCGGTTCTTTTCTATTAAGAGTGGGCATACGTATACTCCTCTCTTTCATCATAAAGCCAGCATCGAATTTGTTCCGTTTCAGTCGCTTGAAGTATAGGCTCTTTAGTTTTACAGATTTCCATTACTTGATTACACCTAGGAGCAAATCGACAACCTACAGGCATTTCTAAAGGGTTAGGTACTACACCTGGAATGGAATGCAATTCTTCTTTCTCTTCATGTATCTTAGGAGTACTATCTAGTAATCCTTTTGTGTACGGATGCTTTGGCGCTTTAAATATTGTGTGAACATCTGCTTGTTCTACTACTTGTCCCGCATACATTACAACGACTTTATCGACCATTTGTGCAACCACACCTAAATCATGTGTAATAAATAAAATTGAAGTATTAAATGTCTTGGTCAGTTCTCTCATCATTTGTAGAATTTGGGCTTGGATTGTGACATCTAAAGCAGTAGTAGGTTCATCAGCGATTAATAACTCTGGGTCACAAGAGAGTGCCATTGCAATCATCACCCTTTGACGCATACCTCCACTTAATGAATGTGGATAAGCATTCATTATTTCTCTTGCACGAGGGATTTCAACACGCTCTAACATTTCAATAGCTTTCTCCTTGGCTTCTTTCTTGTTCATCCTTTTATGAAGTATGAGCATCTCACTCAATTGATTCCCTATCGTAAAAACAGGATTTAAAGAAGTTAAGGGCTCTTGAAATATCATTGCGATCTCGTTGCCCCTAATTGAGCGCATTACTTTCTCATTTGCGGTTGCAAGATTCTTTCCCTTAAATTGAATTTCTCCAGATTCTATCTTTCCAGACTCCGCAAGCAAACCCATGATCGAGAGCGAAGAAACACTTTTTCCCGAACCAGATTCCCCAACTAGAGCAATCGTTTCCCCCTTTGCAATCGTAAAAGACACACCATCAACTGACGGCACTACTCCATTTTCTGTATGAAAATGTGTTCGTAAATCTTTTATTTCAAGAAGTAATTCTTCAGTCATCTTGAACACCTTCTTTTATCTTTTTGTTACTGAATGCGGATCAAGTATATCCCTGATCCAATCTCCAATAAATATGACCGCAAGAACAGTGACTGTAATTGCTAATCCAGGGAACGTCGCTAACCACCAACTTGTAGCCAAATAGTCTCTTCCGTCTGCAAGAATTCCTCCCCATGAGACTTGTGGTGGTTGTATTCCAAGACCCAAAAAAACTCAGTGAAGTTTCCAAAATAATTGTTGTCGCTACTGTCAATGTCGAGATAACGATAAAAGACGACATAATATTTGGAAGTAAATGCCTAACTATTATTCTGCCTTTTCGAACCCCTAAAGACGTTGCAGCTCTTACAAACTCACGCTCTTTTAAAGATAAAACCTCTCCTCGAACCAACCTGGCATAGTTCACCCAGTTCGTAACACCCAAAACTAAAATAAGTGTTAACATACCTGGACTAAAAACACTTAAAATCACTAGTGCAAATAAGATATTCGGAATTGACAAAAATGAGTCAACAATTCTCATGAGAGCGTTATCTAAAAATCCACCATAATACCCTGCAACAAGTCCGATAGTCACACCAATTAATCCAGCCAAAATGACAGAGCTAATACCAACAAGTAAAGATACTTGTGCTCCGTAGAATAACCGACTTAATATATCCCGCCCCAAATGATCTGTCCCTAACAAATGTTCTGTCGTTCCACCATCTAACCAAAAAGGTGGCATAAGTCGATTAACAGCATTCACAGCATCTGGTGCATGTGGTGAGATAACAGGAGCTAACAGGGCAATAAGCGTTATAACTAGTAGAATAAAAAACCCTACGGTTCCAGTCTTGCTTTTAAAAAGTAGATAGCTCCATCTTTTTATGAATAGACTAGAAGGCCTCTTTACTGGTTCAGTTACTGTTTGGCTCATATGGACCTCCTTCTTAATCATATTTAATTCTAGGATCAAATAATCTATACAATATGTCCGCTATTAAGTTCATAATAATAACGATTAAAGCAATAACAAACACACTAGCCTGAACGACTGCCATATCTCGTGTATTAACGGCTTGTATAATTAATTGACCAATGCCAGGCCATGCAAAAACCGTTTCTGTAATTAATGTACCTCCGACCAGAGTGGATGTTTGTAAAAAAGTTATCGTAATCACAGGCACTAGCGTGTTTTTGAATGCATGCTTATAAATAATTACTTTGTTTTTTTTAAACCTTTACTTTTTGCTGTACGGATATAATCTTGATTTAAAGTATCTAACATACTCGAGCGAATTAAACGGGTCATCTCTGCAAAAATACCTGTTCCTAGAGTGACTGCTGGTAACACCAAATGACTAAATGACTCTCTCCCAGATACCGGAAAAATGCCTAATGTTACTGAGAAGAATAAAATGAGCATAATTCCTAACCAAAAGTTTGGCATTGCTTTACCTAAGGCAGCGATACCTGTTGCTAACAAATCAAGTGGAGAGTTCTTAAGAGTAGCTGACCATATACCAAGTGGTACCGCAATTACAATTGCAAATATAATTGCTGCAAGGGCAAGCTCAAATGTTGCTGGCAATCGTTCTAAAACAACACTCATAGCATCTCCACCATAATGATACGATGTTCCAAAATCACCTTGTACAATACCTAGTAAGTAAGTTCCATATTGCACAAAGAAAGGTTGATCTAACCCTAGAGCCTCCCTTAATAGTTGTCGATCCTCTTCTGTCGCATCATCTGGTAACATTAAGGACACTGGATCTCCTGCTACGTAAACAAGCATGAAGACAATAAATGAGATAATAAGTAAAACAGGAATAATTTGAAGAATTCTCCAAAAAAGATACTTTGTCATATTTTCACCACTTTTTATGTATCGATCCACTTACAAGTTGAACACAAGGAACAAGTCCTTGTGTTCGTTTTAATAGAACGAAATTTAGTTACGAGTTATTGTATTGACATAGAACATTTCATCAAAAGTCGGCGTGAAATTAATTCGATCATTAACCCCAACATTTATTGTTTCCTGATGTAAATAAACGTCTGGTCGTTCTTCAGCAATAATCTCTTGCACTCTTTGATGCTGTTCAACACGTTGATCCATATCCATATTTTGTCGAGCAGCATCTAATAACTCATCAACTTCGCTATTCTCATAATCGTGTTCACCCGCTGATACTGTAGAATAGTATCGATCTAATGCGTTATCTGCGTCTGCCATTGAGTTACCAAAACCAATCATAAAGCTATCCTCATGGTTGCCACTTTGACGAAGATCAACAAAGTTACTCCACTCCATAAATTCTAAATTGACAGTAATATTAATTGTAGAAAGCATTCCTACTATTAACTCTGCAACTTCAGTGTCCTGTAAATATCTACCTCTTGGAGAGTGTAACGTCATCTCAAATCCTTCTGCATAACCCGCTTCTTCCATTAACTCTAACGCACGGTCTAAATCGTACACGCTTGTGTCATGAAGCTCCTCATTTGCACCATTGTTACCCGGCGTGACACGAGTTCTGGTTGGAGTCGCTGCTCCCATTAATATACTTTCAATAATTGCTTCATTATCAATTGCCAAATCAATTGCTTCTCGAACGAGAGGATCTGAAGTAGGGTATCCTTCTGTATTTCTTAATGTGAGCATAAGAACACGATTAGACGATTCTGACTTGAGTGATACACCTTCTGTTTCTTCGATACGTTCCCACTCACTAGGTGGAACGTTAACAGCCATATCAATACCGCCAGTTAATAACTCCGCAACCCGTGTTGAGTTCTCTGGAATAATTCTAAACGTAACAGTATCCCATTCTTCATTTGTACCATCCCAATAATTGTCAAATGCCTCTAACACTAATCGATCATCACGTGCCCATTCTACAAAAGCAAATTCACCAGTACCCACCGGATTGCTTAGAAAATGATCCCAACCCTCTTCTTCAATATAACCGCTAGGTAGAATTCCAGAGCCAATTCTAGAAAGACGATTTAATAAGATAGGTTCTGGCTCAGCCGTTATAATATTGAAATTCAAATCATCAATTACTTCTACTTCTTCAATAACGTTATATAATGTATGCTCTTGTAATGATTCATCCGTCGCAACACGTTCTAATGTAAACTTAACGTCTTCGCTCGTAAGTGGGTCCCCATTATGAAATTCCACACCTTCGCGAAGAGTAAATGACCATGTTGTATCATCGATATTTTCGAAGCTCTCTGCTAATTTAGGTACAAATTCTTCATTCTCATGATCATTTTGTATTAAGTAATCAAACATATTGACATGAACGGCTTCGGTCGATGTATTGTTATGATCATGGATATCAAACGTTACAATATCTGTGCCTAAAGCAATTGTAAGATCACGGCTTTCTTCATCAACATCCATTTCTAAATCTTCATCTACTTCACTCGAAGAAGCTTGTTCTTCTGAGTCCCCTCCACATGCCGCTAATAATACTAGCGCTAAGCCTGAAAAACTAAGTGAATATACTTTTTTTCATATAAGTACCCCCCCAAACTTATTCGAATAGAATAGTTATTTTTGTTAATATAGCTAATATAAAGATATTTCTTAAGAGTAAATCTTCTCCTTTCGTTAAATTCTATCTTTTAACAAGCGATTTATATATTACTATATTAATGTTTATGATTTTAATTTGCAATATTATATTTTGAAAATTCTACAACTTTAGGTGTATTGATTCAAGTCTCTTTTTTCCTCGTTAATTTGAGGAAGAGAAATAAAAAAACAGAGACAGGACACGATTAATCCAGCCTCTTACACTTGCATATTTTTAATAGATTATTAACACGTTAATACAACAATTACTATAAATAATATCTTTACCTTTACAATCACCCACCAATCTTCATAGCATCGATCTCACTATGATCATAATTGGATCGATCTTCTAATGGTCCTTCTTCAATTCTTGATTGGTCTTGTTTCGTAAAGTCTCCGATGAGTATACCTTTGAGTGGCATAACGTGATATCCTTTTGCGGTTACGTGTGTTTGAACGAAGTAAGCACCACTTTCATTGAATGTGTAGTTAATTTCATAGACTCCATTCTCAGCGTGTGATGCGGAGATGATGTCACCATTCGCTCGCTCATCTGCCTTCCAAATTTCAAAGTCTACGTGTTGTGCATCTTCTATTGCCCCGTCGCCTTGACTGATGCGAATTGCAAGTTCGTGATTGCCAGTTTCTTCGAATTCATAATCAAATAGAACGTCTACTTCAACGATTTCCATCATTTCGTTTGTCGCACTTTTATCGCTTTCTTCATTTGCACAACCAACTAAGATTCCACAACTTGCAACTGCTACTAAGCATCGTTTTAACACGTCGATCAACTCCTCTCCTTTTACTCTATTCTATATTTGTGAAATTTCCGTGAGGATCACGCCTTTAAAGTTCCAATTTTCGTTTCGTAAAGCTCACAATTACTTCACAACTTCACGATATGCTAACGTAAAATACAGACCGGTGTACGAGACAATCATGGATTGGCTATACTAAGAAGATACAGAGGAAAATAAATCTCTGGGGGGTCCATTTTGAGTGAAAATAGATTGATTTTAGTCGTAGATGACGAAAAACAATTGATTGAGCTAATTAAACCTGTACTTGAAGCTGCACGTTACGACGTCGTTTCCGCATCAAATGGGATTGAGGCTCTAGAAATCCTTCGAATACAAAAGGTTCAGCTTGTGTTATTAGATGTGATGATGCCCGGAATGGATGGATTTCAGCTTTGTCATGAAATCCGTCAACAAACTGACATTCCTATCATTATGCTAACAGCTAGAGGCGAGGAAGAAGAACGGGTACATGGACTTCGCCTCGGCGCAGATGATTATATTGTAAAACCTTTTGGGCTTGAGGAACTGTTAGCCAGAATGCAAGCTGTCTTGAGACGTTTTGGGCATTCAAATCATAAGAACGTCTTATCTTTTGAGAATTTGACGATCGATGTTGGTTCTAGAAATGTGACAGTCGATGATGAGCGACTTTCTTTGTCAAAGAAAGAATTCGACTTATTGCTTTTTCTCTGTGAGCATCCTTCTCACGTATTCTCTAGAGAACATTTGCATGAGATTCTATGGGACAAAAATGGTTCACAATCGACACTTAGAACGGTCGATACACACGTTAAAACACTTCGAGTAAAACTGAAATCCGCGAAACATATGATTTCTACAGTTTGGGGAGTTGGCTATAAATTTCAAAGTTAATGGAACGATTTAAATCATTGCATGTACGCATTTGGTTAGCGTTAGGACTAATTTTTATAACCATTGTGTTTGTAGGAATGTATGTGATTTCGTTTTTATATGAACGGTTGTATGTCGATGAACAAATAAACTTATTAATGACTTCTGGTGAAGAGTTGCAAAGTGTCTACCATAATTATGACTCAGAGAGTGCGTTTTTATGGCGAGTACAGTGGACCGACCAAAGCTTAGGTGCAGATGTTGCTTTTCTTACAGACGAGCACCCTCTCATTACAGAAGGCAGTTCCGACAACGGGAGCATTCACCTTGATTTCGTGGATGCAGCCGAGAGACAAGCGCTTGAAGCGGGTGAAACAGTCGTGATGTTACGTAATCACCCAAGTTACGATCAAGAGATTCTTGGCGTGGCGATTCCACTCATTGAAAACGATGAACTCACAGGGGTAATCCTTCTCTCTCAACCGTTAGCTAGTGTGTACGAACCACTCGCTGAATTGCGTGTGCTTGCGCTAGTCTTACTCGCAATCGTCATTGCACTGTTAATCGTGACAGGAAGGGTAATTTCGTTAGAAGCCGTTAAGCCGATTCAACAAATGCAGCACACAGCTTTAAAGATGGCTGAAGGAAACTTTCAGGAACGCGTGCATCATCAACCGCGTTCAATTGAGTTAAAACGCTTAGGAGAATCATTAAATCATTTAGCACAAACATTGGAAGAAGAAGAAAAAAACTCGTAGAACCTTTATCGGTAACGTTTCGCATGAGCTTCGAACGCCTCTTAGTTATATTAAAGGCTACGCAGAAGCGATTGAGAAAAATGTGGTTGATCGAAAGACTGGAATTACGATTATCCAATCAGAAGCTGAATCGATGTTACACCTTACGAATGACCTTCTTGATTTGACAAAGCTTCAAAGTGTCTCGTAT
The DNA here is from genome assembly GCF_000698185.1 of Geomicrobium sp. JCM 19055. Classification (NCBI taxonomy): domain Bacteria; kingdom Bacillati; phylum Bacillota; class Bacilli; order Caryophanales; genus Geomicrobium; species Geomicrobium sp. JCM 19055. The sequence continues at coordinate 148,223 of NZ_BAXL01000005.1, forward strand.
ACGATTGAACAAGAACCTGTCGTTTTTGCTGAGATCGTACATGACCTTATTGCGCGTATGGAAATCACGGCAAACAAGCATCACATTGAAATCCAACGAAACTTAGATGATGCTGCAATTATTACTGGTGATGCCAAACGCCTGGAACAAGTCGTTCGTAACTTACTAGATAATGCCATTCACTATTCTAATCGTAATACGACGATTCACGTGTCTCTGATCCGATGGGAGAATCAATGCTATCGCCTCACCATTCAAGACGAAGGCGTAGGCATTCCAAAAGATCAATTGGCGTATATTAAAGATCGTTTTTATCGTGTGAATGATGCAAGAACACGGACGGATGGGGCACGGGGTTAGGACTTGCCATTGTCGAAGAGATTGTCAAAAAACATCACGGAGCATTGACCATTGAATCTACCTTACACGTCGGTACGACGTTCATATTGACTTACCAGAGTATATCTTTGATGAGGTAAGTTCGTAATTTCCATCACGAAAGGCATGAGTTTAATGATTAAACGACTCATATACATGCTAAGTGTATGTACACTATTTGCGATGATCAGTGGTTGCAACTGGTTGTATCAATCGTCAGATGAATCCGATCTACTTGGTCGTGATTTAACGAATCAGACTTAACCGTTGAACCATTTTCGTATATCAATCAATCCGAAGATGTTATTTCTAGCGAGGATTATGAAGGTTCCTATTGGATCGCCAATGTCATCTTTACGAGTTGCCCTACCATTTGCAATCTCATGACTCCACATTTAGTGGAAATTCAAGAGAAAGCTGAATCTCGTAATCTTGATCTCCAATTCGTCTCTTTTACCGTTGACCCCAATCACGATACTCCTGACGTACTCACTGATTATATGGATCGTTACGGTGTTGATCAATCGAATTGGCAATTCTTGACCGGATATTCCGAGAAAGAAATTGAAACCTTAATGCTAGACTCTTTTCAATCTACGGTCTTAAACGATCCAGAAGATCCTGATATTCTCCACACAACGAATTTTTTTTCTAATTGATGAACAAGGCCAAGTCGTTCGCAGTTATGATGGCCTTGGCAATGAAGACATGGAATTACTCATGGACGATATCGAGCAGAGTATCACGTAAATAGACCCCCAGCCGCTTAAAAAGGTTGGGGGTTTAAAAGGTCATAAAAAAAGAACTGCCCTTATTGATAAGAACAGTTCCTACTATTAAAGAAATGTGATAACAAGTCCCACGACCGACAAAACGACGATCGGAATCCATAAAAATACTTTCTTTGTATTACGAACTGAGAGTGCTGAAGCTCCTGAAAAAAACAAAGATGGTTAGTGCCCAGATGGAGTAAAATGCATCGCTATCATAGACCATTGCCATCACTGCAGATAAAGCCATAATGAGCATCATATAATTTGGATACTTCATTACCCTTACCTCCGTTCCCGTTCATACATTACTATGCGTGTCTTAATTATAGCATATGAAGTGATCGGGACGGCTCTTTTAATTTTAGAACTCGACAAATAGCGACAAATATCTCAATCTTTCCAACAAAGAGCCTTACATTTGTTATACTATACCTTTATTTGTTTTAGGAGGTTCGATAGCCCATGCTAGTGCTCATTTTTTTTAGCCTTTTGCATTATATTCTTTATACAAAATGATCTCATTCACACTCAAAACAAACGCATTATTGAGCAAAATGATAAGATTATTATTGAACAAAACAAAGACTTAATGATGCAAAATGACGAATTAAAACAGCAAATCCAGCAGTTACATAATCGCTAGAATCCTTTTCTTTTTACAGGAGAAATCATAACTTCTTGATTTTTCACGTCGATTAACCCTTTTTGTGTAATTCGCACGAATGGTAAATGTGTCGCTGTTAAGAAAAGCAACGTAAACGCAGGATCTTCAAACGCATATCCTGCGTTTTTTTAGTGCTTGAATGATTTCTCGTTCCTCTGCAATGACTTGATTAAAAGGTTTTTGACTCATGCTACCGAAGATTGGCAACTGAATCTCTGCACGAATCTCTCCTTCTTGAACGAGAACAATCCCACCCGTTAATTCTTTCACCCGATTAAACGCTCGAATCATACTTTGTCGGCATTTACCGATGAGAAGTACATCTCCAGTTCCAGAATAGGAACTAGCAAGTCCATCAATCTGTGCAAATCCTTTTACAACCGTATTCAAGCGCCAACTCCCGTCTCTTGCAACCATCATGAGAAAGCATTCATCTTGTTCTTGTGATAGTTGATCTACTGATAAATCTTGCTCTGAACGATAAGGCTTCGCGATGACGTTGTTCACGAGATGCATTCCCATTTGACTTGCAAATTGAAAGTCGTCTTCTGATAGTTGCCAATCTAATTTAAGACTTGGCAACTGCGGTAGTTTGCTGTCTTCTTCGTTGTTACTAACGACTGTTCCTTTTGCAATTACATGCATAGGAGTCGGTTCTGTTTTGCTAGATAATAGATTGATGTTCGCAACGCGGCCGGTTGCGATGTTCCCATACGAATGATCCATACCATAATAACGAGCAATATTGTCACTCGCCATGTGGTACGCATCAATGATTGGGACTCCTAAATCAATGGCTTTTTTGATGAGGACGTTTGAAATTCCACGTTCATAATAGAATGGATGTGAACCATCCGTCGTCATGAATAATCGATCGAATCGATTGATCCCTTTCTTTACTAATTGTTCAAGAATGGTTTCAAGATCTGGACGAATCGAGGAATCTCGTAACGTCACATAGTAGCCTTGAGAAAGCCGAGTGATTACTTCGTCGGCTGTCATCGCCTCGTGATCACTTTCAGCGCCTAATAGCATCAGTTTCGCCAATGTTTTTTTTCTGATGCACCTGGAAAGTGTCCTTCCATTCGCTTTTTGTTCTCTTTTGCATAGCGCACCCACGCATGCATGTTATCATCACCTTGAAGCAGTCTCGGCCAGCCTGTTAATTCTCCGCCTTGTACGACAAGAGGATGATCAAGCCAGGCTTTCACAGACTCACCCGTAAACATTGATGCTTCATCGTTTAACAACGATTGTGCATCGAATCGACTCCACCAAAATAACGTGCTCGGCAAGGAACGAAGTTCGTCTAACAGACGATGAGCTTCTTCAGTTGATAATCCGAGTAAAAATGAAAGATTATCACAAATTAGCGTCGTCGTCCCAAATTGAGCGGCTTGATGAGCAAGAGAAACTGGATTGTACAACTGGAATGGATGGGCATGAGGTTCAATGTAACCGGGGACAGCAACCATGTCTGAGCAATCCATAACATTCGGAGCATCCTCTGGCATTTCTTTACCTACGTACACAATGCGCTCACCGTAAATCCAGATGTTGCCTTTCATCCATGTATGTAAATAAGAATGCAAATACGTCACATTTTTTTAATAATAGTGACGGTGCTTCTTTCAAATTCAGCACATTTACTTGTTGTTGCAAGACTTCTTTGGAGTATGTTTGGTTTGCCATAAAATCACCTTTCACTAACACTTCGTCTATAGTAAAAATTCGATAGTGCTGTCGAATTTTCCTGCTAACGGTATGGATTCGTACAACTTTGTAAGAGTCGTGAAAGGGAAAGCAATGGTTCCTTCATTGCCCGCGCATTAGACTGATCACAGAGGTGATTAAATGCGTAAAGCACTGATTATAATTTTGACGATCGTAACAGCAACCGTAGGACTTATCTTCTTATTTACGATGCTCGTTCAACATGAATTTGCCGATCAACTCAATCCTTTTGTACCAGAAGAAGATGTATATGTGATCGTGGAAGGTGAAGGTGAAGAACTTGGAAGCGGCCGAGTGGAATACACGTTGACAGGGATCACCGAAGACGGTGAAGAGCGTGAAGTCACGTTCACAGCCAGTGCACCATTAAGAGAAGGAGCCACTCTTCGCTTAGAAACAAAACGCACGTATGTAAAGAGCTGGGAAGAAGTTGATCTCTAAACGCTCAGCCTAAGTAAAGCTTTGAGGCAAAATAAAAAGGCAATGCCAAAGCATTGCCTACATAGCACTGGCCCCACCTACGCCAAGTGCCGAAACAACCACGATTGTTGTTCTACCCAACTTCATTGTAGATGATAGCGCTTTCATTTGTCTAGCATTTTTTTGGAATTTAAATTGTTTCTCTATTTTCTCGACATCTTTCTACTGTAATCACAGTAAGCCATAGCGACTTTTAGACGTTTTAGATTGTTGCTTTCGATAATCGAAAAAAATGAAAAAGCTGCAAGCCAGCTAAAAATAGAAAACCAACCGCTACAAACCACGGGGCACCAAATGCAACTAATAAGATGACGATGAGCAAGTACACAAAAAAACGAACTAAGATAAAAACGTACCATATGAATCCTCCCATTATTCCTCTCCACACTATATCTCTTTTTGATAGGGAGACAATGCGAGGTCATACACCGGGAAAAAGTGTACCTTAGTAAAAAGACATCTAAACCTAGATGTCTTTTTGCTCTAGTTCTTTCAATCGCTCATACGTTGTTCTAAGTGCAGCTTGTTCTAGTTCTGACACCACAATTTCTTTAGCCAATGTCATGGCTTCTATCGCTCGATCGCGTTGATTTAAAGCATCAAAAACTTCTGCTTGCAACACTCTCGCTTTTACGACATACTCGTTCGACCCATCATTCACATACTTATGAAAAGCAACTTCTAACGTATTGCGGGCGGCAAAATAATCTTCTTTGGAGTATGCAAAACGGTACGCAGAGGCGTAAAGCTTCTCAAACTTCGACTGTAAGGCTTTTACACGAGCCTCTTCTTCTTGCATTAATGTTGTTGAATCGCCTAGGCTCTCACCGATGATAATCGTATTCTCATTAAGGTCTGTAATGTTTACACGCCAATCTTCGGCTGTTTTGTTCAGTCGAGAGATTCGAGGCGTCCCTTTAACTGGAATTCGTCCGAAATAGGCTTTGAGATTGGCACGCAATTGTTCATAAACTTCACGTACATCTGGAACGTCAACGTAACACCCACCACGGTTAATGCCTTCACGATCGTTCCGCGCACCATAGAAACCAATCTCCGTAAGACCATCCATCTTCACTGACGCATACCGATACGGAGCCTTTTGATAATACACAATATCAAAACCAAGTGCGGTATAAAATTCTAAGTGCTCATCAAACTTATGATAATCACAATCAAACAGCGCGATTGTTCGACTCGTATTGCTACTTGAATCACTCATTCACTCAACCTCCTAATCTCGACTACCCTTTCATTTTATAAGATGAATGCAAATGAGAAGGTTATGAACTAAGAAGTCTTTAAAAAAAAGCAATACATCCGTCATATACTTTAAGCATTTACTTGAAAGTTTTGTATCCGGTTCCCTACGTTCTTACACGATCGATAATTTCTAAAACTACGCCTCCCAACATACAGACACTACCAAGTGCAAATAACACGATTGATCCAGTCATCAAATTCCCAAATTGATTCCATGTCGAATCGATGATTTGCTGTGCTCCGACTGCATCAACAGAATTACTAATGAAAATTGCATTAATTAAAATAAGACCGATGTGTAAAACAATTGAAGCGAGCAGTACGATTGATCCTCCAATAAAGAACTGAATGGCTAACCACCTCGTTTTAAGGACGTACATTCCTACCTTCCTTTACCCAATTTTTGCTAATTTAAAAAAAGATAGCTACAATGAGCTACCTTTTTCTTTTTGATCCATGCTTATTTTGCATTTCTTCTAAGTAATTAATTGACTGACCCTTCGGTATACTTAAACTGTCCCATTGCTCACGTTTGATCATTTTTCCTATGTAAACGATTTGTCCGACATGGTAAGAATAGTGGGCCACTTGGCGTTCAATTGCTTCCATTACGAGGTGTTCTTCGCATCGAATTGTTACGCTTTGCTCGACATTTTCTGGTTGAAGCTCCTCAAGTGTTTGAAATAACACACGCCAGCCTCTTTCCCACCGCTCTAGTAATGAAGTTTTTGTCTCGCGCTTCCTTTCGAATTCCTCGTCTCGGTTTCGCGTTTGTTTTTCACCATCGGTCGTTAGAAAATCCGTCCATCTCGACAACATGTTTCCGCTCATATGTTGTACAATCGTTGCCATACTATTTGAGTTTTTATCCATTGACCAATGTAAATCTTCCTCTGTACATTGGTCAAACGTTCTATCACCGAGCTCCTTCACACTTTGGAACCTCTCTTTAACTATGCGTAAATAGATCGTTGCAACATCTTCCATTACAAACTCTCCTCATAAGCTATTTTAGCCATAATCTCTTGAATAAATGGTTCCTTGGCATTTGTATAAGACACAACATCATTACGATAACGCTCAGCTAATGAACGTTTTAACGTTTCGTACGCTTTTCTCTCTTCTTTATGAGCGATCAGGTAATCTCTGAATTGTTGCCTAGCAACCCATTCAGTACCGTTGTATGTGTAAACATGAAGATGGTGTGTGCCTTTACGCCATTCTCCTTTTCTAAAGAAACGACGGTCTGGAAACTCTTGATGATAAACGTGTGTATAGCCGATTGCAGCAAGCGGCTCATTCATTTTATGAACTTTCTCTAGATCGTCGACACCAATCATCATATCAATGATTGGCTTAGCTCCAAGACCTGGAATTGCTGTACTGCCGATATGTTCAATCGCTTTAAAGTGTCCTTTTATGTTTTGTTCAATTTTTATTTTTTCAACGATATACTCATGTGCCCATGCTTTATGGTTCTTCTCAATTGTTATCGCTCTTCCCATAAATGACTCCTTTAAAGATCGTTATGCTGACGCATGTACGTGGCAATTTGTCGTTCATCATCACTCGGTTGTTTTTCTAACTGATCAATAACAAGGCGCTTTCGCTCTTCAGGATGATTTTGCGATAGCTTTGCCTTACCAACAAGCTGATCAATCTTTATTTGAAAACCTACAACGCCTTTGGACATGTTATTCAAAAACTCGGGATCTTGTTTTTCATACAAATAAGGACTCTCTTTGTCTTCATAATTCGCAACAAGTTCTGCAAGTGATTGATGCAACATTTCGTCAGAAACAAATTCAACCGTTCCTGTCACATGTGCCGCCATATAATTCCACGTTGGAACGGCTTGACCGGTTTCATACCATGTGGGAGAAATGTAACAGTGGGGACCTTGAAAAATTGCTAATACTCGCTGCCCTTCTAACCCTTGCCACTGCGGGTTTTTTTCGTGCAAAATGACCGATTAAATACTGTTGATCATCTGACAAAGATAGCGGTAAATGTGTCGCAAACGGTACTTCATCATTTGTTGAAACGAGCGTTGCAAAGCTATGTTTAGTGATGAGTTCATACACGTCTTCTCGGTCGGCCATTTGAAAATGTTTCGGTACATACATAACAACGTTCTCCCTTCACACTGTTCTCAATTGATCGTTTTTTTTCTGTAAGCTTAGTGTACAAAAGCTTTGCACCTGTTGAAAGACCCAACCTTCATCTTTTTAAAGGTGCCACACGAGAAATGGGGAACAATCATGATTGAATTTACACCGAATGTCCAAAAGGGAAGTGATCCCCTCTACATCCAGCTGTATAAAAGCATTCGCTTAGAAATCCAAAAAGGTCACTTACCTGCCCATACGAAATTACCGTCACAACGCCAACTCGCAAAGCATTTAAATGTGAGTCGCAATACCGTCGACATTGCCTATCAACAATTGAGTGCTGAAGGCTATGTCAAAGGCGTTGAACGAAAAGGATTATTTGTCGTTCCATTAAATCAAGATTTGTTTTTTCCCGAACCAAAGCAAGGCCTCTTCCGAACCGAGGAAACATCGGCTCCCGTAACTCCGACTCGTTTTAACTTTCGATACGGAGAAGTTGACCTTGAACATTTCCCTTATAAACAGTGGCGCAAGTATACGCTAGAGAGCATTCATCGTGAAAATCGAGATCTTTTTCTCTATGGTTATCACCAAGGAGAACTTGGCTTACGTAAAGAAATTGCTCATTATATTTATCAATCTCGAGGCGTGCGGTGTCTCCCCGAACAGATTGTTGTGGGCGCAGGAACCCAATATCTGGTTGATTTGCTATGTAAACTAATTGGCACTAAGGTTTCTTATGCGATGGAAGAACCCGGATATAATCGAATTCGCGAAACGTTTCAACATGCCGGAGTCTCCTTATCTCCTGTTCCCCTTGACGACCAAGGGATTCGGGTGGACAAGTTGTATGAATCCAATGCAAACGTCGTCTATGTGACACCATCCCATCAATTTCCTACTGGCTTGTTAATGCCGTTATCTCGAAGGAATGAATTGTTAGAATGGGCGAAGAATGTAGACGGATATATCATTGAAGATGATTATGATGGTGAATTCCGCTACGTTGGGCTGCCGATCCCTGCGCTGCAAGGTATTGACCATCATGAACATGTCATCTACCTTGGAACGTTTGCTAAATCATTGACACCCGCTGCTCGAATTTCGTATGCTGTCTTGCCACAAAGATTGCTCAGTCATTATTCAGAGAACTTTACTCATTTACAACAAACCGTCTCTAGGTTCCATCAATACACGCTCGAACGCTTTATGGAAAGTGGCGATTGGTGGCGCCATCTAAATCGTACGAAAACACGCTACAAATCAAGGCAACAGACATTACTTCGCGCACTTAAAACGCACATGCCAGATCTTAACGTTTCCGGTAATGATTCGGGGCTTCATGTGATCGTGGAGCCAAATCTCCCGCTAAGTGAAGAAGAGTTGATTCGTCGAGCAGAGACACTCGGGGTAGCAGTGTACCCAACTTCAATTTATTATGCGAATGAAAAGCCAGCTACTCACAAGTATTGCTCGGATTTGCTGGCTTATCGGAAGAAACAATTGAAGAAGGCATTCAATCGCTAAAAAAAAGCTTGGTATCAATCGTAAATTAGAAAAAGCTCGAAGGCTAGATTGCCTTCGAGCTTTTTTATTAATTCATAACAAGTTCTCGTTCACGCATCGTTCCGTGTTCGTCAAAGTTCTTATACCAAGCAAACGCTTCTTGAAGGAGATGTGGGGTATGACCACCAACTTGTTCAACCGCTCGGTCAAAGTAACTGAGCAACTGCTCTTTATACAATGGATCGGCACAGTTTGTAATAATCTCCTTTGCACGTTCTTTCGGCGCTAGTCCACGAAGATCTGCTAGTCCATGTTCAGTGATCAGTACATCCACATCATGTTCCGTATGGTCCACATGGGAAACAAACGGTACGATGCTAGAGATGTCACCGTTTTTCGCAATCGATTTTGTAACAAAGATCCCGAGTCTAGCGTTTCGAGCAAAGTCACCTGAACCACCAATACCGTTCATCATTTTCGTACCTTGAACGTGAGTGGAATTCACGTTGCCGTAAATATCAGCTTCCACTGCCGTATTAATTGAGATCAACCTAAGCGACGGATCACTTCTGGGTGATTCGATAGCTCTTGCGCTCTTAGAACGAGGCGATCTTTGTAATCGTCAAGACGTGGGAACACATCGTTCATTTTATCTTCGGATAGTGTAATTGAACAGCCCGAAGCCATTTTTACTTTTCCTGCATCTAAAAGATCAAACACGGAATCTTGAAGAACCTCTGAGTAAACCTCAAGGTCTGTAAATCGTGAATTCTTTAAACCGCTAAATACAGCGTTCGCTACAGTCCCGATTCCAGATTGAAGGGGAGCTAGCGTCTTCGGTAATCTGCCTTCATCGTTTTCTTTTTCAAGGAATGCGATGAGATGGTTGGCAATCTTCTCTGTATCTTCATCCGGTGGTGTAACCGTTGACGGTGAGTCTTCTTGGTTTGTGAAGACGATCCCTCGGATCTTATCTGGGTCTACAGCAATTCCTGTCTCACCAATGCGATCAGACGAATCCGTTAGTGGGATTGGCACACGGGACCCTTGCTCACCGAGTTCATAAATGTCATGCATCCCTTCCAAAGCAGCTGGTTGAGCCGTATTAATTTCAACAATCACTTCTTTGGCATGGTTCACAAACGCTGCAGAGTTACCGACGGATGTTGTTGGGATAATCCGGTTATCTTCTGTAATCGCAATCGCTTCGATGATCGCAAAGTCAATCTCCCCAAACACCTCTTGTCTCAACGCTTCAGCAGTATGCGATAAGTGTTGATCAATAAACCACATTTGTCCTGTGTTAATCTTGTTTCGCATCGTTTTATCGACTTGGAATGGTAGTCGCTTGTTTACGAGATCAACTTCTGCCATTTTCTTATCGATGTCAGAGCCGAGTGATGCACCTGTGAAAACATTCACTTTCATCGATTCAGCTTTCGCACGTTCTACAAGTGCGGTTGGTACAGCTTTTGCGTCTCCTGCACGAGTAAAACCACTAAGACCAAGTGTCATTCCGTCTTTAATCCAACTTGCTGCGATTTGATCTGTGACGATTTTCTCCGATAAATGGGGGTTTCGCAGTTTGTCTTGTGTGTTCATAATAAGACCCTCATTTCTTTTTCTATTTAGTGTATCAATGCCTGTTATGCTGAACATTCAATTCTGTATGAAAGGGCTTAGATGTTGGATGAGCCAGCAAATTTACGACATGAATCAGCGTTCAGGGCAGCCTAAAAAACACAAGCGAGAGCTTGCTTTCATTTTTTTTAGAAGGCAAGCATCTCTCGAAAGTGACTTGCGTACGACTGACTGACTGGAACGACAGTATCGTCATTCATGATTAGCGTAAATGTTGAATGTGACTCGGGTTGAATTTCTTTGATTTGAAGGATATTAATGAGGTAGGACCGATGACAACGGTAAAACGTATCGTGCGGGAGTATTGCTTCTAATTGTGATAAATTGAATTTATTCGTACCAACACGTGACCTTGTGTGTACCCAAGTTCTACGACTGTTTGCTTCTATGACAGTAATGTCATCGTGCGGAACTGGATACCAACAATTTTGATTCATCACGGTTAAAAAAATTAGACTGATAATGTGACTGGACCGACTCTGATATAAGAGTGATGCATCCAATGAGGCGATGATCGGAGAATAGAGGCGTTGAGATTCCGTAATACGGAACACCTAATACTTGTGCTGAAACATATTCAGCCGTTTTCTTTTTGATCGTTAACGCTTTATGGGTAACGGTGTCTTCTTTAATAAGATCACCGGGCTCAATCTTTAAATCAATGGTCTTGCTCGGTCGATAATACATATATTTATCGCCATCGGTTATGGCTATTGATACGTGATCTGGGAGTATTGCTTGAAATCCTTCAATCATATCAGTAACAGACATGACATTCATCATAAGCCTCCTAGTATATTGATAAAATATATACTAGGTTTATTCTAACAAAAGTGTATCATTAATGCTAAGGATTAGACGAGGTGTAATTTGCGTAGAGATGTGATGGTTTGTTGAAGTTCTTCAAGGGCGTCAATTGTTTTTTGATCTTCGTTCATTTTTTTAAGGTTCTCTCGATCATTTTCAATTAGCTGAAGAAGTTCTTTCAAACTTTTGCTCTGCGTTGTTTCATTCAGATAGCTTTTCAGAAGTTCAATTCTGTCTTCCACACCATCCATAAGTTTAATTTGTTGCTTTATTTCAGACCAACGATCCAACAAATTGGACGTATCATGCTAATGTCATTTACGTTCATCATAAGCATCGGTTCGTTGTTTTCATACCGTTTCAAATTGTCTTCAATGAACTGATAGTATTTAGCGTTATGGCTTTCTCTCATACCTAACTCTTGAATTAACCACATGGGTTTATCATAGCTCCTTTTGTTTTTGCTCTACTTATAGTATAGATGAGGACATCCATCATTAAAAATAATTAAAAGTGAATAACATCGATCATTTTAAATGATAGGAGATTATTATGGAGCTAAAGGACTTGCGGATTTTTGTGACGCTTGCGTACGAAGAAAACACAACAAAAACAGCAGAAGTGCTAAATTACGTCCAATCCAACATTACCGCTCGAATTAAAAAGCTTGAAGAAGAATTCCAGACACCATTGTTTTACCGACATTCAAAAGGAATGACATTAACACCTAAAGGAAGGCAGTTACTTGATTATGCCGAACAGATTTTTCATCTCATCGATGAGACTCGTCATGCATTGATGGACGATGAATTGCCGTTCGGTCATTTACGAATTGGCACGAATGAAACGACAGCATCGAGTAAATTGCCACAATTACTTGCTTCATATAGCAAAAAAAATACCCGGATGTTGAACTTTCCCTTCGTGTTGAGCGAACGGCGTTCTTATTAGAAGACTTGTTCAATTATCAACTAGATGGTGCATTCATGGTCGGCCCAATCGAACACCCCGACCTCGTCAGTACGCCAGTGTTTACTGAAAAGCTTGTCTTGTTCTCAAGTGAGCCGATTCAAGTACACGATGTTCGTGATAAAACCTTGTTAACCCGCCCGAACGACCTGTATCGCGAACGTCTCGAGAGTTGGTTAGAAGACGAAGGGATCTATCCAAAACGCATCATGGAGTTTAACACAATGGAATCCATATTGAACTGTGTAAACGCGGGGCTTGGCTTTTCCATTGCTCCGATTTCTCTTGTTGATTCCCACAAATTCGATCGCCCTGTCTCCATCTATGGCATTCCAGAATCACATGCCAACGTCCAAATGATCTTTGTACATCGTAAAGAACAACATTTGGATAGCGCCTTACAAAAGTTCGTTACTCTCACTAAACGTGAAGTGGATTAAGGATTAGAATATAATCACAATCATTTTCCTTACACAAACAAAAAGCGCCCTTTAAGGTCTAGAAAACCTTAAAGGGCGTCGTTCATTATTTACGTTCTAAGCTTTCGATGCGGTCACTTAAATCAGGGTGTGTTGAGAAGAGGCGCATCATACCGCCACCACCGCTGATTTTCATCGTTTGGACTGCTGAGTCGTCACGATGATCATTGACTGTTGCGCGATCTACGTAATTCTGTAAAGAACGTAGCGCGTGTATCATCTTGTCTTTGCCTGCAAGATCGGCTCCACCGTTGTCCGCATGTACTCACGGTGTCTTGAATAGGCATTGAGACAAGGCTTCCTAAGATCGAGAAGAGAATCTGTAAGACAAAGATCAGAATAAAATTCACGATGCCTGCCATTTCTTCACGTACAAAACGTGATACAACAAATGCTACAACGCGTGCTGCAAAAATAACAATTGCGTTCACAATTCCTTGCAAGAGCGTCATCGTTACCATATCACCATTATCAATGTGAGCAACTTCATGAGCAATTACGCCTTCAACCGCGTCATCGTCCATGGCTTCAAGAAGTCCTGACGATACTGCTACGAGTGAGCGCTTTTTGGATGGTCCTGTTGCAAAAGCATTCACTTCTTTTGAATGATAAATTCCGACTTCTGGCATGTGCGCAAGTCCAGCAGCACGTGATAGTCGGTGCACTTTCTCAACAATATGGCGTTCATATTGATTTAAGTTGTCATTTGGATCAAGTACACGTACTTTCATCATTTTCTTTGCGACCCAACGTGACATGGCTAGTGAAATAAAGGATCCACCAAACCCAAAAAGTAAACTAAATACGAGTAAACTTGATAACACGAGTTGGCCGTCTGCATACATACCGCCCACTGGTGTAAATGTTGTGATTAACGTCCAAACGATAAAGATTGTCGTCATCACAAGAATATTCGTTAATATAAATAGAAACGCTCGTTTCCCCATTCCCCCACCTCCAAGAACATATACGCTTTAAATTCTACCACGTTCTACGTTGCGAATGGTACCTTCGTTTCATGTTTTCATGAACTCTTCTAGTACGTTCACACAATCTTCAATTTGTTGAACCTCTACATATTCATTGATACGATGTGCTTGTTCTAAGTTTGCAGGACCAAAAACGAATAAATCCCGTTTGCCTGTTTTCAAAGCGATCATCGAGGCATCTGTGTACGCAGGGAAGCCGGTATGAATAGCCGCTTCTTTCAATGTCGTTTCATAAGTACTTTCCAATCGCTTGAGCAGATCTGATTCTAAGTTCGAATCAATTGGTGGCCTCGGGTACCCGTAATGATTCACGCGATAGCTTGCTCCCTCAAATTTACGGCAAGCGGTTTGTAGTGAACGGTCAACGAGTTCATCTGCTTCTTCTTGCGTCATTGGTGCGACTAAACGAAAATCAAGTTCCATTCGGACAGACCCCGCCACCATATTCGTCTTTTCTCCACCATGAATTGTTCCTACAGAGAGCGTTGGTTTTCCAAAACGTTGATGATCGTATGGAAGATCAGCAACATTTGCCTTTAGCTGAATAATGCTTTCTGCAGCCACATGTCCAGCATCAATACCAACAACAGCATGACCTCCGTGGGCGCTTTTCCCAGTAATAATAATTTCATACCAAATCGTTCCCTTATGAGCAACAGCAATGGTATTGCTTGTCGGTTCGGTCACGAGTAGTTCTGCATTCTCTGGAATGAGCTTTTCTTCCACCAACGCTACAGCGCCTTTCATAAATGGTCCCTCTTCATCAACCGTGATCGCTAAATACAAATCTCGTTTCGGTTGCGATTGTTCGACGACGTTTTTAAAAGCAACGAGTGCGGAAGCTAGTCCACTCTTCATATCACACGCACCACGTCCATACAATCTGCCTTCACGAATTTCTGCTCCAAATGGTTGTTGTGACCATGTACCTTCTACTGGCACGGTATCCATATGAGCGAGAATGACGAGTGGACGTAAAGAAGCATCAGAGCCTTTACACGTTGCAATAACGTTCCACCGTTGATCCTCTACAGGTTGTACTTGTACCGTTATCCCACTTAAGTCTTTCAAGTAATGTTCCACATATAGTGCACACTCACGCTCACTACCGGTAGGATTCTCAGACGGAATTCTAACGAGTGATTGGGTTACTTTCACCGCTTCATGAATAGACCTACTCCCCCTCTATGTCGCAGATTTATATCCCTTTACATTATAACAAATATTCTGTTTTATTATCTTTCTATTAAGGACCTAGACTTTTTTTGACTTTTCTATATAAGATAAATAAGCTTTATAACCATGGTTTACGGAAGGAAAATAAAGAAAAAGATGAAAACCATTTATCCCTATGTGAATGAACATAATACAGAAGTGAGTGGTTATGCTCCTCTTGCCAAATTATTATCAACCATTACAGACACGTTAGAAGAAACGTTTGGTACGAGCTACTCAGCGTTTCAAGTTGATGAACATATTTTTGATTTATGGACAATCTTTGAAGAAGATGTCAAAAGTGAAAGCCATGAACTCACACATGTTGCGCAAATCTTTGAACACCTTGGTGAGTATACGTTTGAGTATGAAGAAGGTGCGCAAATCCCTAAGTACCGGGTACACCGCGCCTATGCGAATCAAGTGTTTGCCTATCATCATGACGGTGTAGCGTTTGCTCAAATACCGATTTTCAGTGAAGCTTCTGTTTTTTATATGCATGCGGTTTTTGCGAGTAACCAAGAGGCCATGTCTGCATTTTTAACTACCGTACGCGAAAGAATGTGGAACAAAAGTAAAAATGAAATCCTCTTACTAAAAGATAGCGATGAAGGTCTATCACAAGAATATCAAGCCATCTCAAAAGATGTAACACGAGACGAAGTAATTTTGGAAGACTTCATTAAACGAGAAATCTATCGTTCTCTTGATCAGTTCTTCCAAGCAGATCGATCATTTTTTTGAAACGTACAACGTTCCTTATAAACGAGGCATTTTGCTTTATGGACCACCAGGAAACGGAAAAACCACACTCGTGAAATCGATTGCCAATAGTGTCGATGCGCCTGTTGCCTACTGGCAAATTACCGAGTTCACTTCAAGTGATTCGATCCAAGAAGTGTTCGAAACTGCACAGAAACTGGCTCCGATGATTCTCGTTATTGAAGACATCGACTCCCTACCAGACCATACACGTTCTTACTTTCTCAATACACTAGACGGGGCTACATCAAAAGAAGGAATCTTCCTGATCGGGACGACAAACTATCCTGAGAAAATCGACCCTGGTCTCGTCAACCGTGCTGGTCGTTTTGATCGCGGTTATGAGATTACTGCTCCTCCAACTGCGTTACGTAAGCAATACATTCAACAGCTCGGATTCCCGATGTTAGACAAAAGCATCGACGTCGATCACATTACTTTATTAACCGACGGTTTCTCATTTGCACAGATCAAAGAACTATTCATGAGTTCCGCCATTGAATGGCATAACGAAGGAACACTAAACATTACGCAAACGATCGACACGATCAAAAAAAGAGAAACGAAAAAGCGAACGTGGCGAATGGTGGGATGATTCCGAACGTACGCTAGGTTTTTAATCTGATTGGCTATCAAAAGGTGAGTAAGAAAGCCTGGTTCTATGAGCCAGGGCTTTCTTCTATAGCGTATGCTGGGATCTTAACGATCCCTCTTTAATTGTGGGACCAAATCCCAACATGTTACGTCAAAGCAACTTTATTACATGGTTAGTGCGTACTCCATACATTTAGGTTGCTTACCGACCTAAGGATCCTTCAAAATAACTACACCGTTTATAACCGTGCTATAAATCTTCAATCGGGACGTTTGTAATTCTCCACGGGTGCGTATTTTCAATTTGACGGTCGCTAAGTTCATCTTGATAATGCCTTGGTACTGTAACATCTACGGTCACAGTCTCATCATCAATCGCTGGCCAAAGAACTGTTGCGGTATAATGACCGTCTGCTCCGAGGTTTCGTATTTCAAACGTATTACGTTCAGCAAGTGGAATAATAAGATCCATGTCTCCATCTGCATCATCTACCCATTCTTCAGCTGAACTCCCTTGTAATGGTGTAAGGTAAATATCTAAAGGATAGTATCGTTGGTTGTTGTGAATTAGCGTCGGTGCATACGCGGAATATTGACTGAAACCGAGCGTTTCATCATTACTCCAGCCTCTGGCTCCAATGCCTCTTCCAAAACCAAAGGTGAGCGCTGTGTAGTTCGCCCCTACATCTTCTAAACCACTAACCTTAATTCTTCCGACCATTAAATCGTCGATCCGTTGAATGGACTCAATTTCAATTGCTCCATCTCCAGTATGAACTGCGTTTGGATACTCCTCATCTTCTCCTAAAGCTTCTGGTAACTCACCTTCAATTTCGATTTCAATCGTTTCAGTTGGAGGGGTAAAGTGCAACTCGACCCGTCGATTAAGTGCCATTCCCTCTTCAGACTCATTATCTGCAATTGGCTCTCTAAAAGATTCTCCTTCTACAGCCACATCAAAATCCTCTAAACCAATCAACGTTGCTAGCTCGTCACGTACAGATTCTGCGCGCTCTTCTGAAAGCCCTTGATTATACTCTTCTGTTCCATCATTGTCTGTATGCCCGACAATTCTCAGCTCTCCACCTTCTACTTCTTCGAGTTCTGCAGTTACTGCAGCTAACTCTTCATCAGCTTCTTCTAATAGATCTGATGAATCCGTTTCAAATAAGACATCGCTTGAGATCATCAACGTTGAATGTTCATACTCGTCAATACGACTAACCGATGTTTCCACTCCTTCTCGGTAGCTTTCAATCGGCATTTCTCGAACTTGTACGCGGTCTAATTCATCCCCAAACTCATTAAAATGACTCGTTCTTAATTCTCGTTTAATAATATCTTCAACTGACGGTACAACTTGACCGTAGTAATCTTCATGATCTTCATCAATCTCTGCACGTTCATCTTCTGTCATCTGTGATTCAAGTTCTGCAATCGTTAGAACACCCGCATCTTCACGGTCAATCACAGGCACCGTATCGATCACACCAAGTCGTCTGAACATCACATGAACATAATCATTTTCAGGAGCTTTAAACACACTATAATAACGGGCTGGTTCTTGATTTCCACCAACACTCGATTGTGTTCTTCGACTACCTTACCGATAAACGTGTGTAAAGCATCGGTAAGGTCATTTTCTGTTGAGAATGCTCCAGGTCGAGAAACGGCCATCCGTTCAGAGTCAATGAGTTGAATATCTAAACCTTGACGCGAGGCAATTCCTTCTCCGGTACTTAAGCCCTGATCAAATAAATTCGTAAATAAAGTTGTCACATCATCTTCAGTATCCATAGACACTGGTAAGATCGCCAAATCACCATCACGAATAATCGGACCTACCGTTCCAGACACTTCATACGTTTCCTCATCGCCGGAGTGCCATAATTCTTGAGAATATTCAATGGGCTCAGCATTCATCGTTTCACTTGGTTCACTTTGTAATGCTACATCACTTTGATCACTCGATTCAGTTTCATCACTATCTTCTTCCATAGGTTCAGTCGACGTTTCGTCATGTTCAACGTCATCAACATCTGATTCGTTACATGCTGTTAACATCAAGACAGCAATTGCACCAACCGATGTTTTTTTTCATGATTATTCACCCACCTAATTTTAATAATTAAAAAAAATCTTAATAATGAATTAAATAGATGCCAAAATCACCAACACACTCGACTATTTTATAACATAGAAGCCGGAACAATAAAATGAATGATCCAAAATTCACAAACTATTTTGCAATTCACAAACAATTACTCCTTTGCCTTACAACAATAAAAAACAGCTCCCTCATACTGAGGAAGCTGTAGATCAACTTTATTCATAAATTCCTACACCATCAAATGCATCGACCGTGGCTTCTACTTCATCACTGCCTTCACCGTAAATATCGATTGCCGATTGGATAAATGCAAAGCGAGTGTCCGAGAAGTTTGAGATTGGAGTTAAGTATACCGTTAACGCTCGATAAACGATGTTACCAAGTGCCTCTCTTCCCACTTCATCTCCAATTAAATATGCCGCATGGTTAATAATCGATGAGTTTACATGAACCCCTCCGTTATCCACATTCAGTGGCATATCATAAAACTCATCCATATGTGCTGGGAATACACCACTACCGTCCCCGTATTCAACGTAATTTGCATTCACTGGGAACTTCCCTGGTTCTTCAAGACTGCGTAGTGCCGTTCTTCCTTCATTTAACCAAGCTTCGCCAATGATATTATCCCCAATATCCCAACTAGATGTATCAACAAGCACCCCAAAGATGTCAGCAATTGATTCATTCACCGCACCAGACTCAAAGCGGTAAAGCAAACCTGCTGTATTCGTGATCACACCGTGTGTAATTTCATGAGCCGCAACGTCCAATCCCGCTGATAATGGAATAAATTGTTGACCATCACCGTTTCCATAAGCCATTTGACGACCATTCCAAAATGCATTGTTATAATTGTCTCCATAGTTGGCTGATGAAATCAGAGCAGCTCCTTCATCATCTAGAGAATTACGGTCGTGCTCTTCAAGAAAGTACTCATAGACTTTTGTAGAATTGTAATGAGCATCAACGCCTGGTGCATCATATGTCGAGTTAAATCCTGCCGTGTTATTGGTGAACGGATCCCCTGGTAGTCTGAACGTCGAGGATTGGTATTGATTTTTCATGTCGTACGTATAAATTCCATCAAAGTCAGGTCTTGTCCAATCAAATAACTTAAATGTCCCTTGAGGAATATCTGAAATTTTATAGACCAAATTCAAGACTCGGTAGTCCCCGTGAACCCCAAAGCCAGAACCGTGCATCGGGCCAAAATCAGATCGGTCAATATCTTCTGGCAAAGCTTGTACGTTCACTGCCGTTTCAAGCAATGTTGGTGATGGTTGAGCAACGACATCAACTTGTTCCTCATCTAAGCCTGCATCTTCTGCCACATGCCCAATTGTGTTGTAAGCATCTACAACATCACCACTTGCGACATCAACAAAAACGAACCAGTTTCCTGGGTCTTCACCCATAAAGTTGACGTTTACTTTTTGAACTGTGACAGCTTCATCACCCATCGGATAGATGACGAGCTCTGCGCTCGGTTCATACTCCAGATCACTCGGAGCACCAACGTGTTCCTTCGCGATTTCTATAGCTTCACGATCATCAATCGAAATACTCTGAACCGTTTTTACATTGCCATCATGATAGTTTCCATTCACGCTACTAATCGTTCCATTCGCATCGAAATGGACGATCAATTTGTGACCTTCAACAGGGAATCCGTTCATCGTCTGTTGATAAGTAATGTGCGTCATACCATATTCATCCGTCGTTTTATCTACGACCGTTAACTCATCTTTTGGATTTTCGATGCCGAACGTTTCGACATGATCTATAATAAAGCGCTCAGCTAATCGTTCATGATCCGCTCGCGAAGTTCGTGCATGTTGTTGCAATGATTCTTCAGAATCAATATAAAGAATTCGTGACTCTTCATCATTCGCTTCTGGTACTTGCTCCGTTTGTGCATCTGTAAGTGACGGCGCGCTTAAAAATGCAGCTGCTCCTAATAACATATAAAACTTTTTCACTAGACAACCCTCCTATTTTCTTTATCATCTCATTATTCAGTTAATTATGGATGTGCATATGTTCTTGTTTGCCACTACTACTTTCCTCCTGATCATACAAAAGGATGAAAGTACAAAGTATGTACTTTCATCCTTTACTACATTCGTCGATGTTTCTCTTTTAGTAACTTCTTCGCCGTCTGGGGTGCCGTCCAAAGAGTCGTTAGCATTAGAAGTGATACAGGCACTGCTGTAACGACAATAAAGGATTGTAACGCATCAACCGTCCCTTGGCCAATCCACAATAATACAGCCGCTACCGCACCGAAGATAATTGCCCAAAACATGCGTACGCTTCTTGGTGGCGTATGTTGTCCCGTAATAATCATGGAAATGGTATACGCAATCGTATCTGCAGTTGTGGCAACAAACACACACGTTACGATAATAAAAGCAATAGCGAACCAAAACGCAAATGGTAGTTGCTGTACAATCGCAAAAATAGAAGCAGGAAGTCCACCTTCATTTAATACATCACTTACAGAACCAGGATTCTGCGTTTCAAAGTAAAGGCCTGTCCCTCCAACAACGGTAAACCAAAAGTTGGTCACAATCGGCGCTAAAAATGCTACGCTTAGAAAAAGCTCACGAATTGAGCGCCCATCAGAAATTCGACTAATGAATACTGCCATAATCGGACCGTATCCTATAAACCATCCCCAAAAGAAAATCGTCCAGCCTGATAACCAAGCTTCGTCTCCTCGATATAAACTCATTGAGAAGAAATTCTGCAAATAAGACCCGTATGCACTAATAAAATGATCGAAGATAAATCCCGTAGGTCCGAGCAATAGGATAAAGATCGCCAACACAACCGTAAATATGATATTAAATCGACTTAACCATTGAATCCCTTTGTAAATTCCAGTTGCCGCTGAAATTGTCGCAATCCCAACGAGCACGAAAATCATACTAACTTGAACAGCAAACGTGTCTGGTAGCCCAAAGATGGAACTCAATCCATAGCCTGCTTGAAGACCTAAAAAACCGATTGGACCAATTGTACCAGCACACGCCGCAATGATTGAAGTAATGTCGGCAATTGCACCGATGATACTATTCGATTGCATGACCCTCTCGCCCATGATTGGATAAAGTAACGTTCGTGGCTTTAGCGGTAAACCTTTTTCTTTTGCGTACATTAAAACGACGACACCCAATGTCCCAATCATTGACCAAGCAAGAAAACCCCAATGTAAAAACCTTGAGCGAGACCTGCATGCAACGCCGATGCTGAAGCATCATCCGTATCAAATAATGGTGGTGTATCGAGGTAATGATACATCGGTTCTGCCGCTGCCCAAAACACACCGCCACCCGCTAACAACGTCGTCATGACCATTGCAAACCATTTAAACGTTGAAATCTCAGGGAGATCACGATCACCAAGACGAACTTTCCCCAAGTCCATAACACTCATAAAAATTGCAATCAGAAACGTTAGCAACATGAGAATCTGCCAATACGCGCCGAAAAACTCTGAAGACCATGCAAACGTAACGTCAACAAACTGGCTAACCGCCTCTGCATTAATGAGTGCAGCGATCACAAATGCTAAGAGCACGCCCCCACTAATTAAAAAGACAGGCCAGTCTAGCCGTAAATGCTTCACATTTTTCACCTCTTTAGCTTAGCGTACGCAAAAATAGCTAAACTAACCAAGATGGTAAACATTGCAAGCTGTTCTAATTGACGTCGATTACGACTTCTTAAGCAACTTTTTCTCGAAGCGATTCTTCCATTCTTCAGAAAGACTCGGTATAGACTGAATCCTTTCCATTTCTGAGACGTCTTCTCCAAGAAATAGCGTTTGGATCGCGTGTAACACACTTACTTCAGTTCGGTCCCTTTGGAGTAATGTAATCGAGGACTGATCGGTCACCTTCCCTCGTTGTAACACCCTTCCGAAATAACCTGTATAACCCGTTTCTACAAAACGAGTGAGTAACTGTGAAGATGACGTATAGAGATTGATCGTCGCGCACGGAACCCTGCCTTGACTAATTTCAACAACTGCCTCACCAATTTGATAAACATCACCGATGCAAACGTCTGCTTCAAGCATCGTAGAAACCGTAAGGTTCTCACCAAAGGCGGGGAACGGTAATCTCTGACCGTGTTCACGTTCCCACATCGCATAATGTTCATATGGGTAAAAACATACTGCGCGATCTACTCCCCCGTGATTCTTCTTATTTCCAACATCGTCATGTTGAAAACCAGCGTACTCTAACTCCACTTCTTTAATCGGTGTCTTCTTAATTCCCGTTGTTATCGTTTGATCTTGCTTTGACGATAACACTTGCGGTCGTCCAACAGCTAAAGATTGAATGGTCATCCGTCATTCTCCCTTATAAAGGTTTCCTATAGGGTACCATGCCTAAACAGAAGCTGAGCCGCAATCTTCGGTTGCGGCTCAGTTTACTTATTGTTCTTGTAACGTTTGATTTACGATCTTATACTCTACATCACTAACTCTTTGAAGAAACTCCCGATCATGAGACACGAGAAGAATTGTTCCTTCATATGCCTGAATCACACTCTCTAACGCTTCCACACTTTTGATGTCCAAAAAGTTCGTAGGTTCATCAAGAATTAACACATTATAATTCCCAAGAAACAATTGGCTTAGCACAAGCCGTATCGCTTCACCACCGCTTAAATCTTGAACAGATTTCTTTAGATCATTTCCTGAAAATTGCATAGAGGCTAGTACAGCGCGAATCGTCGTCTCTATTTGATCACTTCGTTCTTCCATCCAGTCATATACGGATACATCTTCAGTAAACCGAAAGTCCTTTTGCTTAAACACCCCAAACTGTACTTTTGGTGAGCGTGTCATTCCTTCCTGACCGTTCACAATATAGTCAAGTAGCGTCGACTTCCCACTGCCATTATGACCTGTAAAAGCAATCGTCTTACCTAATGGCAATTGCAAACTAACATTCTCGATGAGCAAACGATCGGCAACTTTAATTGTCGCTCGATCCATCATAATCGGAATACGATTATGAAGCTCTAACGCTTTTGGTTTATGAAAAACAATGGATTGAACAGCGTCTGGAGCGTGGACAGTCTCCATCTGTTCAAGACGTTGTTCCATCGCTTTCGCTGATTTCATGATGCCTTTTTGTGAAGTGCCTTTGTCTTTTGTCATGAACATTCGATTGGCGTTCGGTTGACCTTTACTACCTTTACTTATCTTTTGCGCTTGTTTCTTTTTATCTTCAACCGCTCTGTGAAGCCGATCTCGTTCTTTAACATAGTGATCATGTTCTTCTCGCTGCTTTTGTCGTTCCTCTTCTTTCGTTTCAACGTATTGACTGTAATTCCCGACGTATTCTGTGACCTTTCCATCATCAATTTCCCATATTTTCGTGACGAGTTCGTCTAGTACACGTCGGTCATGACTAATGAGTAGGAGTGTACCATAGTAATATGAAAGCTCCTCCATGACAAAATCGATCCCTGCTTGGTCTAGGTGAGTCGTCGGTTCATCTAGAAGCATTCCTTCATAATACGTTGATAACAGTGCTGCGAGTTTCGTGCGCGTTTCTTCTCCACCGCTCATTTGCTCACCAGTATGAGTCGGCACTGCTAGACGACTTCTTAATTCTCCGTCTAGATGTTGCACGTCTAATGTTGGCGCTGATAATTGTTCATAATACCCAAATTCGACGTGCTTTTTTTACGTGGCCTGTTGAAGGTTTTAAACTGCCTTCAAGTAATCTCAATAATGAACTTTTCCCACTACCATTTTTACCGACAATACCGATTCGGTCCCACTGATGAACTCGTAAACTTTCAATGTCTAACACTTGGCGATCACCAAATGCGAGTGTAACTTGATTTATTTCTAATTGGACTTGTTCCATTTTAATACTTCCTCCCTTAATCTTTGCACCGCTCAGGCAAAGTAAGAGGAGAGTCTGTAGTTTTTTTAACCATAACAAAAAGAAGGGCAGAAAAATCCGCCCTTCTTGTACGTAGAAGATGTTATAAAATGACAGACTTATCCCGTGTACTCTGCCATAAGCAGAGCCTTTGAACGTATGCAATTACTAGTTCAAAGTTGGGAAACGTAGTCTAGGTAAAAACATTCTATAACCATCCTCCTTTTTCATAATTAGGCTTAGTATACGTTGGTGACTGTTTTTTTTGTCAATCGATTCTGCCTGGTGATGAACGGCAAGGCTTGCTGCCACCTTCGCATTATGTTTTACAAGCTCTATATTCGCTTCTAGACTCTTCCCTTCCGTTAACGTCTTCAATCGATCTAAAAGATACGGCGTCACGTTTTTACCTTGAATATGATGAGCTTTTGCTTCCTCTAGCGCTTGCTCGATAATTTGACTAATATAGACTTCTGAAAGGGCCGCGTGTTCCGGGATTGGATTCGCAACAACAACTCCACCGTTTAAGCCAAGCTCCCACTTCGTTTGCATGAACCGAGCAATCTCTTCTGTATGGTCCATGCGGTAATCAACCGAATGTGGACTCGTCCTCGTATAGAATGCTGGCAATTCAGACGTTTCAAAGCCAATGACTGGTACTCCGTTTGTTTCTAAGTATTCACGTGTTAAGCCGAGATCAAGAATGGACTTTGCGCCAGAACAGACAACAGCAACATTCGTTTTGGCTAGTTCTTCAAGGTCAGCTGAAACATCCATCGTGACTTCCGCCCCGCGATGAACACCCCCAATTCCCCCAGTAGCAAACACAGAAATTCCAGCTAAATTTGCACAGATCATCGTTCCTGCTACAGTTGTTGCTCCATGTTTTTTCTTTGCGACGACGTAAGGTAGATCGCGTCTCGTCACTTTCTCGACCTCTTTGCTTTTACCTAAAAATTCAATATCCTCTTTTGATAATCCAACACGAATTTCTCCTGAAATAATTGCAATGGTTGCTGGCACAGCGCCTTCAGCGCGAATAAGTTCTTCTACTTCCAATGCCGTTTCGACATTTTTGGGGTAAGGCATTCCGTGAGAAATAATCGTTGATTCAAGTGCAACAACTGGTTTATGCTGCTCCAATGCTTCCTTTACTTCGGCTGCTATGACAATGGCTGATTTCATAATGTTCCCAACTCCTCAACTAGATCTATTTTTTCTTTTTTTAAGATTCGTAACATTCAATCGAGAAGAAACTGTTTCATACGTTGATAACGTTAGCGCTGAACAATTCATACCAACTTTACAAGCCTCTTCAAGCGTTTGATCTTCATTAAGTGCATAAAGAAATCCTGCTACAAACGCATCTCCTGCGCCTGTTGCATCTGTAACAGGTACCTCGGCTACTTCCAAATGTTTCTTTGTTCCTTGCTTTTGTTTATAAAAAAATTCCATTCTTCCCATCAGTAATGACGACATTTTCCACACCTTTGTTTAAAATTCCATCTGCTAATTGTTCGTAACCATCACCCTTGTGCCCTACCCATTCAACCGCTTCACCATAATTGCATATAAGATACGTCACTCCGTTTAAATCTTCAGGTAATTGCTTGATCTTTGGTGCGGATACCGGAGCAATACATAACGCTACGTGATCTTCTTTACAGCTTCGTATAACTTCCTCAATGACTTCAGTAGAAAAATTTGTATCCAGCAACACGTGTTTTGATGAACGGATGGCACTCCACTTGTCTCGAACAAAGCTCACTTCAACTTCTTCACAAATGTCCATGTCAGCAAATGCAACGATCATATCACCACTGTCGTCCAACACTGCCGTATAACTTCCTGTGTTCTTGCCTGGCAACCTGAGCACGTGACTCGTATCAACATAAGGCGTTGTTTTATCTAAGAGCCAAGTGGCTTCTTGGTCATCACCTACAACGGTTAATAATGTAACAGGAACGCTTAGACGCCCTAATGATTCCGCAATATTTCTTGCCACACCTCCTAAAGCCTGAGTTGTTGATACCGGATTCGATGTATTTTTCTGAAAATTATTCTTAAGAGACGCTTTTCGATCGACATTGGCACCACCAATGCAAGTGATTGATCCTTCTTCTGGGAACATGTATGCTCTTCCAACGATGGTTCCTTTTTTTCATCAATGCAGAAATATAACCTGCAACTGCGGATCGAGAAAGATGCAATTCATTTGCAAGTTCATTTTGGGTAATATACGGATTTCTTTTTATTCTCTCCATAACCATTCGTTCTTTGTCTTTCACTAAGAATCCTCCCTTCATTAAACATTTGTCTACAGAATAAACTTTTGTTTGAAAATTAGCAAGAAAACATTTTCTCTACTCGTTGCATACACCATCTATAACGTTATAAAAAAGAAGGTGCTGACTTGTTTATGAGAAGACATTCCAACCATCATCATTTATATAACCGTTATCGAAGTCACCGAACAAGTGGCATTCCTTTTATTGAAATAAACAACTATATTATCGGATTTCCAACGGCTGGGTCCCTTCCTCCGTGGGACGGCATTACTGGGATTACAAGTATCATAGATCTACTTCCAACTGGGCCTACGGGTGCGACAGGCGTTACTGGTACTACAGGTAGTACTGGAACGACTGGCGCCACTGGCAGTACTGGAGTAATTGGACCAACGGGGGCTTCAGGAAATACGGGGGCTACCGGACCAACGGGGGCTTCTGGCAGTACCGGGAGCACTGGACCTACTGGCGCCACGGGCAGTGCCGGGAGCAACGGATCTACTGGTGCCACGGGAAATACAGGAAGCACCGGTGCTACGGGCAGTACCGGTGCAACCGGACCGACTGGAACAACTGGTGCTATAGGAATCATCGGACCTACTGGCAGTACTGGGAGCACCGGACCTACTGGCAATAGCGGAAGTACTGGACCCACTGGTGCCACAGGCAGTACCGGAATCACAGGATCAACCGGGAGTACCGGTACGACTGGTAGTATCGGACCAACGGGGGCTACTGGCGCCACGGGCAGTGCAGGAATCACAGGATCAACCGGGCCAACGGGGATCACAGGCAGTACCGGGAGTACCGGACTTACTGGAACTACAGGCATTGCTGGGAGCACCGGACCGACTGGAACTACGGGCAGTACCGGGAGCACTGGACCTACTGGTAGCACTGGTCCCACCGGAACTATCGGTGCCACGGGCAGTACAGGAATCGCTGGACCTACTGGTGGCACAGGTGGTACGGGTAGCACCGGTGCCACAGGCATTTCTGGAAGCACCGGATCAACTGGCGTTACAGGCAGTACCGGTGCTACAGGAACGACTGGAGCAACGGGTAGTACCGGAAGTATTGGACCTACTGGAGCCACAGGCAGTACGGGTAACACCGGTACAACTGGCGCCACGGGCAGTACAGGAATCACTGGACCTACTGGGGTTACAGGCAGCACTGGTGCCACCGGAACTATTGGTGCCA
>NZ_BAXL01000004.1:0-183832 GCF_000698185.1 Geomicrobium sp. JCM 19055
CTTGCACCACGACCGCCCCGTCTTGCACCACGCACCCCTTGCCTTGCACCACGACCGCCCCGCCTTGCTACACAAATCTTATATCTTAAGAAGCAAGCTGTTTTAATTCACTGTCCATCGGGTAATCATGATACGTATGTAACTAAACTATTGGCGGTGTCGACTTTGTTTGACTTCTTAGATTTTCTTCGTTTACTTATGTCAGCTTTTATTATTTTACCGATTGTTTCTCTCATTCGAGAGGCTGGGTATTATGCAGTTGTTTCAATGTTTGGTGCTACGAATAAGCAAATTGTCATCGGCTGTGGGCCTGTCTTATTTCGCTTCCCTTCAATTGAAGTGAGACGGTATTTCTTTATGTTTAGTTGGTGTCATTATGATGAAATTAAACCTAATCATAAATTTTGGCATGCCTTTATCTACGCATCTCCAATGCTCAGTAACATTGTCGCGGCAATCATCGTAAACGTATTACTCGGACTCGAGCTTATGCCTGGCAGTGAGACATTATGGAATACATTTTTGTTTTATACCTTTTATTTCGTTCTTTTTGACGCCTTACCGGTCTACATGCCAGATGGTCAACCGACGAACGGTCGGGCGATTTGGGACTTGTTCCGACACGATCGTTGGTACACTTCCGATGAACGACAAAAAGAAGAGCATACAGAACGTACAGAAGAGCAAGAAGAGACGATTGAAAACCGCGACCGCGATGAACGTGAGCGCGACGATCACCGGGAACCTGAGCACGCCTAAAACTTGTGGTAATCATCTTGATCCCACTTCAAGGCGCGCTCTTCTCGCGTCTCTCCAGTTACACCATCCAAGACAATAGAGCGATGAAACTCACCGATCCTAAGGGAAACAAGAATCATAGGCTCGTAAGCAAGAATAATCTCCTCTCGGTCATAACTTGGTCGTTTCCCTACATATTGGCGGTTCCAATAATTTTCTAGATCAACCATATAGGGTCGTAGAATTCGCTCATTTTGAATAACCGCTTCTACGATTGGGACTGAATGATCAACATTGTCAGTAAGAGAAGGGAGCGCATCGATTTCAGTGCGGTATCCCGACACTGCATCAATAAATGCATACACACGCTCCTCTTTTGGAGGAAACAATCCCCTTTCGCACGTTCTCTTAAATGCAACGAGCCAACAAGGATGATAAAACTTCATGTTCTCAACGATGTAATGACTAAACTGAGTGAGCATCGCTTGACGTTTTGCTACTTTATCTAGGCTTTTGTAAATGGATACGTGTAGTTGATCGGCAGAAAGCTCAGAAAATGTTCCGATCATCTTAAGGTCGTTAATCGCCATCACAGCACGCTCCTCTCGTCTATACCGATAGATTCTCCTTCATTTCGCTCAGTTCCTTTATCGAATGACCGCTACTTTTGTCGTAACATTCCTTTCGCTTTCAATCCGTTAGCAGGGAATTCTTCACTATAAATCGAAATTACCAAGGATAGTACGATTAAAAAGGTGGACAGACATGGATATTCGACATTTAACTTACTTCATTGAAGTCGCGAAGCATTCAAGCTTCACGAAAGCAGCCCGCACCTTACACGTATCTCAACCTTCTCTAAGTAAAACGATTAAGCAACTTGAGCGAGAGTTTGACGTACCGTTATTCTATCGTTCTTCAAAAAAACTCGAATTAACCGATGCTGGAGAAGCGGTATTAAAGAATGCCCAAAACGTCATTGATGCTTTTCAAAATTTGCAAGCAGGAGTGACCGATCTTGCAGACATAAAAAAAGGCCAAATCCGAATTGGACTGCCGCCGATTATTGGAGCCGCTTTCGTCTCTTCTCTCATTAGTTCATTCATCGAAGACTTCCCGCTCATCGACTTACGCTTAAGTGAGGTTGGAAGCATCGCGATAAAAAAAAGGCATTACTGAAGGCTCACTTGATGTTGGGTTCATTTGCAATGTTCCTTTGCAAGGGGAAGATTTTGAATGCAAGCAAATTCTTCATGACCCCCTTGTAGCGGTCATGCACCACGACCACCCATTATCGTTAAATGAACACATTCCTTTGAAAGCACTTGAAGAAGAACACTTTGTTCTTTATCGCAATGACTTTTCATTGCATCGCTCAATTATTGAAGAGTGTTTACGACAAGGTTTTTTTTCCAAACGCTGTATGTGAGAGTTCTCAGAAAGATTTTATGCTACAAATGGTTGAAGCGAAGCTCGGGATTGCCTTACTTCCTGAACATATCGCAAAAACGATGCAATCCCATGTACTTTCTTATGTTCCACTAGAAGACAATCCGCTTCACTTAGAGCTCGTGATGATTTGGCGTAAAGATTCATACTTACCCTTTGCTGCACGAACATTCATTGAAGAGGCCAGCTCATATTATTCAACCGCACAAAAAGAAGCTAGGGGCTCCTAGCTTCTTTTGTGGTTCGTGTTAGTTTGTTAGCTCTTTAGATAGTTCAACAATATAACGTAGTTTCTCCCACTGCTCTTCTTCCGTTAAGATGTTACCGTGATGAGTCGATGCAAAGCCACATTGAGGGCTTAGACAAATTTGCTCTGCAGAAACGTGTTGTTTCGCTTCTTCAATACGTTCTTTAATCGTCTCTTTATCTTCAAGTTCCCCATGCTTTGATGTGAATAAACCGAGTACCACTTGTGGGCCATCACTCGGAATGTGATCGAGTGGACCGAAGTCACCAGAACGATCATCGTCGTATTCTAAGAAGAAGCCGTCCACATTTTCTTTGGCAAACAATGTGGGTGCAATCTTTGCGTAGCTTCCTTTAAAAGCCCACTTTGAACGATAGTTTCCACGGCATAAGTGCGTCGTAATCACTAAGTCTTCTGGTTTATTTTCAAGCACCGCATTTGCTACTTTTAATGCGTGTTCAATTAAGTCTTCTCTTGAATAACCACTATCATTAAACGGAATGTCATCTGAATTAAGTCCAGCGATATACACATCATCGAGTTGCAAATAACGACAACCCGCATCATAAAATGCTTGAATAGCATCGCGGTACGTTTGAACGATGTCTTCTGTGTACGCGTCTAGGTCTGGATAAATGTCTAGATTACGAATTCCCGCATTAAACAATTGATTCGGACTCGGAATCGTTTGCTTTGCAACTGCACGATCTCCGACAATTTCTTTGAACTGAATAAATTCTTTTACGTGCGGGTGATCTTCGTTAAATGAAATCTTACCAATCACTCTTACATCATAACGCTCTGTTTCCTCGCCTTTGAATTGGAAACCATGGTCAGGCACGTAACCTTCGATTCCGTTTAAGTGCTCAAGAAAATCTGTATGCCAAAAACGACGGCGGAACTCTCCATCTGTAACAGCTTCTAGACCCACTTCAATTTGCTTATCAACAACTCGAGTAATCTCTTCGGTTTCAATGTTGTATAACTCTTCAGCGGTAATGTTACCTGCTTGAAAATCTTTTCTCGCAATATGAATTCGTTCCGGACGTAATAGGCTTCCTACGTGATCTGCTTTAAATGGTGCGTGCGTTGCTGTTTTTGTCATGATAATCTCTCCTCTATGTGTGTAGTCTCCTAGTTTTAAGCGATCAATCAACAATCGTTACGAACAAAACCCCCTCTTCTTGTAATAAGAAGAGGGGGTAAATGGTTGCCATTCATCCGACTCTTCTCATCTTTGTAGTATCGCTACTACTGGAATTGGCACAGTACTTAAAAAGTCCGCTGCCGAGGTTTCAAAGGGCCAGTCCCTCCACCTCTCTAGATAAGAAAAATGAATTCATTGAATTTATTAAATCTAATACTAACATCCACAAAATGATTGTCAACAGAAAAGTATATTTTTATTGAATATTATTTCAATGTAATTGTTTCGTCAGTAGGTATTGCCGGTCATTCATCGTTTTCACGTTCTTTTTGCTTTTTGTCACGATTATAGGTTACGAGTTCTTCTGATTTTACGTTCTCTTTATCTTTTTTTCGTGACCATTTCTTCAGACCGAATCTTCTTACCAGATAACTCTTCTGATTTTACTTTATGTTGATCAGACATCTTCTTACCTCCTTGTTGCACTCATCGTTACAATTCAGCTTTGACGTCTAAGCTGCATTGTATTCCATGAACTTATAGTAGATTGATTCCATACCTGACTAAAGCCAGAATGGCGATTACGATCAGGATGACTACTGTAAAAATAAACATGCCATAGAAGACAGCGCCAACACCGTGAGCAACATCGAGCCCGACTTGTTTTAATAAATGTCTTATTCTACTCAATCGAAAACACCTCAACGATTAGAACTTAGTTCATTAAATTATAACAACGAAACGCTATAGACATAACCTTTTGCGCCAATTATTTGACTACAACTCATTCTTTTCGCTTAGCCATCGTAGTGCAATCCTCTTGATCGTCCTCCCAGTTATTGTTCAATCAGACGAACGTTGCTACCATAATGGGTGAAATCAGGAGGGGATTTTATGGGAAAAACAAAAAGATTTTCCATTTTTATGGGGAGCACCTTACTCGTTGGGATGCTAGCAGCCTGTGGGGATGATGAGGAACAATCGGCAGATCCAGTCGATGAGGAAACGAATAACGAAACAAATGAAAGCGATTCAACAAGTACATTTACTGTGTTTGGAACGACTGATATTCATGCTCACCTTTTGCCTTATGATTATATGAATGATGAAGAAGACTCAACAATTGGATTAACGAAAGTATACTCTCTTCTCGAAGAACTTCGTGAAGAGTATCCAAATCATATGCTTGCGGATAACGGAGATACAATTCAAGGGAGTATTTTAGGCGATATGCCTGCCCAAATTGAACCACTTGCAGATGATGAGTCTCACATCGTGATGGATGCGATGAATGAGATGGGATACGACGCAGCTGCACTTGGAAATCATGAATTTAACTTCGGTCTCGATTTCCTTGATGAGACGATGGAAGATGCAGATTTCCCATGGTTATCGGCCAACGTTGTTGAGCCTGGCACTGAGACGCCTGTCTATGAGCCGTACACCATTGTAGAACAAGAAGTGGACGGTGAAGTGCTTAATGTAGGCTTTATCGGGTTCGTTCCACCACAAATTATGAGTTGGGACGCTGCACACCTTGAAGGTGAAGTCGAGACGTTAGAAATTGCAGATGCCGCTGAGAAATTTGTGCCACAACTTCAAGAAGAAGGTGCAGACCTTGTCATTGCACTTGCTCATACAGGCATTAATGATGGCGATCGTATGAGTGAAAATGCCGCACTATCCATTGCTGAAGTTGATGGCGTGGACGGAATGTTACTTGGGCACCAACATAACCACTTCCCAAGCGAAGACTATGAAGGTGTTGACGGTGTGGATGTAGATGCAGGAACAATCCACGGGGTACCAGCAATGATGCCAGGCTCTTGGGGAAGCCACCTCGGCGTGTTAGCTTTTGAATTAGAGAATGCTAACGGAGAGTGGAATGTCGTTTCAGCGACTTCTGAAATTCAAAGCACTGAAGATCAACCTTCACACGAGGGACTTGAAAACCTCGTCATGGATGCTCACGAAGCGACGGTAAGCTACGTAAATAGCCCCGTTGGCGAGATTACTGACGATATCCATACATTCTTCGCACGTGTTGAAGACAATGAAGTTGTACAGTTAATTAATGACGCACAACTCGATTATATGGAACAAATGCAAGCAAGCGGTGAACTAGAAGAAGACGTTCCCCTTCTATCAGCTGCTGCCCCGTTTAGAGCAGGACGCGGTGGTGACTTTACGTATGTTGAAGAAGGTGACGTTGCCATTCGTGACATGAATGACGTTTACGTCTTCCCGAACACATTGCACGTCGTTGAAGTGGACGGCGATCAACTGAAGAACTGGTTAGAATACTCTGCCCTTAACTTCAATCAAATTGATCCAGATGAAAACAATGAGCAAGCATTGATTAATGAAGACTTTGCAAGCTATAATTTTGACGTCATCGAAAACGTTACCTACGAAATTGATGTCACGCAAGATGAAGGTGAGCGAATCGTTGACCTACAACATGAAGGTGAAGACGTAACGAGCGATGACCGTTTCTACGTCGCGACGAACAACTACCGTGCTGGTGGCGAGGACCATCTTGATAGTTCAGTAGAAACTGTCCTTGAGACGACGGACGAGAATCGCCAAGTCATTATTGACTACATCGTGAATCATGACGGTGCCTTGAACGTTGAACGTAGCAACAACTGGCAGATCACGCCATTTGAATCTGCTGGAGAAGTCATTTTCGAAACTGCTTTAGAAGCACAAGACGCAAGTGACGATCACGAACGTATTGAATTTATCGAAGAAGACGGCGACGGCGCAACATTTAGCTTCAACTAAAGAAAAGGGGACAGTCCCCCACCACTGCACAGAATTAACGCAGTGGGGGACTGTCCCCTCTGTTTGTCATGAGTAGAAATTCAACGTCTGTTTCGCCGTAATTCATGAATGTCATTTCGGTGTTAAATCCGAACTTCTTGTAGAGAGTAACGGCTCGTTGATTCCACCTCGCAACGCTTAACCGAAAGAATTCTGGCGCATACAATTCTTCACCTACGCTAAGTCCGAGTTCAAAAAAACTGAAGTCCATACCCTTGCCCTGTGTATACCGGATTCATACCTAAGCCAATATCGATTGGGCGTTGATCGTCGTAACACCCTTCTCGCTTTCCACCCGGTACTTTTGCACTTTCACCATAGCAATAGAAACCAAACACATCATCTTCTGCTGTTACAACAACATAGTAGTTACCGTTAAGCAATTCATCTTGTTGCTCTTTACTCTCACTCAAACTGTATAAAGAGTACGGAGGTTCATATGTCCAACTCATAATAATGGACGCCTCTCGCTTACTCATCGGCAACACATTTAGCTTCATCGCTTTATCCTCCGATACGATGTAGGAGTTACTCCAGTCACTTTCAAGAACGTTCTGCTAAACGTCGAGCAGTACGTATACCCGACTTGCTTCCCTACTTGAGCAATGGAATGATTCGTCTCAATTAATAAATCCTTCGCCCGTTCAATTCGGTAATCTTCCAAGTAGACCCGAGGCGTTTTCCCCGTTTTCTGCTTAAACCATTCTACATAATACACAGGATGAAAATGCTCTATGGACGCCAAACTTTCTACTGTAATCGGTGAAGAAAACTGTTCATGAATATGAGCAATTGATGCGTATTCATGGGTAGATACTTTTTCTTTCATTATAGCAACAAGGTGAGGAAGTAAGTGGCCTTTTGCTTGATTTGTATTCTCGAGTAGTAGCTGACGAATCGCGTGCCAGGATTGATCTTTCTGAAACCTTCGCTCACTTCGCAAGTCTTTCGTATCAACGTAAAACTGCGGAAGATCGACGACTAGAAATTCGTTATAGCCCTTGCAGTAAAACGAATGTTCCAAATTCTGAGGGAGTAGTACAATGCTCTTATCCTTCAACGTCAGTTTCCCATTTACCGTCTCAATTTCCATAGAGCCTTGTAATGGAAATAAAATTTGCGCATACGCATGACGATGTGTGTACGGTTCTTCCCGATACGTTCGCCTCTCACAAATCATCGATTGATTGTCTGCTCCCAAAGCCAATCCTCCTCATTCTCTCATTACGTTACAGTGAGCGAAGCTCTCATGCCTACCATTCAATCAAAGCGCATTAGACTTCTTTCATTTCTTCGATTAATTCACTAACACTCGTTACTTTACGATCGCCATAAGCGACAGCACCATTATCAAGATCAATATAAATTGCCTTCATTCCCTCTGCCTTTGCAGGAATAATCTCGTTTAAATAATTGTCCCCAATGCTTAGTGTCTGTTCAGTAGTCACATTGTACCTTTTCATAATCGAGATAAAGTGCGCCCTCGTCTCCTGTGGCTTCATCGCATTTGTAACGACTTCGTGAAACACGCCTTCTAAATGAAGAAGCTTGAGCAAACGCTCTACATCATCATCTGTACTGTTCGTAAGTAAAACAATTGATTTCTTCTCTTTCAATGACAATAATCCTTCACGAAGTCCTTCGATAACCGATAGTGTAAACGCATCCGTTGCCATAAACTCTTTCGTTTTATGATATGCCGGCTGAGGATCTTTCACACCGTAATGTCTCGCCGCTACATTTGGGAGCCACCATCCATCACCGATTGCAATGACCTGGTCGAAATCGTACTCTACTGGCCCTTCGTGAATCTCTCTCCAGGTGGAGTCTGCCACTTTCTCCCCTTCCCATGTTACGACACGCTCAATGTTTCCTGTAAAAGGGTCGACGTCTAAAACCCAATCGTTTTGCACATCATAAGCCTTTCCAATTGAAACTGCGTGATTTCCTTTTTTTCATATGTTCATAGTCGCTAAAAAACGACAGCTTGTGCTCTTCGATGACTTCCTCTGATAACGTTTTGGCATAGTAATCGAAATGATCAGTATCTTCATATAATGTTCCATCAAGATCAAATATAATCAGTTCACTTTCTTTAAAAAGGTTTGTCTCCATGTTGTCCCCTCCTATGCTTTGATTATAAAGTAAAGGATTTTGTTGATATCGTCAATTTTTCCTATGTAAATTGTTAATTTGCTCTAGATTTAAACAATTCAATATAAAAAACATGAAATATTGTGGTAGAATAGTGGGGGTTATTACCAATCATGTTGGTAAATCTTACATATTACGGGAGGGGGAAATCGTCATTATGAGAAAATTTACCATTGCAAGTACAGCAGTGCTCATGACTACGATTTTAGCAGCGTGCGGAACAGGGGCAAGTGACTCGCCTGACACGCTTTCTATGGGGTTTGTTCCATCACAAGATGCCGATGAGTTGGCAGATACTGTCCAACCATTAGCAGATCGCTTATCAGAAGAACTTGGTATGGAGGTTCAAGCAGAAGTTGTTACGAACTATGTTGGTTTAGTCGAGGCTATGGGGAACGACCAAGTCGACATAGGTTCTTACCACCACTTGGATTTGTTCAAGCAGAGCAACTACACGATGTTGAAGTGCTATTGAAATCCGAACGTTTTGGAGATTATGAATACTTAGCACAATTCAACGTTCGTGCTGACAACGATGAGATTGACAGTATCGAAGACTTAGTGAACTCCGAAGGCCTCGTTTGGCATATGGCGATACGTCATCTGCTGCCGGATTCTTGTTCCCAGCTAACGAATTAATGGATGCTGGCGTTGAAGATCTTAACTCACAGTTCCAACATTCTCAAGTCGGTGCACACGATACTGCTTTGATGGCAGTCCTTGACGGAGATGCAGACTTCTCCACCTCATTTGATGATGCACGTGATAATCTTGAAGACGATTATCCAGACATTAAAGATGACATCAAAGTAATCGGTTATACACAACCAATTCCTAACGATACAATTTCAGCTCGTCCTGGACTTGATGAAGATTTGAAAAACCAAGTCATTGAAGCCTTCTTAAGCTTTAATGATGATGATGAAATGTTAGAGGTCCTTGACAGCATTTATAACTGGACAGGCATTGCAGAAGCAGACTCTGCGGATTACGAAGTCGTTCGTGATACGTATGAGCGTTTCCAAGAAGATGTTTCATTAGATTAATGATAGGAACACACAAAAGGGAGTGCGCAAGCTCTTCCTTTTTTTTAGAATCAATCTTTTAATAGAAAGTAGGAGAAACGCAAATGATCGAATTTAAAGACGTTTCTTTAACCTATCCTAACGGACACCAAGGACTCAAAAACGTCAATCTAAAAATCGAACAAGGCGAAATGATCGTGGTTGTTGGCCTTTCTGGCGCCGGAAAATCAACGCTCATTCGCAGCATTAATCAACTCGTTAAACCGACATCTGGTGAATTAATGGTAGACGGGAAGAACTCACTTGCATTTAACGAACGCGACCTCCGCAAAATGCGAACCGACATCGGTATGATCTTCCAAAGCTACAATCTTGTGCGACGCATGTCCGTCCTGCGCAACGTGCTTTCTGGAGCGCTCGGACGAACGAGTACGGCACGAAGTATATTTGGCTTATTTAAGCATGAAGATAAACAACTTGCCCTTCGTAGTCTAGACCGAGTAGGAATTGCGGAGAAAGCTTATTCGAGAGCGGATCAACTGTCGGGTGGTCAACAACAACGGGTGAGTAT
The DNA here is from genome assembly GCF_000698185.1 of Geomicrobium sp. JCM 19055. Classification (NCBI taxonomy): domain Bacteria; kingdom Bacillati; phylum Bacillota; class Bacilli; order Caryophanales; genus Geomicrobium; species Geomicrobium sp. JCM 19055. The sequence goes on from NZ_BAXL01000004.1 coordinate 10,158, forward strand.
TGCACGCGCACTCACTCAGAAGACGAAAGTATTCCTTGCGGATGAACCCGTTGCCAGTCTTGATCCTCCAACATCACATATCGTTATGAAAGACTTAAGGAAAATTAATCGCGAAGACAACATTACGATGATCGTCAACTTACACTTTATTGATATGGCGATGGAATATGCAGATCGTATTATTGGCATGCGTAATGGCGAAGTCGTTTTTGATGGTCCTGCATCAGAAGTTACTGAAAAAAACGTTCGAAGACATTTACGGTCGTCCAATTAAAGAAGACGACAAAATGAGTGAACAAGACGAGGAGACGGCTGAAAACGAAACAGCTAGTCATAAAGAAGGTGATTCCGCTTGACGCCTGCACCGAAAATGGACAAAATTCCAATCTTACCTCGTCGTTCTAAATTAAACATTTTATCCATTCTCGCCGTAGTAGCTGGTCTCTACATTGCAGCCGCTTATTTAACAAATGCTGCTCCTGACCGAATCATTAACGGATTACCACAGATTATTAATTTTGTTTTCGGAAACTTAATTCCACCAAATTGGGGCTATTATGACACAGTTGCTTCAAGTCTACTTGAAACGTGGAACATTGCACTGCTTGCAACGACGCTATCGGTCATCTTCTGTTTACCGATTGCCTTTTTATCTGCATCGAACGTGAACCCGAGCTCTATTCTTTACAATGCTGTTCGTTTTTTTTATGAATGTGTTGCGTACCATTCCTGATCTCGTTCTTGCAGTTATTTTTGTCGGTCTCGTTGGACTCGGTGCAATGGCTGGTGTGTATGCGCTATTCTTCTTTAGTGTAGGTATCTTGCGAAACTTATTAGTGAGACGATTGAATCCATAGATCCTGATCCGCTTGAAGCGATTCGCTCCACGGGTGGAAATACGCTCCAAGTTATTTGGTACGGCGTTATGCCACAAGTGTTGCCTCATTACATATCTTACAGCTTATATGTATTAGAAATTAACGTACGAGCTTCAGTCGTTCTTGGTTTTGTCGGCGCTGGTGGTGTCGGTCTCATACTCAATCAACAGCTGAACTTCTTTAACTACGGGAATGTTTCTCTCATTATCATTATGACGTTTGTTGTTGTTACGTTGATTGATATGGTGAGCATTCGCTTGAGAGAGAGGATCGTCTAATGAGAGAAATCGAAATTACGAAGCCAAAAAAGCCACCAATGTATTGGGTTAAGCTCGGCGGTATTGTTGCTTTTATCATTATTGCTTACTCGATCGCTTTTACAAACCTTGATCTTGACTCAGCATTTCGCTGGGAACAAGCGTCTACGATGTTACAGCGCCTCATTTTAGGTCCGTTTACCGATGCGGCGGCAATTGAGCGTATTCCTGAATTGTTTATGATGATGATGGAGACCGTTGCTATTGCTTACGCGGGTGTACTCGCAGGCTCCATTTTAGCCATTCCATTCGCATTCTTTGCGTCTAGAAATATTGCAAAAAGAGGTTCAATTGGAGGAAAAGGCGTCTTAAACGGAATTCGGTCATTCCCAGAATTGCTTTTTGCCATCATCTTCGTATCTGCTGTCGGTATTGGGCCACTAGCTGGTGTCCTGGCGATTACGATTAACTCCGTCGGGATGCTCGGGAAGCTTTATTCCGAAGTCATTGAGTCGATTGATCAAAAACCTCTAGAAGCATTACGAGCGAGTGGTGCTGGTAAAATCCAAGTCATTTGGTACGGTGTACTACCGCAAGTGTTACCTGAATTTATGAGCTATGCGTTATATCGTTATGAAATTGATTTACGATCTGCAACGGTACTTGGAATGGTCGGTGCCGGAGGACTCGGTGCCCCGTTAATTATCGCATCACGTTCAAGAGAATGGGAACAAGTCGGTATGATGTTGCTCATCATCATCGTTGTCGTCACGCTCGTAGACATTCTCAGTCGTAACATCCGAAAACGCATCGTTTAACTTCCTGAACCTAAGAAGAGTACTCTTCTTAGGTTTTTTTATTCGTCCGAACACCAAGTAAATAATCCGTTCATCAATGAATCAATGAAACTTTCCATCTAGTAACTTAATCTTTTACCCGCTTAAATACAAACTAAAACCGTTTTTATCCATGTAAGTTATTTACACTATGGTAAAGTGACGGTAATTCGACATGAAATCTATGTAAATATGTAATAAAAGTTGGATAATGACGGAAATAGGTTACAATGAGATTTCAAAACGATTAAATAGCAGAATAACCCTTGTACCCCTCCGATTCTGTTGTTAAGATGCAACTTGTGGATTGAGATAACTACTAACAACCACTAGGAGGGTAACAATGAAATCTATTAGAAAGATTGCTTATAGCCTCGGTTTCACAGCATTCGCTGCGGGATTTGCTTTCATTACAGCACCTACAGCTGCAGATGCTAGTGATTTCAACACAGACCTAGAGAACAGCTCAGACGTAGAACTACTACAAGAAACGTTAATCGATAAAGGCTATTTAAATGAATCAGAAGTTACAGGGGAGTATGACAGCACAACTACAGATGCTGTACAAGCATACCAGTCTGACTTCAACCTATTAAGTGACGGCATCGCTGGCACACAAACACTCGGAGCACTTGCTGCTCTATCATTAGAAGATGAAGGCGAACTCGTTGAAGACTTCAATCAAAACTACAAAACAAAGGGTTTGACCCAGTATATGTAGATGGAATCTTCGGTCCACGCACTGAAGAAGCCGTACGTGATTTCCAATCTGCAGCAGGTATTAGCGTTGACGGAATCGCTGGCCCTGACACTTTCGGTCAGTTAATGTACAATGACGCACCCGTTGCAAACAACAATCGCAGTGAAGAAGAACCAGTAGCTAAAGAAGAAGAGCCTGCTGAAGAAACACAATCTGAAGAAACTGTAGCTTCTGAATCCACAGAACCAACAGAATCAACTGAAAGCAGTTCATCAGAATCTGCTAGTTCTTCAAGTGAGTCACCTGAAGGCACAACAATGACAATGGAAGCAACAGCTTACACAGCTGATTGCGAAGGTTGCTCAGGAATTACTGCAACAGGAATTGACCTTCGTAACGATCGCAATGCAAACGTAGTCGCAGTAGACCCTAATGTTATTCCACTCGGTTCAACAGTTTATGTTGAAGGATACGGAGAAGCAATTGCCGGAGACACTGGTGGCGCGATTAATGGAAACAAGATCGACCTTCACATGGCAACAACTGAAGAAGCACTTAACTTCGGTCGCCAAAGTGTTGAAGTAACAGTCTTAGACTAATTCTATAACACAACCTCTGATGCCCTGTGCATCGGAGGTTTTTTTGCGTTCGAATAATTTCCGAAATCCATCTCTTTTTTTCATCGCTTTAGAAGATTCTTCGATTATACTTAGATTAACAGAAGGAATCACGTTATTTTTCCTATTATTTAGAATAAATAATGTTCAGGGGTGAAATCATGGTAAAATTAGTTGACAGTACAGATCGACAATTATTAAAAGCACTCCAAGAAAATGCACAAATTGCAAATGTTGATTTAGCAAAGCGAATTAACTTGTCGCCATCTGCCACTCACACACGCCGTAAGAGACTAGAGAGTGAAGGAATTATCCTAAGCTATGAAACAACGATTGACCGACAAGCATTAGGCTATGATTTACTCTGTTTTATCTACATCGCAATGAATGCGCATCAACGAGACGATATTACTCAATTCCAACATAATGTCACTTGCCTGCCAGAAGTATTAGAATGCCACCATGTTACCGGAGAATACGATTATATCCTCAAAGTCGTACTAAAAAAACACGAATGATCTCAAACATTTTATCGTTGAAAACCTAAGTTCCTTGCCTAGTGTGACGAGAATTCAAACGACCGTTTCTTACGGTGAAGTGAAGCAAACGACTGCACTACCACTCTAATTCGTAGGGGGATTTCAAATGAGCCAACAAGTAAAGACAGGCATGCAACACTACATTGAAATTGGACAACAAAAGCAACAAGCTGAGCAACAATACCGGGAAAAAAAATGCGCAAAAAACGTTTTGACACGATTGCTGCCCACGGGATGTACAGCCTTGAAGAAGCTTCTTCGAACTATGGAAGTACGATGGAGCCTCTCGTCATCTCTCCAGCCCAACATTTTGAGAACTCCGACCATCTTGAGGCGGCATTGTCTTATGCAACTCCTGCGTGGGGATATACACGTATTCATAACCCTTCGCTTCATTATTTAGAAGAAACGTTATCTCTTTTAGAAGGATACGGGTATCATGGTGAAACAAATGCAACTGTAACAAGCTCTGGGATGTCTGCAATTTTCATGGCCACTCAGCCCTTTTTAGAAAATCCCGTATCGGGTGTGAACTTTATTGCAGATGCAAAGTGCTATGGCGGTACGTTTATGCTATTTAACGAACGTTACCACAAAGAGCGGAATATCGATGTGCGTTGGATTGAAGATTCATCTGATCTTTCTCATTGGGAACGTTCGATTGATGAACATACGCGCTTTCTCTATGTAGAAATGCCATCAAACCCAAGCTTAACTGTTGTCGATCTTGAAGGTTTATCAGCACTTGCACATCACCACAATCTTCCTTTAATTGTCGATGCAACGATTGCTACACCTGCGCTCATGCGTCCCCTTCGTCACGGTGCTGATATTGTCATCCATTCGTTAAGTAAAGCGATCGGTGGCAGTGGTTCAGCAATTGCTGGTGCAATTATTGCTAAGAACCACATTACGACGAAACTTGACAATGACGACTTAAAGGCAAACTTCACAGGGTATTTAAAGCTTTGGCCAATGCGCGATCACGGACCAGCATTATCTCCGATGAGTGCTCATTTTCTACTCAATGACATCCGCACACTTCGTACACGCGTAGATGCAATGAGTAAAAACACATTAACCGTTGCCAAGCATTTAGAAAGTATCCCATCAGTAGAATCCGTTTATTATCCTGGTCTCCCATCAAACGCAGGCCATACGACAGCAAAACGTTACATGCAACTGGTCGACCACCCTGAACAATCAAACCGGTATGGACACCTAATCAGCTTTACAGTGGCAGGTGGCGCTCAAGCAACAAGGGACACACTTGATCGACTCTCGCTCATTTGGCGGGCAACGGACCTTGGACGCCACAAATCCGTTGCTGTTATCCCTTCAATTTCGACCCATCAACAACAAGGAGAAACGGGTCGCTCGCTTGCATCAATTCCAGCGAATTTGATCCGCTTATCCATTGGCATGGAACATCCTGATGATCTTATGGCCGATTTAGAGCAAGCACTTCAATAAGCAGCTTTCAACTGTAGTAGAAACCAGTTACTCTTTGTAACTGGTTTTTTATTTTCTAGCATACCTATTTTCTTTTTAATTTTCATAAATTGATTGACATCAATCTGCATTTTACATAGACTAAAAACATAAACTCTATATTTCATATGAATTTAATCGGGAATGAATCGGAGGATACTAATGAGCTTAAACATTTCATTTGACCATGTAATCCACTACATTAATGACGCTCATGAGCTCAAAGATGAGTGGTTAAATAAAGGCTTTCATGCAGTTGAAGGCGGCCGTCACGAACATCGCGGTTCATACAATACGCTTCTTCATTTCGGGATTGAATACATCGAATTTTTAGCGATTGATGATTTCGAACTTTTCAAGCGTGTCGGTGCACAGGATGTAAAAGATAGTCCATTTTATGCAATCGGTGACGATCAATTCGAAGAAGGGTTCTACAAGGTATGTATACGAACGAGGAACTTAGATGCTTTAGCTGAACGCTTCCGTGAAAAAGGGCTTCAAGTGAATGGTCCTGTTCCTCTTAGCCGAAAACGACCAGACGGTACGCTTCTCGAATGGTCATTGTTATTTGTTGGTGACGAATCTTCGGATTTACCTTTGCCATTTTTCATCGATTGGCATGAAACAGATGAAGAACGAATCGCTGGTTTAAAAGACGCCAACGTTATTCATTCTCATGAAGCTGGCAACACATCAATTACAGGCTTTACGATGGCGGTTCACGACGCAAAGCAAACAGCCGATAATTGGTCAACATGGTTTGAGCTAGACGTAGAAGAACCTGCTTTTGACGAGACGCTTAACGCGACTGTTTATACAGTAAATTTACCAGGGGCAAAGTTGCATTTCGCCGAGCCAAAAGGAAACGGCCTCGTTCAAGACACGTTAACGAAACGAGGAGAGCGACCGTTTGAGCTTCGCTTACACAATGCGAACAACGTAAGCTCCTTCACGACAAAAGGTGCCCATTATACAATCTCAGGAGGAAACAACCATGCGTAAATCAACACTGATTGTCGGTTCATTTTTACTAGCAAGTGGAGGCGTACTCGCTGCTTGCGGAAATGATACCGATTCTTCTGAAGCGAGTGGAAATGATACCATTCGCATCGGCTTTCAAACAGGTAATACATTAAATGTACTTCGTGATAGCGGTTATCTCGAAGATCGAATTGAGGAAGAGGAACTAGATGTTTCTGTAGAATGGATTGAATTCGACCAAGGTAATGCCGTTATGGAAGCCTTGTCTACGAATAACATTGATTACGGCAACGCTGCTGACGGACCAGGGATTTTCGCTCAAGCGCAAGGTCGAGAAATCGTTTACGTCGGTGCTAGCCTTCCCCATGAAGAAGGCGTTGGGATCATGGTGCAAGCAGACTCTGGAATTGAATCAATCTCAGATCTTGAAGGGAAAAGCATCGCTGCACTAGAAGGCGGAAATCATCATTACCTCGCATTACTCGCACTCGAGAATGCAGGAGTTGCTATTGATGATGTTGAGTTCCGCTATATGGGAGACGCTTCACAAGGTCGTGCAGCACTTGAAACCGGAGAAGTTGATGCGCTTGCCTCTTGGGATCCGTTCTTTGCAGGTGTTGAACACACCCTTGATGTAACAACACTTGATGATGGGGTTACTGATTATCCGAACCGTACGTTCTATTACGCGACACCTGAATTTGCTGAACAATCACCTGAACTCGTTCAACTCGTATTAGAAGAAACAAACCGCTCAGACCAATGGGCAAATGACAATCCCGATGATGTTGCAGAGCTTCTCTCTGGCTTGATTGGTATTGATAAAGAAATTCTAGATACAGTTGTAAACCGTCGTGATTACGGTGTTGAGAATATTAATGAAGAAATTATTGCTGCTCAACAAGCACAAGCTGATGATTATTACCGATACGAACTCATTCCAGAGGAAATTGACGTTTCATCAATCATGCCACTTGAACCTGCTTGGGCGTCTGACAACATTGAGTAAGAAGTAGGTGGCCGACAATGTCAAACACATTCCAAAAACAAATATTACCTTGGCTATTACCGTTTGTCGTTTTGATCGTATGGCAAGTTGTTTCAATGTTAGAAGTTGTATCGCCAAGCCTGTTCCCGGCTCCAACGGCTGTACTTGAATCCTTTTATGATTTAGTCGTTTCAGGAACATTGGCTGAGCACATTCAAATTAGTCTCTATCGTGCCTTTGTTGGTTTGATCATCGGAGGAAGTATCGGGTTATTACTCGGAATTCTAAATGGATGGTCAAAGTGGTCGTTTTTCACATTTGATACTTCCATCCAAATGGTTCGAAACATCCCCCATCTCGCGTTATTGCCTCTTGCAATCGTGTGGTTAGGAATCGGTGAGACATCAAAGATCTTCCTCGTCGCACTTGGGGTTATGTTCCCGATCTACATTAATACGTTACACGGCATACGTAGCGTAGATCGAGGCTACGTTGAGATGGGCCGTATGTACGGCTTACGAGGGTGGCAACTATTCCGCCACGTCTATCTACCAGGTGCTCTGCCTTCCATCTTCGTTGGGTTACGGTACGCATTAGGTGTGATGTGGTTAACACTGATCGTTGCAGAAACGATTGCAACGAGCGATGGACTCGGTTATCTTGCAATGAATGCACGTCAATTTATGCAAACAGACATTATTATCGTCACGATTATTATTTATGCGTTGTTTGGTAAATTGGCCGATATGATTGCTCAGGTCGGTGAAAAGAATGCCCTTCGTTGGCATCCAAACTATCGGAAATAGGAGGAGCTGTTTTGACGAACTCAGCAGAAGAACACGGTGTCAGAATTAACGTCTCACAACTCCAAAAATCATTTGGAGACAACGAGGTATTAAAAGACGTCGATCTCACCATAGAAAAAGGTCAATTTATCGCGATTGTCGGGAAGAGTGGTAGCGGTAAAAGTACACTATTACGTCTCGTTGCCGGACTTGAACAACCGTCAAGCGGTACGCTATTGTTTGATGATCAAACGATTAAGAAAACAGATGCGAGTGTCACGATGATGTACCAAGACTCTCGACTGCTTCCTTGGAAAACTGTTATTGATAACGTAGGGCTTGGACTTAAAGGCGATTGGAAAGACCGGGCACTTTCCGTGCTTCAAGCAGTTGGACTTTCCGAGTTTCAAAAAGAATGGCCTGGTACGTTATCTGGTGGTCAGAAACAACGAGTCGCTTTAGCAAGGGCGCTCATTCGTGAGCCAGACTTACTCATGCTCGATGAACCCCTTAGCGCATTAGATGCACTGACACGAACGGAAATGCAAGATTTAATAGAACAAATTTGGAGAGACAATCAATTTACATCTCTTCTCGTTACCCACGACGTTCGAGAAGCAGTTAAGCTTGCTGATCGCATCGTGTTAATTGAAGACGGTGAAATTACGCTCGACCTTGAGAATCCGTTGCCAAGGCCACGAGATGTCACCGACGAACGACTTGTTGCACTCGAAAAACAAGTAACAAGCAGAATACTCGAAGAAGAACCTTCAACAAGCCATTGAGAGATTCCCCTCTCAATGGCTTTTGTTCGTTAATAAGACGAGCTCTTCATTGCTATTCACAAAAACAGATTGCCATTGCCTATTCGAGCATTAGAGAAACTTTTATAGTCATAAATGCTCAATGCACTCTGTGCTTTTTATCACATTCTATAATAAGTAACTAAGTACTAGTTTTTGCACCTCCACCCTCTCTAGCCATCAATGACCTGCTTCCCACGTAATAATTGACTAAAACGAATGTAACTAAGTTATCCAACTTTTACCTTATAACTCTTAAGCATAAAAGAAGTTAGATTAGTTAAACTTTTATGAATGTTATACTATTTATCTATCATCTCAAGGAGGGGTTTTTATTGAAAAAGAAGGCGGTCTCATCGATTACGAGTGCAGCAATGGTTGGTTCTCTCATCCTAATGAACGTGCAGCCTGCATCCGCAGAAGAGCAATCGGTTCCTGTAGACTTAGCAGAGCATGGAATGGTCGCAAGTTCACATGACCTCGCCACTCAAATTGGCCAGCAGTTTCTGAGCGAAGGGGCAAATGCCGTTGATGCAGCGGTAGCGGTTCAGTTTGCATTGAATGTTGTAGAACCACATATGTCCGGAATCGGTGGTGGTGGATTTATGATGGTCTATGACTCAGACACGGGTGAAACGACGATTGTTAACAGTCGTGAACGTGCTCCACTTGGTGCTACTCCCGATATGTTCCTTGACGAAGACGGGAACGTCATTCCTTTTGCAGAACGTTCAACAAGCGGTCCAGCGGTCGGCGTACCTGGAACGTTAGATGGGGTGAATGCCGCACTTGAAGAATGGGGTAGTTTCGAATTAGAAGAACTCATTCAACCTGCAATTGATTTAGCTGCAGATGGCTTCCACATTGATCGTCAACTTGCCGATGCCATTTCCGATAATCAAACGAAGTTGCTTAACAGCACAGCCAAACACGTATACTTACCCGATGGCGAACCTTTAGAACAGGGAGATTTTATCATTCAGGATGATCTTGCTCATTCACTTAACCTCATTCAAGAGCATGGTCTAGATGTGTTTTATCACGGTGAAATTGGAGATGCCATCGCAGAAACCGTTCAAACATATGGTGGCACAATGACTAAAGACGATATCGCACGTTTCAACTCAACGATTGAACAACCGGTTTGGGGAGAATACAACGACTATTCTATTGCAAGTATGCCTCCACCGAGTTCAGGTGGTCTCACCTTACTACAAATGCTTTCTATCCTAGATGGCTTTGATATTGGACAATACGATCCAAGAGACCCGATGCGCTACCACATTCTAGCTGAAACGATGCGTCTGGCTTATGCAGACCGTGCTGAGTACATGGGTGATCCAGAGTTTGTTGAAGTCCCATTCGACGGGTTGCTGCACCCTGAGTACATCGAGCAGCGTCGCGACCTTATTCCACTTGATCGCTCTTCAGAAAACGTCGAAGCTGGAGATCCTTGGGCCTTTGATGAGCGTAAGGATGACTCGCTTGTCAGCCAGTATGAAGATCAAGACGGCATGGGCGAAACCACTCACTTCACGGTCACTGATGCCGACGGGAACATGGTGAGCTACACGAGTACGATTGAATCCTTGTTCGGTACTGGAATTATGGTCCCAGACTATGGAATTATGCTTAATAATGAATTGACCGACTTCGATGCTGTACCAGGTGGTGCGAATGAAGTTCAACCAAACAAACGTCCTCTCTCAAGCATGACGCCAACGATCGTTTTTGATGGTACTGGCGAGCCTGTCATGAGTGTTGGTTCTCCAGGTGGTCCTCGTATTATTAATGCTGTATTCCAAGTCATTACAAACGTACTTGATCATGGAATGACCCTTGAAGAAGCCGTTGATGAACCGAGAATTCATAGCATGGGCGCGAAAGACATTACGTACGAAGATACGATTCCAACTTCTGCAATTCGCGCTTTAGAAGAAATGGGCCATGAGTTTAACACACAAATGGCAATCGGGAACGTCCAAAGCATCCGAGTTACGAGCGAAGGTCTTTACGAAGGTGTCGCTGATAAACGCCGCGACGGTGCCTCACTTGGACTGACTGTTGATGCAACCTCCATGCGTTCTTTAGTACGTGAATTAGAAGCAAACGAGGAGATCGAAAGCGCTGACGTGGCTGATGAACTTTACCGTGATCTTTCCGTCATTCGTCTGTTTCAACTGCACGGCTTCACACGTGAAATTGTGAGCCATACCGAAGCCTTTCAAGACACAATCGATGCCCTTTATGAAGAAGGAGAACTATCATTTAAAGTACATCGTATGCTCCACGCACAAGCATCCATCATTATTCATTACGCATAGAACCTTCCTTCGTCCACTTTACTGGTTGTAAAGTGGACGATTTACGTAGTAAAACAGGAATTGGCATATGTTGTTAAAATTCCCTATAATAGAGCAATACATGTTTGAAGGGGTGAGGCACATGTTCCGTACAAGAAAATTACCATTGCAATTTCGAGTCATGATCTATGCGATGGCGATGCTATTTGGCACCATTTTATTAGGCGGAATATTTGTAGCTTCTCACAAGCTCAACAAGCAAGACAATCCTTAGAAGATCAAGTGTTGTTGAGTGCTAGTCACCTTGCAGAAAGTCCTATGGTTGTTGAAGCGTTGCAGGATGACTACGTTGACGAAACATTACGTACAATGCTTCAAAAATTACGTGTTGAGAATGACTTACTTTATATTGTCATTGTCGACATGACAGCTACACGCCTCACACACCCTAACCCATCAGAAATTGGGGAATTATTTGTAGGTGATGATATCTCCGATGTATTAGAAAACGGGCATACATATACATCAGAATTTGAAGGTACTTTAGGACCCTCACTACGTGCATTTACACCGGTTAACAATCTTTCAGACGAACAAATTGGAGCAGTCTCTGTCGGCATTTCGACTGATCGGGTCGACGCCTATGTATCTGATCATTTAAGTTCGCTTTTCATTAGTGTTGGCATTAGTTTGATGATCGGAATAATTGGGTCATTTTTCCTTGCCAAACGTATTAAACAATCACTCAATGGCATGGAGCCAGAAGAGATTGCCCACCGTCTCAAAGAACGTGAAGCCATGCTTTCAAGCGTGCAAGAAGGGGTCATCGCAACAGACCAAAGCGGGATGATTATCGTAGCAAATACTTCTGCTAAATCGATCTTTAACTCGAAGCTAATTGGTTTGTCAATATATGATGCATGGCCTGACTTACCAATTAAACAGCAATTAGAACAGCAACAAATGGCGAAAGACGAACTTCACCACTATCAATCAACAGAAATGATTACGAATCGAATACCCGTGATTGTGAATGAATCGACAGTAGGTACATTGATTACATTTCGAGATAAAAGTGAGCTAGACCATTTGGTAGAACGACTTGCAGGTGTTGAAAATTATGCTCAACAGTTACGCATGCAAACACATGAATTCATGAACAAACTCCACATCATCGGTGCAATGGTGTGTACAGAGTCTTATGATGAACTTGAAGAGTACATCGAGACACTTTCATCATCCTATCAAGCTGGTGTGAATGAAGTTGGGAAATATGTGAAAGACGTAACTTTAGCAAGCTACCTTTCTAACCAATTGGAACGACTTCATCAATCGGGTGTTCAAATTACCGTTACTGGTGAAGGAGCTTGGCCAGAACTACACTATTCGAGTCAATTGGACACATGGATTACCGTCATTGGAAATGCGTTAAATAACGCCTATGACGCCATAAATCAACAAACCAATCGAAAAATCACACTACGGTTCTCAAGTGAAAGCACAAACCTTGTGCTTAAAATTAGCGATAATGGTAACGGGTTTACAAATGAGCAATTATCAACCTTTAAGCAACAAGGTTTTTCTACAAAAGGAGCTGACCGAGGGTTTGGGTTAACGATTATGCTAAATGCCATTACTACTGCCAATGCACGTATGAATTTAATAGTTTAGTAGGTAGAGGAACAACGTTGAAAGTGAAAATCCCATATAAGAAAAAGGAGGATTAGTGATGTATTCCATTGGAGCAATTGATGATGAACCATTAATTATTAAATTTCATGAGCTTTACACGGATAAAGTTAATGGCTATGTGTGGAAAGGTTCTGCAAACACATTGGCTTCAGGCAAAGAAATGATCTTAAACAAAAAAATTAGATTTGTTATTGCTAGATATATACTTGGACCAAGAAAACGGCCTCCAATTATTACAGTTCATACGTAATGAGAATATTGACCTTGACGTAATTTTAATTACTTCAGCAAATGATTTGGAATCCATCACTCTCGGGAAAAGGTATGGAGTTATTGATTTCCTCGTGAAACCCTTTACTTTTGAACGTTTCAAAGAAGCATTAGAGCGCTACCAATCCTTTCAGAAACTTGCAAAACCGTTAAATCAACAAACGGAAATTGATCAACTTTTTCATGACCAAAGATTCGAAGGATTCTTACCTAGAGACCTTCCAAAAGGGATCACAAAAGAAACAGCGATACGAGTTCTCCATGCTTTTAATGACTGTACAACTTGGTTGACTACCGCCCAACTTTCAGGTCAAACCCAGATCTCTCATGTTTCATTGCGAAAATACTTACGTTTCTTTAGCGAAACTGGTTTGCTTTCTAAGGAAGTGATTTATCAATCTTCCGGTCGACCTTTACAACAATATCAACTTACAAGCAAAGGAGAAGAAATAAAACAAAATGGTTTCATTTAATTAAAAAAAGCTAGTCGAAACGTGTCTAAATATGCAAAATGTAAGTAAGCGTTTTCAATCGACATCAAGGAGGGATATTTTATGAAATCAACCTTTATAACGACTTGGAATAGTTTATGGAGACAACACAATCGCACGAAAGACCTCCTAAACATTTTCTCTTATAAAAAAGACATCGACAAAGCTGCTGAACAACGTAAAAACAAAGAAGAAGCAGATACGACAAACGGTTCAGAGCCACCTTCTTCTACAAATCAGCCTAAAAAGGCGTATTCAAAAGCTCAAATGATCGGGCTATTACTCGGTCCAACACTGTTTATTCTCACAATGGCTTTCTTCAATCCAGAAGGTCTGGCTTCAGAAGCAAGAGCTGTATTGGCGGTTACATTGTGGATTGCGACTTGGTGGGTCACCGAAGCCTTGCCGATTCCAGCAACTTCATTACTGCCTTTAATTTTGTTACCGACTACTGGTGCTCTTGAAGGAAGTGCGGTTGCCTCATCATACGGTGACGATGTTATCTTCTTATTCCTTGGTGGTTTCTTCATTGCTACAGCGATGGAAAAGTGGAACTTACACAAACGCATGGCTTTATTAATTATTTCTTTAATTGGAACAAGCACACAAAGAATTTTGCTAGGGTTTATGGTAGCTACCGGATTTATCTCAATGTGGGTATCTAATACCGCAGCAGTTATGATGATGATTCCGATGGGACTTGCAATTACCGCTCAAGTAGCTTCTGCATTAAAGGACAAGCCTGAAGAAAAAGACTTTCCAAAATTCGAAAAGTCCCTTATTTTCGGTATCGGTTATGCAGGTACGATTGGTGGCGTAGGTACACTCATCGGTACACCACCAAATATTATACTTGCTGGACAAATGCGAGAAATTTTCGGAATAGAAATTTCATTTGCTACTTGGATGTTATTCGGTATTCCAGTTGTTGCAATTATGCTTTTCTTCACTTGGTTCTATCTTGGTAGAATTGCTTTCAAAACCGAAATTAAATCTCTCCCAGGTGGTAAAGCCGTTATTCAAGATGAGCGAAAAAGCCTAGGTAAGACTTCTTATGAAGAATGGATGGTAGGAATTGTTTTCCTATTCGCTGCATTTATGTGGGTAACACGTACCTTCTTCTGGGATTATGAGAACGGAATTATCTTAAATATTCAAGGTTTAAGTGATGGTCTAATTGCAGTGCTCGCTGCTGTGTTACTTTTCTCCATCCCAGCAAGTCGAGCAAAGGGTGGCCGTATTCTAGTATGGTCAGATTCTAGAGACATCCCTTGGGGCGTATTATTACTCTTCGGTGGTGGTCTTGCGATTGCTCAAGGATTTACTGCATCCGGATTGTCAGACTGGCTCGGTCAACAACTGACGATTCTAGATGGATTTAATTTATTAATTATTATCTCTGCCGCTACAATTCTCATTATGATTTTAACTGAGATCACATCGAATACTGCTACAGCTACAATGATTTTACCGGTCGTTGCAGCACTAGCAATCGCTCTTAATGTTCACCCGTTCGCACTCATGATTCCTTGTGCAATGGCTGCGAACATGGCATTTATGTTACCTGTTGGTACGCCACCAAATGCGATCATGTTTGGAACAGGCAAGCTTAAAATAATCGAGATGGTAAAAACAGGATTCTTCGTAAACATTGTTGCAACCATAATCATTATTTTCGGTGTCTACTATGCTGTACCACTCGTATGGGGAATTGATTTATCAGTATTCCCAGAATCACTTCAATAAAAAAATCTCCCTTCTTGGGAGATTCAGATTGTCGAAAAAGTGCTGTTCTTATATAAATGAAGTAGAGAGTTAATGAATTTGTAGATTTTAAAGTGTTGAAGTTATACATTTTACTTTTGCTTTTACAAACTCAATATGCTGTATAAAAGCGGCTGTCGTGGCGAAGACGCCTGCGGCGGCCTGCAAAGCAGGTTGGTTCGACACCATTGCTATAAGCAATGGCTGTTGAACTTCCTTTATTCGTTAGCCGAAGATCATCGTGCGAAGCACTAAGCTCGTGCAACGCCCGCGGCAAGCGTAGCCACAGAAGCCGCTTACTCATTTACGAGTACGCTTTTGGTCCGTTTAAGTTTCTCAACAGCCTGAATCTCCCTTCTTGGGAGATTTTTTATTTGGCAACATGCAAAACAATCGTCATACTAAACATGACGAAAGGGAGGGTTAACCATTGATTCGCCAATTACATCCAGAAGATCAAACGTACTATGAACAAATGGACACTGGCATCGAGGACGATTACATTGCAGCCATTTTTCCGTACCTCGTTACAGGGCCTAACAAAATGTATGGACTATTCATTGAGAATCAACTCGTTAGTACAGCCGGATTTACGATTTACCATTCGGTCTATGCCATGCTTGGAAGATTGCGCACCGACCGTCGCTATCGTGGACAAAACTTAGCAACAGAAATTCTAAACAATGTGTTAGACCGAGCTTGGGAACATTCAGCGATTCAATGGGTTGGTGCCAATACCCAACAATCAAACGCACCCGCTCAAAAAGTACTCCGTAAAATTGGGTTAACACCACGGATCACTTTGCAATCAGCGACAACAACATCGCCTAATCAATTGGCTGATGAACACACTCAATGGACGGAGATCACAAGTCTTACAAAGAAGAAAACGTTACTTTCAGAACAATATGTCCAACCAGGACGAGTATTCCCATATGAATGTTATTATCCGTTCGAAGCGAAAACTGAATTGTTCCACGATGATGAAGTTGCTATGTGGCGTTTCTTTGAAAATCATCAATGCGATCGCTTTTTTATAACGAAATACGACCAAAAGAAATATCACTACTTGCATGTTGTCTATCCATTTCAAGATCTATTCAATCAATCCGGTTTATGGGCGACGATCACTCACGCACATAACGACTCCCAGTCACAATTCGAAGAAGACGTTCACGTTTGGGTGGACATAACAAGCGATCAAATTTCAAAGCTTCCGACTCAACACCCTTTTGACCTACCTTCACCGTGGAACCTGTATGTTGACCAACGATAATTCTCACCTCAATCGATGCCCGATTCTAACAGCTTGATTGAGGTGAATTGTTTTAGAGAGTTGATTGATCAAACGCTAGAATATGCTCCGCAATTTCCTTTGGCTTCTCTTCTGGCACGTAATGACCGCACCCTTTAATCTCATACCCTTGAACGTGGTCAATCGTCTTTTTCCATACATCCACGACTGGTAACCCAGCCAAGTTGCCATGTTCTCCCCAGAGCACTAACGTCTCCTTCGACAACTTGCCAACCCCTTGTTCATATTCAGGAAGATCGGTACGATAGGTTGCTCGGTAATCACTGAGCGCTGCTTGAACCGCTCCTGGTTCTTTAAACGCTCGTAAGTACTCATCAAAAGACCCGTCTTCCTTTAGGCGTTCGTATAAGCCTTCACCACGACTCAATAGAAACGTTAAGTACTCTTCTTCTTTCCCCTCAATTAACGTCTCAGGAAGGTCTGGAACGATTTGAAATACCCAGTGCCAATACTTCTTTGCTGCTTCTTTTGCCGGCAATTGATAGACGTATTCCATAGGCATAATATCGATGAATACAAGCTTTCTTACAAGTTCTGGACGTAAGTAAGCAAGCTTTCTTGCAACCCTTGCTCCTCGGTCATGACCAACGATTAGTGCGTTACGAATGTCTAGTCTGTCTAGAACAGATGCGACGTCATGTGCCATCACATCATTCTGATACAACGCTTCTCCGATTGGCTTTCCTGACTTACCGTATCCTCTCAAGTCAACTTTAATGACACGATAACGCTCTGTTAGATGAGGACTAACATACCTCCACGTTAACGAGCTCTGAGGAAATCCATGTAGCAAAAGGCAAACCGGCTTATCAATCGCTCCATCATCCTCATAATGAATCCCTACGCCTGCAACTGAAACCTCCCCCACCTTCGTCACCTCTTTAACTCTTGAATAATGGCATTCGTCACTTCTTCAGTTGTACAATTGCCACCTAAATCAGGCGTCACCATTTGTTGACGTGTGACCTGCTCAATCGCTTCAAGAACTTTTGTCGCTGATTCTTCTTCCCCTAAATGATCGAGCATCATTTTTGCAGTCCAAATCTGACCGATCGGATTCGCAATCCCTTTGCCAATAATGTCTGGGGCGGAACCGTGTACAGGTTCGAACATAGATGGGTACTTCCCATTTACATTTAGGTTTGCTGCCGGAGCGACACCGATACTTCCCATAATCCCTGCACCGATATCCGTTAGAATATCCCCAAACAGGTTGGAGGCAACCACAACATCTAACGTCTCAGGCTTCGTAACGAGAAAGGCTGCAAGGGCATCAATGTGTTGTGATTCAGTCGTCATCTCAGGGTAATCTTGGCTTACATCTTTGAAAACCTCATCCCAAAACGGCATGCTATGAATAATGCCGTTTGATTTCGTTGCGCTTGTCACATGATTTCTACGTTTCTTCGCTTGTTCAAATGCAAAACGCATCGCACGTTCTGTTCCTTTTCGTGTAAATACAGCGTTTTGAATCGCAATTTCTTCTTCACCATTGCCAATTCGGCCACCGCTAGAACTGTATTCTCCTTCACTATTTTCTCGAACGACGACAAAGTCAAATTGATTAGGGTTCGCCAATGGCGAGGCAATGCCTGGTAACACTTTTGCAGGACGCATATTAATAACTTGCTCGAATTCTCGGCGAATTTTGATTAATAATCCCCAAAGTGAAACATGATCGGGAACGAGCTGTTCATTACCGACAGCACCAAGAAAAATCGAATCAAATGAGGCTAATGTTTGAATCCCGTCTTCTGGCATCATCACACCATGTTCTAAGTAATATTCTGAACTCCAAGGAAAGGACGTAAATTCAAATTGAAACCCACCATGAATATCTGCAATTGTATTCAACACTTGTTCAGCTGCAGGGACTACCTCTTTCCCAATGCCATCACCTGGAATGCTTGCAATGCTCCATTTCTTCATCGTTAGTTCCTCCTGTTTTCACTTTCTGTCGGCTGTCGACAGGTATTAGTTTTATTATACATGATTCTTGAGGAAGAACGTACAAAGAAAAACTGACATCGTCTAAATAAAAAAACGTGCGCGACTGTCTGCACACGTTTTCTAGACACAAACCTTCGTGTCTTTAAGGTTCTGTATGGTCGTCTCGCACTGCTTCATCCCGATCTCTGTTCTCTTTTGTTTTCTTCTGCGTTTCCGTGAAGTTAGTATCTTCCCCCTCGTCTGAACTGTCACTAGAAGGGTTTGTGTGATCGCCTCTTTCTTTGTCATCTTGATCTCTGTTCTGCATCGTTTCTTCCTGTGCTTCTGTGTAACTACGCTGATTGTCGCTTTTCTTGTTATCTTCTCTTTTCCGTTTAAAGTCTGATCGCTCTCCGTGCCAAATGAGGTCAAAGATCGCTCTACCGTTCGTAGGTTGTCCATCCGGCAAGTACACAGGAATGACATCAAACAACACGTAATAAAAACAATAAAAAATGAATGTTGTCCAGAAGATATTATCTGCTAATACACCGTTTAACACTAAAGAGTTTGCTGTAAAAGCAATACCACCAGTCATCATAATCGGCGCAGCATAGATTAACCCGTGCCAAAAACGATTTTTAGGCTTGAGTTCATCGTACTCCATCCAGCTATACATAAAAAAATACCGTCGAACCTCGACAGTAGGTATCGTAAACAATATAGGTCCACTACCAACAATGAGCTTCTTATTCTCACCTCGTAGAAGCGTCGCCACAAGATAATAACCAGACTCACGAATGACCGTGACAATTGGCAAGATAAAAAGCGCTGCCATAAATAGTCTGAACCAGTCGATTAAACTAAACATATACTCTCCTTTTCTCTCTGTTTTGTTTGTAGTTATATCATTGATTTAAATCGTTTATTTTAATGACGGACGTACTATACTACATGGTATAGATCTACGATGCAAATGTAGAACTCTATGTTCAATTGACAAAAACTTGTGTCATTTTTGCAGAAGACCTTTTTAATGCGTGTTTTAGATTTACCAAAAAGGGAAAACCTTGAAGTAAGAAACTAAAAATATAAAAGGTCGGTATTCCTTATGATCCGCCCTTTAGAAAACTGTCCTCTAAAATCACACTCATTATTCTTATATAGACACGATCATAGAAGAACAATAAGATCCGCTCACCTTCAGGTAAAGCGACCGCTCCATAATTAATAAAGGACGTGATGAATTTGAGTAAGCCAATGTTTAAAGAATTTAAAGAAGAAAAAGATGCACTTGAAGCAGTAAAAAAAATGCGAACAAAATTCTCTCCTAGTTGTATAAATGTTATTAACCCTTATCCACAAGATCGTCATACACTATCAGCTGCGGACTATGGATTACCAGAGGAGAATGTTTGTTATAAAGGCGTTCAACAAAGTTATCAATCCAAACTTATTTCATGCGGATTTAACGCGAATGAAATAACACAATTAGAACGAGAAGTACAAGAAGGTACGCTATTAGTTATAGTTTGTCAATAAACCTTCCTTTCATCCCTTTTAAATCTTCCAAAATGAAAATAGGAGGAGGGAACTTGAATTGATATGCTCCCTCCTCCTATTTTTATTTAAATAAACGTTTAATTTATTCTTCAACCTGAACGTTCCAGAAGATCGGCCCCATTAATAATTCATAATCTATCAGACGATCACTTACTGCCTCTACATTGTCATAATGACCGATGTTCACGACCGGTACGTCTTCATAGAACAATTCTTGCAATTCTTCAAACAACGCGAGTGCCTCATCTTGTGTTTCGGCTTGATCAATTTGATCAAAGTATTCTTCATAGCCAGGGTGATCTGTCCAACCAGCCCAACTTGGATTAAAGAATGGGTATTGATGAGGAACAGCATAGACAAAGAATGACGTGACAAACATCTCATACTCATTTGGGTCATCACGCAGACTGAGCAGTGTTGCCCAATCCACTACGTTAAGCGTTGCATTGATTCCCATCTCTTCAAGCTGCTGATGAGCAACGACCGCGACATTATAATGAAAATCATAATCCCGACTCGTCAGAATGCGAATTTCTTCCCCGTCATACCCTGCTTCTTCAAGCATGGATAATGCGAGTTCTGGATCATTCACATCGTAATTCTCTTCTCCAGCTCGTGTGTACCAATCCGTTTGATCCGGGATCATTAAGCCAGGCTCTAAGCTGTAGAAGTCCTCATAGTTAAATGCCGCTTGCAAAATCGGTTGCTTATCAAGAGCAATGTTCATTGCTTGTCTTGCTAATGGATCCGAAAATAACCCTTGCTCTTTGTTAAATACCAGCACTTCCATTCCGCTCGGTGTTGTCATCAACTCAATGGAATCATCCGCTTCTAACATTTCGTAATTATCAAAAGGAACTCCGTTAATCGCATCGTACTCACCTGTCTGCATTCCAGATAACCTCGTCTGTGAATCAGGCACGAAATGAACTAGAATTTCATCAGCATACGCATTCTTTTCACCGCTCAGCCCGTCAGCTGGTGCATCCACGCCAACATAATCTTCAAATCGTGTTAATTGAACATGTTGGTCTTGGTGCCACACACCAAACTCGTACGGACCTGTACCGATGTACTCATCGACTCCTGTCGCAGGAGCGTTTGAAGCAATCTCTGCTGGCATGATTGCCGCCATTTGGCTGATATCTGCTAACAGATGTAAAGCCGTGTTGTTCATTTCATCTAGCAACACATTTACGGTATAATCGCCATCTGCCTCGTATTGTGCTTCAGGTAAAACGTTAGAAACTTCTTGCCAACGTTGCATCGAGGCCACAACATCTTCTGATGTCATTTCTTCACCATTATGAAATAGGACACCTTCGCGAAGCGTAAATGTGATCGTTTTACCATCTTCACTTACATCATAATCTTCTGCGAGCATCGGGGCTACTTCGTAGTTACTATTTAACGTAACAAGTGATTCGTAAATGGAACGACTAATATCTCTAGTTGCAGCCGCTGTCGTGAAATGTGGGTCCAACACTTCAGGTTGAGTACTGTATCCGTAGTTGATTGTACCTCCAAGATTCGAACTCTCTTCTCTAGTTCCTTCTTCAATCGCTGCCTCTTCGTCAGAGCTACCTCCGCAACTTGCCAACAACATGACTCCTACCATTGAGCCAATCAGCGGCATCATTCGTTTCTTCATAACGGCTTACTCTCCTCGACATTCATTTTTGGTTGCTTTTGATAATGCTTTGTGACACTTTCATACGCGTGCGCCATTTGCAACAGCTCAAAGTCTTGCCCAATTGGTGCAACGAGTTGCAATCCAAACGGTAACCCATTCTCTGTAAATCCTCCTGGTACTGAAATCGCTGGCGTATTTAAGACCGAGATGAGCGAACATGATTGCATCCAGCTCGTATACGACTTCATCGCTTCACCCGCAATCATCGTCGGATATTCAACGTTGGCATCAAACGGCTCGACTTGCGTCGTTGGCAGCATAAAGAAATCATAGTCACTAAAAAAAACGAGCCATTTCATGGACGAGCTCTGTTTGCTTACGTAATGCACGACCGACTTCTGGACCCGTCAGATTCATGCCCTTTTCAACATTTTTGACATACGTCGTTTTTAATTCTGCTCGGTGCTGTTCAACAAAAGCGCCACCGGCAGCTTCCATTTCAAACGCACGCAACGTTTCAAAGACGTCTGCGGCCTCCGCTAAATCCGGTGCTACGTCCACAAGTTCACAACCAAGGCTTTCCCAAACCGCTAATTGGTTTTTAAATGCTTTTCTCACGGGCTCATCTAGTGCAAGTAGACCACCTAAGTCTTCGCTATATGCAATCTTCACTTTTTTTGTCATCAAGTTCAAGACGTTGCAAAAACATGATCCCCTCTTCACGTAAAGCAATTGGTACACGCTTGTCGTACCCAGCGATTACCGACATCATATAGGCAACGTCAGATACCGTTTTTGCTAACGGACCTTGTACCGATAGGGTCCCAAAACCGTTCGCTTTCGGATACGTAGGAACTCTTCCGGGTGATGGACGCAACCCTACGACGTTATTGAACGCTGCAGGATTCCTGCATGATCCTCCCATATCTGAACCGTCAGCAAGCGGAATCATTCGTGCAGCAAGAGCTGCAGCTGCCCCGCCACTGCTACCACCAGCACTCTTTTCTACGTTGTATGGATTTCTCGTTAGCCCAAACACCGGATTAAATGTATGAGATCCTGCCGCAAATTCAGGTACATTTGTTTTCCCGATTCCGATTGCCCCCGCTCTCCTTAAGCGAGACACGAGCAGTTCATCTTCTTTTGCGACGTTGTCTTTTAGCACCGTGCATCCTTTCGTCGTCTTAAATCCTTTTGCATCATGCGTATCTTTGAACGCCATCGGAATGCCATGAAGCGGACCATCAACGTTTCCTTTTGCAAAACGCTCATCTGCTTTTCTAGCTTCTGATAATGCATACTCCGGTTGAAACGATACGATCGCATTAATGCTCGGGTTGTGCGTTTCAATTTGCTTAATAAACGCACTCACCACTTCATGGGAAGAGACTTCTTTCCCCTTAATCATCGCGACTAGTTCCACTGTCGTAAGATCAACCAATGAACTCACCGAATCCCCCATTTCTCATTTATAAACCTGAAGAAAGCGCTTACTTTTGTTGTCATTCAGCGGAAGTGCCAGTGTAATCTTTACTTCTATAAGAAGTGCACCAAACGGCACGTATACACATTTGGCGCAGTCTCATTGACTGAATCAGTTACTTCTCGAAATGACGATCGAGCGGATAGATCGGTCGGTTCACATTCACATATTCAAAGTGATCGAGTGAGTAACTGCTAAGTCCAGGAGAATCGACAGTAATGATTTTTTTTCGCTAAATCTTGGAAACCCGCACGGAAATGCTGGCTTGATTTTAAAGCAATTATTTTATAATCTAATGGATTAATTCCTGTTAATGAGATAATTTCTGGATCAAAGGTTTGTGTGCGTACAGAGATCACAATGACTTCAACTTGACCGATGACTAGCCTAGCTGTCTTCCCATAATTCGATTTTTTTTGCCGGCCATCATCGGGTTCGTGTGTACGAACACCCCATCGGTAAGTGCTACTACCTTTGCTGTGACTCTTAGCGGTTCACCGTGAAGGTGATCCGTTTTTCCACCAAGTTCTACGTCAAGTGTTGCGCCATTGCCTTTTTCATGGGCGAGCGCTGCCACGTCAGGGTCGTATATGCATGCAAAAACGGTATCAGGTAAGTCTTGTCTCAGTAAATCTTTTAATAGATTCGTTCCGTCTCCAGGGGTTCCTGCACCTGGATTGTCACTCGTTTCATTGATCACGACAGGCTTTCCTTCTACGTTTAAAGCCGTGTCGATCCCTTCAGCAGATGATAGCAATTCGACGATAAAGTCGGATTTGGCATCCCAAAGGTCTTGAGCTACTCGCTTTGAGATCGCTTCTGCTAATTCACGTTGATTGTTCGTTGTCGTTAAGATGGCACAACCAATATGTGCAACATCTGTATGTGGGAACGAATGGTAGAACGTACAATCTAGTACATCTCCAAGCTTTTCTTCCTCGAGTGTGAGCTTCATGTCAAAAGCCGGACCACTTATTGTATGTGTAGTCGGAATCATCATCGGAAGCTTCGTCATGTGCATAACTGGGATAACCTTGTTAACAACTATTTCTTTGACGAGCTTAACAGCATCCAAACCTCGTTCATAACTATCCACATGTGGATATTCTTTCACACCGAGTAATGCACTCGCATTCTCGACCATTCTTTCTGTTAAATTTGTATGTAAATCGAGGGTTACGACAATTGGAATCTTCGCATCAAGTGCACGCCTTAACTCTTCTAATAACTCTCCTTCAAGATCATCAATTCCTTCAACAACACCTGCACCGTGAAGTGCTAGACAAACTGCGTCCAACTCTTTGATTTCAAGAATACGATTGATTAACTCTCGCTTCATCGTTTGGAATGTCTCCA
This sequence comes from Geomicrobium sp. JCM 19055, assembly GCF_000698185.1. Taxonomy (NCBI): domain Bacteria; kingdom Bacillati; phylum Bacillota; class Bacilli; order Caryophanales; genus Geomicrobium; species Geomicrobium sp. JCM 19055. Next base: position 34,832 of record NZ_BAXL01000004.1, read on the forward strand.
AAGGAATAACACCTGAAGGGTTTGCTCGAGCAGAAAACGTCGGAATGACGGTATACCCTTCGTGATTCGCTTGATCAATCATGCCACCAATGTAATCTCGCACTCCATCGTAATGCTCAAAAATCTCTTCTCCATATAACCATTCATATAATTTAAAAAAAATTCTCATCAGAACTTACATTTGAGAACGTATTCGTTTCGTGTTGAATGCCTCCGACTGCAATGTTCAAAACGCTCACCTCTCTTTAAGTCTATACAAAACGATTGATTTTAAAAAAAACCAATCGCCTTGTACGTGTCTATGCATTTACTACTTCCTTCTCTTCCGTTGTGATGCCTTCATCATGCAAATGACATCTGACCGTATGATTACCTGCTAGATGTAATGATTGTGGAATCGTTGTTTTGCATACGTCCATTGCAAACGGACAACGTGTATGGAACACACACCCAGAAGGAGGGTTTAACGGTGACGGAATGTCTCCTTGTAAAATAACGCGTTCACGTTGTACGTTCGGGTCAGGTAACGGTACCGAACTAAGTAGAGCCTTCGTATACGGGTGCTTCGGATTTTCGATCACATCATCTGTATACCCTTCTTCAACGAGGTTCCCTAAATACATAACCCCGATCCGGTCAGAGATATGTCTTACAACGCTAATATCATGAGAGATAAACAAATACGTCAATCCAAGATCTCGTTGTAAACTTTGCAAAAGGTTAATAACTTGAGATTGGATGGATACGTCCAAAGCAGATACTGGCTCATCGCAAATAATCACTTTCGGATCGACGACTAACGCTCTTGCAAGACCGATCCGTTGGCGCTGCCCACCTGAAAACTCATGTGGATATCGATAATAATGATCGACTTGCAAGCCAACCTTGCTCATCACTTCCATAACAATGTCTGTACGCTCACTCTTATTACCGATGTTATGAATGTTTAGCGGTTCTTCTAAAATGTTGCCAATTCGTTTTCTTGGATTCAAAGAAGAATAGGGATCTTGAAACACCATTTGCATATCTTTCCGAACCTTGTTCATCTCTTTATTCGAAAGCTTGAAAAGATCTTTTCCGTTATAGATCGCTTCACCTTCTGTAGCATCGTGCAGTCGCAATAATGTTCGACCCGTTGTACTTTTGCCACACCCTGATTCTCCTACAAGTGCATAGGTTTCCCCTTTTCTTAAGTCAAAGGAAACACCATCCACTGCTTTGACATAAGTGTTGCCGCTTTTAAGTTTGTTCAAGCCTTTTTTTTGCCTGATAATACTTCTTCATGTTTCGTACTTGAATTAAGGCAGTCTCCTCATGTTGAGCTTGCATGGACGTGACCTCCTTCTTCCCTAGCAATGATTTCTTCATAATGCCAACAACGCACTTTTTTTCGTATCGCTATGTGTCTTAAGTGGTGGCATTTCCTCTAGACACTTCTCATCTGCGAATTCACATCTCGTAGAGAAACGGCATCCTTTAGGCTTATTTGTAAGGCTTGGGACATTGCCTTTAATGACACTTAGTTCTGACTTACGTTCGCCAGTCATTTGCGGAATCGATTTAATCAATCCCCGTGTATATGGATGGAGTGGCTTTTCGAAAAGCGTCTTTACATCGGCCTCTTCAACAATCTGACCTAGATACATAACCATGACACGATCACAAAGCTCAGCAACAACGCCCAAGTCGTGAGTAATAAAAATAATGCCCATCTGTAGCTTTTTGTTCAAGTCTCGCATTAGGTTTAAAATCTGCGCTTGAATCGTTACATCGAGTGCAGTTGTTGGCTCATCTGCAATTAATAATTTCGGCTCACACGCAAGCGTAACGGCGATCATCGCTCGTTGGCGCATCCCACCTGAAAGTTGATGAGGGTATTCATGAACTCGCTTTTCTGGTGATGGAATTCCTGTTAATACAAGCAATTCAACAGCACGTTCGTACGCTTCTTTTTTTTGATTTTTTATGATGGAGCATTAACGGTTCGGCAATCTGCTTCCCGATTGTAAATACAGGATTTAATGAGCTAAGTGGATCTTGGAAAATCATCGAGATTGCGTCGCCACGAATCTTTTGCATCTTTTTAATCGGATAGTTGAGGAGATTGTCACCGTTGAATTCGATTTTCCCTTCGTACTCAACCATATATTCATCATATAGACGCATGATCGATTGGGACGTCACACTCTTTCCACAACCTGACTCTCCTACTAAACCGACAATCTCACCTTCGTGAATCGTAAAACTCACATCATCAACTGCCGTAACCGTACCTTTTTCCGTATAAAAATGCGTTCTTAATTCCTCTACATTAAGCAATTCAGTCGCCATCAGATTTCCCCCTATCTTTATCCACGTGCTTTTTGAGAATTAAAACGAAAGAGGTTAACACGTTTTTTCTTCGATCTCGGCTTTGTATGTGGATCAATCATATCTCGAAGCCCATCGCCCACGAAGTTCAACCGATTACGGCAAGGATAATCATAATTCCAGGGAATACAGTCATCCACCACGCATTAAAAATAACGAGTTTTCCGTCGTATAAAATGTTCCCCCAACTCGGGTCAGGTGTCGGCACCCCAGCACCGAGGAAACTTAATGCAGCTTCTGTGATAATACTATCCGCAAAAATAAACGTCGCTTGAACAACTAGAGGTGAGATCGTATTCGGCGCAATATGTAAGAATATAATTCTAAGAGGACTCGCACCTTGTGCCCTCATTGCCTCCACATACGTCTCCTCTCGAATCGATAACGCTTTCGATCGTACAACCCTAGCAATGTGAGGGGTAAAGACAATACTCAAAGCGATAATTACGTTTTGCGTCTGTGGTCCAAGTGCTGCCATTAGCGCAATTGCAAAGAGAATTCCAGGGATTGCCATTAAGCCATCGCATATTCTCATAAGAATATGATCGAGTGTTTTGTAGTAACTTGCGAGTAAACCGATGACTAATCCGACAACAGAAGTAATGACTGCTACAGCAAGACCTACACCTAATGAAATTTGTGCACCGTAGACGACTCGAGAGAATAAATCCCGTCCAAAGTTATCTGTACCAAGTAAGTGTTCTGCACTTGGCGGACTTAACCGGTTTTCGACGACCATTTGATACGGTGTATAGCTTAAAAAGAACGGACCAATGAGCGCTACACCGACGACAAATAACATGATGACACTACCTGTTAATAACAGTTTATTTGACAGAAAGCGCTTGAGTAACAATGAGCGCTGCTCTTTCTTTAATTCTTTTCGAATGTTCGATAAACTCGTCGTTGACATGTGACCCCACCCCTTTCCTTATTTACTATCAAGTCGTACCCTCGGATCGATGAATCCATAGAGTAAATCAATGATTAAGTTAATCGTTACATAAATGAGTGTCACGAATAAGACGATGCCTTGAATAATCGTATAATCACGTCGCTCAATTGAGTTAATAATAAGCTGTCCAATTCCCGGAATATTGAAAATTGTTTCTGTAACAACTGCCCCAGTTACGAGTGCTCCAAAAGTTGCTCCAATGACCGTAAGAATCGGTAGAAAAGCATTTTTAAGTGCATGACTATAAATAACTGTCCGCTCTTTCATCCCTTTAGAACGAGCCATCTTAATGTAGTCTGTATTAAGTACTTCTAACATCGATGCACGCGTCATTCGAGCAATTAACGCTGCCTGAATCGCACCTAATGAAATGGCAGGTAGAATTAAATACTGCAAATGATTCCATAGACCATTCGATAACGGTTGATATCCTGCTACTGGTAACCACCCGAGTTGCACTCCGAAAATTAAAGCAAGAAACAAGGCAAGTAGAAAGCTCGGAATCGCCATACCCATTAATGATACGACCATAACGGATTGGTCCGTTGCGGTTCCCCTTTTAATTGCTGCAACAATACCAATAGGAATAGAGATCGACAGTGCAATAATCTCTGCAACAATGGCAAGGGATAACGTCGGCCCTATGTGAGAAAATATCGCATCAAGTACCGATTGATTCATAAAATAGGAATCACCAAAATCCCCTTGTACAACTCCCCCAAGCCAGTTCAAGTATTGAACAGGTATTGGATCGTTTAAGCCTAATTCTTCACGTAATTCATTGACTTGCTCTGGTGACGCTTCTTCCCCTAGCATGTAGGAAGCTGGGTCCCCAGGGGTTAAATGTACAATCCCAAAAATAACAACGGAAACGACAAATAACACTGGTAACAATGAAAGTATTCGTTTGAGAATATAGATTCCCATCACGCTTTGCCCCCTCTTTGTATGGTTGTCCTCTATCTTTGTCTAACACGATAAAGTATAAATAGTCAGATAAATTAAGGTTTACCTGACTGTCATGCGTGCATATCTAAGTTTTTTCCTATATATAATACGAAAGCATCTCTGCTCATCACATCATTCTCTTAAATACGTTCATTATGTATGAGTTGATTCGTCTAGACTTTCTTCGTATGCTTATTATCCGAAGCAAATGCTTTATGTTTTTATGATTATGAAGTATTTCCTGCTATAAATCAATATAGTATTTAAAATTTTTAAAAAGTTCTTGTAAGATTTCCTCACGGTCAAAACTGTTTCTGTAGCGATTTCTTACATTCTTGAATTGCTTACGATTTTTTTTCGCCCTATTCACTAGAATGATCTAACCATTTATCGCAAGCTTGAAACGATGAACTACCTCAAAATACGCACTAAAAAAAGCCTCCCCATTACGAAGAGACTTACGTATTTACTGCTTTTCTTTGTCTTCCATCTTCTTTGCACGATCTCGTCGAACCATATTCACGAAAACGGTTACTGCAATCCAAATGATGAGAAACAATAAAATCATACCGTACCAAGGCAATTCATAGCCAAGTGTATTCAAAATCGTTATTAAGACGAAAGCAATGATAAAATAAATAAACATGCTCGTCCAATCAAATTGTGTTCGCTTCATACCTTCTAATCCCCTTGAATCGTCCTTATGATTAGCATATCGGAAATCGCTCCTCACTGCAACGCTCATGCAATTCAGCCAATTGAAAGGAGTCACATTGATGTCCAACTACACTGTTCGTGCTGCTACTGCACACGATGCATTGCAACTCTCAAACTTACGCCAACTCGTCGACAAAGAAACGGATCATCTAGACCGAGAAGAAGGTGAACAAGTCTTAAGCGAAGCGCAATTTCGCGAGATTCTAATTAAAGATCACGAAGAAGAAAACCGGTATTGTGTTGTCGCTGAACACAATCAAAAGCTCGTCGGGTTTGCTAGGTTACAGGGAAATAGCTTACACCGGTTTAAACATCACGTTGAATTTGGGGTTGCCATTCAAAAGAGTCATTGGGGCAAACGACTTGGCACGAGATTATTACAAGAATGTCTGTCCTATGCAGACGATCATCAACTCGCAAAAGTAACTTTGCGAGTTCAAGAATCAAATTCTAAGGCCCTTCAACTCTACAAAAACTACGACTTCGTTATTGAGGGAACCTTAAGAAATGATAAAAGAATGCCTGACGGAACTTTCCAACATACTGTTCTCATGGCTCGCTTTCTTACTTAAACCTCATCTTCGATGTTTACAGCAATAACTTCCGGCTCCCCATCAAGAGCTACCTTTAATCCAAGTAATGGTCCCCCAAACACCGCCCCACCATCAATACCAATCTTCGTTCCACATTCAGAAAACCAAGCCTCATCGCGCTCGTCTGCATGCAAACGTTGGACAGGGGTATGACCAAAGATAATCGTTTTGCCAGAACGATTGTAGCCATCATGAAAGGGTTCGCGAACCCATAAATAATCTTCTTTCGTTTGATCTGCTAACTCTTTATCGACGTTAATGCCAGCATGTACAAAGAAATAGTCACCCCATTCATGGAAATGGGGTAGCTCTTTCATAAATTGCAACTCTTCCTCAAATTCCTCTTCAATGATCTCTCTAAACGCTGTGTAAGAACCTTCTTCAAATGTTTCACTTTGCTCAATCATTGAATCTAACGTTTGCACACCACCATTTCGTAGGAAACGTTCGATCTGTTCCTCATTCATCCAATCTAAGAACATATCTTCATGATTCCCCTTTAATGCAATCACGTCATCGTATTGATTTTGAAGCTCCATGACACATTGAACAACTTGTAACGACTTCGGACCACGATCAATGTAATCCCCTAAAAAAACGAGCATCTCTTCGTCACGATTCCAATGCTCGAGCAATTTTTGTAATTCATCATAGCATCCGTGCAAATCTCCGATTACAAATGCTTTTTGCTTCTGCATAATATCAGCTCTTTTTCCCTTACTATAGCATAAGGTTTCTCTTACTTGCACCGACCTACAATTCTTCTGTTTTTAATGACTTAGTTACGATACGCAGGATCACGCTGAGTTTTCTGTCTTAATTCATAATGTGCAATAAAGAAATACACTTAATCAAAGCGTATGCTCGTCTGGTTTGAAACGCACGATAGAGGGTATACAAAATTTGCACCCGTAACAAAGGCAATTGTCTTAAAAGCGTAATGAACAAACGAATGATTGTAATCGACTGATACACTATATGTAACAGACGTTAACGATAAGGACGTGAATTTTATGCAGCTAGGCATTCTCGATCAAATGCCAACTCCAAAGAATCTGACTGCTGAGCAGACTGTACAACACACCCTCTCACTCGTGGAGTTAGCAGAAGGTTGGGGTTATTCTAGCTACTGGTTCGCTGAGCATCATGGAACGAAGGGCATGGCCTCAAGCTCACCCGAAATTATGATGGCTGCCGCCGCAAGTCGGACAAAGCAGATTCAAGTAGCAGTGGCGGAATTCTTTTACCGCAATATAGCCCATACAAAGTCGCTTCTCAACTCCTCCAATTAGAAGCGTTGTTCCCTGGACGAATTGAAGCCGGTGTTGGTCGCTCTCCTGGAGGAAATGAAACGATCCGTTCACTTCTAGCGAATGGAAAAGAAAATGAGATGGGGATTTTCCGACAAAAGGTACAGCAATTACACAACTATGTAAAAGGGAATACAAAAATCAGGCGACTCCCCGAACGCAAGAACCACCCCGATTATATGTACTTGGACTAGGACCGAATAGCGCAAGGCTTGCCAACGATGAACAAGTTGGATATGTGTTTGGACACTTTATCCACCTGAACACGGTGTAGAAACTCATCAAACATTACGCGAGCTTCATCATACACACGATATAAAGACTGCCGTCTTTGTAATCTGTGGAAAAGATAATGAACATGCTGAAAAACTGGCATTAAGCCAGGATCTTTGGCTTTTAAACGTAGAAAAAGGATTAGACAGTCGGATCCCTTCTTACGAAGAAGCTAGTAGACAAACATTCTCTTTGAGTGATCAAAAGAAAATCAAACAGAATCGAAAACGGATGATTATCGGGGGACCAGAACGAGTAAAAGAGGCGATGAAACGTCTAGTTGATGACTATCAATCAGAATCCTTTCTTCTAGTCGCGTCGATCTATGATCCATTAGAAAGAGAGCGATCGTTTAAGCGGATTATTGAGCTTTTTTTAAATGAAGTGACCTTCGTGCGTTTGCTCTGGATCGCTCGTTGTTGATGACTCGTTTTCTTTCCTTGATTAAACGCAGTCGTTTTTCGCTCACTATAAAAACCAATGTCCTCTCGTAGTATCGACTCTTTGCTACTAAAAGACATTGCCCTTCTAAAATATACGTCTGCTTGATAACTGTTGTTCAGTTCTAAATAGCTTTGCCCTAGATGATTATAAAAGAGTACTTTCTTCTCTTCACCAATGCCATGCATGTACTCTTCTGCACGGTGATAAGAATCAATCGCTGAATGATAGTTTCCTTGTTCATGATTCAGCTTTCCAATCAATGTATGATGCAGAAACGATACAGCTCTTTTTGTTTCGTCAACCATGGGGTTTAACTCTTGCTTTACTTTTGGTACCGTTTGATCTAATACACGATGATACGTAATATTGTAATAGAATAAAACAAGTTCATAATACATCTTGATTGTCGACTGCATCTCATGAGGCAGACGCCTTTCAACGTCCAGCTTCATTTGGTGGACCTCTCGTAACTCTCTACCTTGAATCATACTCTCGTACCATTCACCGATAGATTGAACGATGGTCTGCTCCTTATGATTCACCTGTAATTCCTCCTTAAGCGCGTATCTCTCTTTTTAGAATTGTAAGTTAAACAATTAGAATCAAAGTCTAAATTGTTTAAAATCAATTATCTCCTATTCAATGTAATATAAAATCTAGCAAATCTCTATATCCTAAACGGATTTAAGATATTTGAAGCGCGATTTCGACATGACTCGAGACAATATTGGTATTACTTCCTTTTTTTTGCTTACAATAATGATAGCCAATTTCTTAAAGAAAGGGCTTGATGCAATGTCTTTCATTACAGGCACCTTTTCAATTGTTTTACTCATTAATATACTTCTCGCTTTTATTATCGTGTTTATTGAACGACGAGACATCGGTGCTACGTGGGCATGGATTCTCATTTTGTTCTTCATACCCATTGGTGGGTTTATTTTGTATCTCATATTCGGAAGACATCTAAAACAAAAGAACTTCTACAACCTCTCAAAAGAAGAACGTGAATACTTAAAGATCGCTGTAGAGGCTCAAGTCTATCATTTGCAACAACACTTATCTGTGTTTCAAGATCAAAAGCTTCAAGATAAGTATGAACAATTAATGCTAATCAATTTGCAATCGTCTACCTCCATCATAACGACAGATAACGAGGTAGAATTGTTCACTGAAGGAAAGACGAAATTCGATGAACTGTTCCATGATATTCGCCAAGCTAAAGAAGAGATCAACATTCAGTATTACATCATTCAAAGAGATGAACTTGGCATAAAACTACGTGATGAATTGACGGCCAAAGCTAAAGAAGGGGTAAAAGTCAGACTCCTTTATGATGATATCGGCTCTAGGAGATTAAATCGCTCATTCTTCAAGGAACTTATTGAGCACAATGGTGAAGTTGCCGCATTTTTCCCTTCAATCTTTAAAGTCGTTAACCTTCGTATTAACAACCGAAATCACCGTAAGCTCTGTATTATCGACGGAGATATCGGTTACATTGGAGGGTTTAACGTAGGGCGAGAGTATTTAGGGAAGAAAAAGAAGTTCGGTTACTGGCGAGATACCCACTTTCGTATTAGAGGTGGTGCTGTAGATCATATCCATGGCCGGTTCATCCTTGATTGGAAGCAAGCAACCAAACAAGATTCAATCAACCTCTCTGAATATGCTGGTCGAAAAGAACGTCATAGTGGCTCTAGTCCTGTTCAAATCGTCGATAGTGGACCGAACTCAGAAACTGAACACCTTAAGAATATGTACATCAAGCTCATTATGACAGCGAAGAAAAGCATCAAGATTCAAACGCCTTACTTTATTCCCGATACGAGTTTTATGGACGCAATCAAGATCGCACTGTTAAGTAACGTTGATGTACACATTATGATTCCTAACAAACCTGATCACCCATTTGTCTATTGGGCGACACTTGCGCATGTAGGCGAGCTCTTGAAGTACGGAGCAAACGTCTGGATTTATGAAAAGGGATTTATGCATGCAAAAACGATTGTCATTGACGAAGAAGTCTGTTCAGTCGGTACAACGAACATTGACTCAAGGAGTTTTCGTTTGAACTTCGAAGTGAATGCAACTGTGTACGATGAAGCTGTCGCACAAAAATTGCACAACCTTTTTCTAGACGACATGAAAGACAGCACGTTACTTACTCCACAGCTTTATAAGGAACGCTCACTATGGATTAAAATCAAAGAAGCTGTGTCTCGCTTGTTATCACCGATTCTATAAACAGTCGAAAAAGACCCTCTAAAAACGAGGGTCTTTTTCATTTCCCGGGAAATGATGACAATTTCCCTTAAGTTTCGCTGACAGTATTCAACGTTTTTTTTCGCTATTGCTTGTTTAGAAAGGCTTATCACAACCGAACAGACAAATATGTTCACAATCGTCAACAAGCCTTGATGAACACCTAAGATAAGAAATGATATAAATGCAACAAATGTATCGAAACAAAAGATAACAATTCCAGGATCTATTCGATATCGCTTTTGTAAATATACAGCAAGAATCGTTGCTCCACCCATCGAAGATTGGCTTAAGAAAATTAGCACTGCACCAATTCCAACAAGTAGCCCTCCAATTACAGAACCAATTGCCGTTGGAATCTCCATTTGAAACCATTGCCCACTAAAAACAGTCATAATTGAAACGATAATAACAGAATAGAGGGAGTTTAAAGTGTAGTCTTTGCCAAGTTTTATGAGAGACAAAATGAAAAAGGGTATGTTGACGAGAATAAACAATAAGTAAAAGGGCAATTCAATTATTCCCATTAGCGTAAGTGACATACCCGCCGCTCCAGAAGTTGCTAATCCGGCTAGACCAGTCACTTCAATCCCAGCTGTCAATACGAAACAACCGAATAGATTTAATAATAGTCGTCTCACCTGCTCCACCTTCTTCGTATCGATCTTATCTCTATCCTACCACTTCATTCAATTAGCCAAGTATACCATTACACATTAGTATTTGCCGATCGATTTACGACGTTCACATGCAGTTGTCCGATAACTTGGTATGCCATGCTCATTGTAGATACTATTCTTGTTATATAATCTTTCAAAATAGTTATAACGTTTCGTTTTGAATTCGTGTATAATGCTCTTTATATCTATTTTTGTTTCGGAGGGATACACAAATGTCCACCCTGATTGGATCATTACAGGAAGTTTTACAAGAATCTCAACTCTCTACGAGTGAAAGTGTACGAGGGCTACATAGCCAAGATGAGTCTTATCATGCGCCCATTTTGCCTGAAGTCGTCGTGTTTCCTCATAGCACAGAAGATGTACAATCCATCTTAAACATCGCAAAACAAGAAAATCGCCCCGTCTATCCATATGGAATGGGCACGAGCTTAGAAGGTCATATTATTCCAACAACCGATGGCATTTCAATTGACTTTTCAGAAATGAATAACATTATTGAAATTCTAGCGGATGACATGCTCGTGAAAGTTCAACCTGGTGTGACGAGAGACCAATTAAACAAAGAATTAAAGAAGCATGGTCTTTTCTTCTCTGTCGATCCTGGTGCAAATGCGACTGTCGGAGGCATGGCTGCCACCAATGCGAGTGGAACGAGCTCCGTTCGTTATGGCATCATGCGAGATCAAGTTCGCAATTTAGAGGTTGTCCTTGCAAATGGTTCTGTCATTCATACAGGTAGCTTAGCTGCTAAATCGTCGTCTGGCTATAACCTCAATGGATTGTTTGTCGGTTCAGAGGGGACTCTCGGTTGCTTTACTGAGCTCACATTGAAAGTGTACGGAATTCCAGAACAAATTGTTGCTGGTCGTGCAACCTTCCCGTCCGTTGATCACGCCGTCCAAGCAGTTGTACAAATTCTTCAAGCGGGTATTCCAGTAGCACGATGCGAACTCGTTGACGAGCCCTCTATTCAAAAGGCCAATGAGTTTAGCGACACAAATTACTCCATTCAACCAACATTGTTTTTAGAATTTCACGGAAATGAAGCTGGATTAAAGCAAGACGTTGAATTTACAAAAGAAATTGTTAAAGAGTTCGGCTGTAAAGAAATTGAATTTGAAAAAGACACGGCTGCTCGGAACAAATTATGGGAAGCAAGACATAACCTTGCTTATGCACACGTTCACAGCTCACCAGGGAAAAAAATGATGGTAACAGATGTGTGTGTACCAATTTCTAAGTTGGCCGCTGCAATCACCCACGCTCGGGCAGTTGTCGATCAATCGAGGTTTGAAGGTGGCATTGCCGGTCATGTTGGCGATGGAAACTATCATATCTTAGTAATGTTTGATCGTGACGACCCGGAAGAAGTTGAAGCTGCCTCCAAACTTAATGAAGAAGTTGTTGAATTTGCCCTTTCTGTTGGGGGAACTTGTACCGGTGAACATGGGGTTGGGCTCGGTAAAAAGAAATACCAACAGAAAGAACACGGAGAAGCACTTCAACTTATGAAGGTTCTAAAGCAAACATTTGATCCAGATAATCGTATGAATCCTAATAAACTTATCAACTAATGGGGGAATAACGATGAAGTTCCTTGCTTCAGTGAGTACATTTGCAGGTCGTTACTTCGCTGTACTCGTTATCATCGCAGCATTCACTGCTTTTCTTATGCCAGACCCATTCATCCCGATCAATAGCTACGTTCCGATCTTACTCGGGATCGTTATGCTTGGAATGGGAATGACGTTAAAGCCTGTCGACTTTACACTCGTAGCAAAAAAAGCCGACGCCCGTCTTATTAGGTCTTCTCTTTCAATATACAATTATGCCACTCACTGCTTTTCTTATTGCCTTAGCATTAAGCTTACCGCCTGAGCTTGCTGCTGGACTCGTTCTTCTCGGCTCTGTACCTGGTGGAACATCATCAAACGTTATGGTTTACTTAGCTAAAGGAGACTTGCCTCTCTCCATTACGATGACGTCGATATCCACACTCGTTGCGCCAATTGCAACACCAGCCATCTTATTCTTGCTTGCCGGACAGTGGATGCCAGTTAACTTTATGAGCATGTTCACCATGATTATTCAAGTGATCATTATCCCAGTAGCCATTGGACTTTTACTTAGAAAGTTCGTACCAGCATTTGTTGATAAGACGGTTACTGTTATGCCACTCGTATCGGTCGTTGCTATTCTTGCAATCATGTCTGGTGCTGTTGGTGCCAATGCTGATACACTCGCTTCAGCTGGCTTAATCGCATTCGTAGCTGTTATGCTTCATAACGCCGCTGGCCTTGCACTCGGTTATGCAGCAGCTACCATTTCTAAATTAACTCCTAGTCAACGACGCGCCGTTTCCATCGAGATCGGGATGCAAAACACAGGGCTTGGTGTAACACTTGCAACCGCACACCTTTCGCCTCTTGCCGCAATCCCTAGCGTCATCGGAACGGCTTGGCATAACATTACCGGACCAATCATGGCTACCTATTGGTCAAAACGACCACTAAAGCAAGATACACCAAAGGATCAAGATCCAAAAACAACAGAGCTTAACGCTACATCTCACTCATAGAGACTGCCTTCAAATTCTCAAACCTAAGAGAATTTGAAGGCTTTATTATTTGTAAGAATATTTTAAAATCAATATTGATTTCTTGAAGGATAAACTTCATACTTATATAAAAATAATCAGCAATCACTTCAATGACAACATAACTGAAGTGATCGTTAGGGGGACATCATGAAAACATACTATTCTACCAAAGGGCTTTTCGTTGTAAGTACGCTAGTTTTACTAGCCGCTTGCGGCAACGACGAACCGCAAGGTACGACCGAAGCTGAACACACTTCTTCACCAGATGCAACGAGTGAACTTCGTGTGGCCTTTAACGCTCAACCACCATCACTTGATCCTTACATAACAACAGCCGTAGCAACGAGAGACATCGCTCGCCACATTTACGAAGGTCTCGTAACGTTTGATGAGAATTATGAGATCCAACCTTGGTTAGCGGAAAGTTATGACGTTAGTAATGACGGGACGAGCTATACGTTTGCACTGCGAGAGGATGTTTCCTTTCATAACGGTGAAACGATGACTTCTGACGATGTTGTTGCTTCCATGGAGCGTTGGTTTACTACAGCAGCTAATGCAAAAGAAGAATTCAGCGATGCAACAATCTCTGCAGTGGACGAGCATACCGTTTTATTGGAATTAGAAGAACCTTCAGCTGTTGCTATTACAACGCTTGCTTCTCCAGATGAAATTGCTGCAATTACCCCTGCAGACCTTGCAGAGAGTGCTAGTGCAGATGGCATTAGTGAACACATCGGAACCGGCCCTTATAAGTTAGAAAATTGGCAACATGATCAACATATTCATTTATCGAGATTTGAAGACTACGAAAACCCTGAACAAACATCCACAGGCCTCGCTTCTCTACGCGAAGCGCATGCAAGTGATATCTACTTTGAATTCGTTACCGACCCGTCCACACGAGTTGCTGGCATGCAAAGTAATCAATACGATGTAGCGAATGCGATTCCTTTTGACAATGTCGAGCAATTAGAGCAAGACGCTAACGTTGTTAACCATGCGGATCAAAACGGGTTTAATGCGTTAATCTTTAATAAAGAACAAGGGGTATTTAGCGACCAAGCCATTCGCCAAGCAGCAAACACTGCACTGAACATGGAAGCGATCCAACAAGCTGCATTTACAAATGAAGATTATTATAAGATCTCCCATGACTTTATGACAGAAGATCGAGCAGACTGGTACACTGAAGTCGGTTCAGAATACTACAATCAAAATGATCCAGAGCTCGCGCAACAACTGTTAGAGGAATCGGCTTATAATGGAGAAGAAGTCGTTATTTTAACGTCTAGAGATTATGACGATCACTATAGTGCTGCGGTAGTTATTCAACAAGAATTAGAAGCGATCGGCATGAACGTGACATTAGACCTTTATGACTGGCCTACCGTATTAGAAAGACGAGCAGATCCTACCGCTCATGACGCATTTGTCACTGGCTTCCAAACACCTGCATCACCAACCCAATACGTATTCCTAGAGTCTAGTGCCGGTTGGCCAGGTTGGACGAATAGCGAAGAAATTGACCAACACGTTGACAACATCCGTACCGCAGTCGATCAAGATGAAGCGATGGGATATTACGAAGATTTACAAGAAGAGATTTGGACATACCTGCCCCTTATTCGCTTCGGAGATAAAACGACCATTACGACTGTTCGTGAAAACGTAGATGGCTATGACTTTCAACAAGGTTTAATACTTTGGAATACACATGTTACTGATTAACTAAAGGAGCTTTGACATTGAAAATTACTGACCTTACCTTAAGAACCGTAGAAATGACGATGAAATTCCCCTTCGAGACGAGCGTTGGCGTAACGGATACGAGAGAAATTCTATTAATTGAAGTTACCGATGGAGTGCATGTCGGTTACGGCGAGTGCGTAGCAGATATCGATCCTTACTATAGCGAAGAGACGGTTGAAACAGCGCTTCATATTATTAAAGACTTCATTATTCCTAGATTAAAAGGTGAGTCCATTCAGCACCCTTCTGACATTTCTAGTCTGTTAGCACCGATTCGCCGTCATCAAATGGCAAAAGGTGGCGTTGAATGTGCACTGTGGGATTTGTATGCAAAGCAACAAGGAAAGCCCCTTTCCGTAGTGCTCGGCGGCACAAAAACGGAAGTTCCTGTTGGCATTAGCATTGGGATTCAAAAAGATGTAGAAACACTTATAGAAAAGATTAGCGCTTACGTGGATGAAGGCTATCAGAAGATCAAAATAAAAATTAAGCCAGGGTTTGACTATGAGATACTCAAACAAGTTCGTGAAGCATTCCCAGCTGTGTCAATTATGGCAGACGCCAATTCCGCTTTTACGCTTCAAGATCTCGAGCTATTCAAGAAAATAGATACACTCGACTTACTGATGATTGAACAACCACTTGCTCATGACGACATTGTTGATCATAGCAAGTTACAAGCTGCCATCCAAACACCGGTATGCCTCGATGAAAGTATTCATTCATTTGAAGATGCTAGAAAAGCAATTGAATTAGGTAGTTGTAAAACGATCAACATCAAAATCGGTCGTGTCGGTGGATTGTTCGAGGCGAAACGAATACACGACCTTTGTGCTGAAAACAACATTCCGGTCTGGTGCGGAGGGATGTTTGAAACAGGAATCGGACGTGCTCATAATGTAGCAATCTCTAGTCTCCATAACTTCTCCATTCCTGGAGACACTGCCCCTTCTGCCCGTTATTGGGATAAAGATATTATTGAACCTGAGATTACGATGAGTGAAACTGGTACCGTCGCTGTTCCTATAGAACAAGGCATCGGTGTCACGGTTGATCAAACTCATGTCGACTCAATTACGAAAAGACTAGAAACGTTCTCTATGTAAAAGAATGGATGGTGTAGCACGTGATTCAGTCCAAATTGCATCAGCTTTACCCGAGCCTTTCCAAATCCAAGCAAAAAGCTGCCCACTACATGATTGAACACCCAGAACAGGTTGCATTATATCCTGCTCAGAAAATTGGTCTCTCGCTAATACGAGCGAGACGACCATCATTCGTCTTTGCCAAGATTTAGGATATAACGGCTATAAACCACTACAAGAAGCGTTGCAAGCGCAAATGATTACCGATGAATCTGAAAGCTCAAATGACTTGCTCGGTCGTTTCGAAATGAAAACGAACACGCTCAAACATGAACAAGATTTAATCGAGTATGAGAAATACAACGCTCTTTTTGACTTGAAAGAGACATTTGAAACCGTCTCACAGCAAACGCTCCACCGTTTCGTTTCAGCGATTACTTCTGCTGAAGAGATTGTTGTCATCGGCTTAAGAACCTCATTTTCTGCTGCACACTGGCTAACGTATTCATTAAATGCGTTAAAAGGAAATGCAACCCTCTACCGAAGCGGCATTGATGAGAACATTCATCTACTTAATCGAACCTCCGAGAAAACTGTTCTCATTGCTTTTTCTTTTTCAAGATACACAAAAGAAACACTCACGTTTACTCGCGCTGCCAAATCTCGCGGTGCCACTGTCTTAGCAATTATCGATGAACACCGGGCACCGATTCACGAAATTGCGGATTGCTCAATGATCGCTGGTAAACAAGATTCAATCGTTCCTTCAAAACGCATGATTTCACTCTTTGCCATCATTCATTTGTTATTATCTGCCCTTTCGGTCAATGACTATGAAAGCGTTGCAAAACATTTAAATGACTATGAAAAAGCAAATCTTAGCGTATCACCGTTCATTTGAACGTGTTAGGAGATTTTTATGGATGAACAAACGAAGCACCTCAACCTTATAAACATCTATCATGATTTACACGAACTTGCTGAAATTAGCGGAGAAGAGTATCAAACTACCCGCTATTTAACGAATCTCCTTGAACAATTAGGCCTTCATGTACACCATTTTAAAACGACCACGGGTCTGTATGTTGAAGTTGGACACGGCAAGCGCGTCATTGCACTGCGCGCTGATATTGATGCTGTTGACCAACAAGTAAACGGTGAATGGAAAGCGAATCACTCTTGTGGCCATGACGCTCACATGACCATCGCTTTAGGTGTTATTTCAAACCTTTTAAACGAGCAGAGTACATTACTTGAAGACCATACGTATCGCTTTATTTTTCAACCTGCAGAAGAAACCGGCTTAGGCGCAATGTCTCTATGTAACGAAGGGGTTATTGATGACGTCTCGATGCTGTTTGGAATGCATCTTCGTCCGATTCAAGAGCTATCGTCAGGACAATACTCACCTGCCATCCAGCACGGCGCCTCTCGTTTTATTACTGGAACAATTACTGGTGACGATGCTCACGGTGCAAGGCCACATTTGAATGTAAATAGCATTCAAGTTGGGATGGATTTTGTAGCCAAGCTTAATGCCATGACACTAGATCCGATGGCTACTTATTCTGCGAAAATGACAGCTTTCCACGCAGGTGGAAAAAGTCCGAACATCATTCCAGGGAATGCTCAATTCAGTTTAGACCTTCGTGCAGATGAAAATGACACGATGGAGCTTATGACAGCGAACATTATGAATATCAAGGACACACTTCGCTCTTATTACGGTGCGGAAATTGAATTAACGATTGGTGACGACACACCGGGTGCAGTGATTGACGAAACAGCTGAAGCAATTCTATCCAAAGCGATTGTCGAATGTGTTGGAGAACAAAACCTTAAACCACGTCTCCATACACCCGGAAGTGATGATTTTCATAACTACACAATCTATCATCTGCGCTTAAAGCCACCATGCTCGGTATTGGATGTAACTTAGAACCTGGGCTTCATCACCCTGCCATGCATTTTGATCTTGATCAGTTAAGTCCAGCGGTTCGGATTTTGTCTCATGCAATGCAGATTTCTACGTAAAAAGTTCGACTGGAAGTTCCAGTCGAACTTTTTATTCGATTTCTCCAAAGGCTGCTTCTAATTGCATAAGTCCGTGTCCATACTCATGATGCTCCCCAAGCGGCATAGCAGTATCAATCATCATTTGTCTAAGTTCCGATGCACTTGCATGAGGGTTTTTCTCACGTAACAATGCAGCAAACCCGGCCACTTTCGGTGATGCCATCGACGTCCCACTTAATGTTTGATAACCGTCAGTGCCATATGTGCTATACACTTGGTCACCCGGAGCCATAATCGTTAATTCGGGACCTACGCTTGAAAACGGAGCGCGTCCATTTGACTGGTTTGTTGCTCCTACAGCAACAACTGAATCATACGCCGCTGGATAACTAACCGTACTGCCCCCTGTTTGACTTGCACCTGTATTACCCGCTGCTGCTACGACGACAATATCTGCTTCTTCTGCTGCATGAATTGCGTCAGACATGACTGTAGAACCTGTTGAAGAACCGAGACTTAGGTTCATCACATCCATGTCATTTTCAATCGCCCAATAAATCCCCTGGATGATGCTATTTAAGCTACCAGATCCATTGCCAGCTAATACTTTTACTGCATAAAGATTCGCTTCAGGTGCAACGCCAACAACTCCAAAATCGTTATCCAACGCTGCAATCGTACCGGCAACGTGCGTGCCGTGACCGTTGGAATCGACAAACGGATCTTCATACACGAAGCTTTCACCACCAACGACATTCAAATCAGGATGTTCGGCTTGAATCCCTGTATCCAATACCGCAACATCAATTCCTTCTCCTGTAAATCCATTGGAATAATATGCTGGAGCACCAATATGTTCAATCCCCCAAGGAACCTGTTGTTGCTCTACATTGACGACTTGGTCTCTTTCTATATAGTCAATCTGCTCAGAACGTTCGAGCTCAGCAACTTCTTCATCAGTCATTGAAGCGTATAAGACCTTTAACTCGTCATACTCATATTCAACGTCTAATTCAAAAGAGGTTTCAATCTCCTCACGTTCGAACCAAGATGAATCTTTAACCCCAATAAAGTAACCTTCTGTTTCTTCTGCGTGAACGACATCTGTCGAAAAAGCAAACAAACACGCGAAGCCACAAGCTGTTACCCCGTTTACTCCCCTTTTCCCCATGTCTAGTTCCCCTTTTTAAGTAATTTTCGTTACTATGCGTATTGTACAAATCGAACGAAGGGGCATCTATACAAAAAAATATGTCAATCTAGTTGACGTTTTCTATCTATGGTAGTTTTATGAATTTTTTTCTTTAGTTGTATTTACTATCACTTAACGAGAATCAAGCGCGCCCGCTTATTTTTAGCACCTTTACCAAACCTGTATAAATTCTCCTTTCATGGTAACGATAACTTTGAACCGTTGTTATGCAGAGGAGATTGAACATGAACATTGGCAGATTACAACCTATTCATATTTATATTTTAATTATTATTGCCACTGGCTTTATGGTGCATGTTCTCCTCATGCCTAGCCTTTTGAATTCCGCTGGTCGAGATGCTTGGCTTAGCGTGATAACTAGCCTTTTTACACTGCTGATTATCATTACGCTTATCGCACTGATGATTCGCAAATTAAATGGCAAAGACCTCGCTACGTTTCTTAAAGATCACTACCCTGCACCTGTGGCATGGACGATCTTAACTTGTTTTATGATCATTTTCTTTGCCGAATCACTGATTTCATTAAAGTTCTCAGTGGATTGGGCAAAGTCTAATTACGCAGCTGAAGCTCCTGAATTGTTTATCGCGTTCGGTTTTATTTTGATTTGTTTTTATGCTGCATATAGAGGGTCATTTGTTCTCGGATTAATCGCTGTCATTCTTTTCCCGATTATATGTTCATTTGGCATTCTTGTTGGTGTTGGAAATTTAAAAAGTAAAAACTACGATCTTCTGCTTCCAATACTAGAGAACGGGTTCACTCCAATGTTTGAAGGAGTATTGTACACAAACTCTGGCTTTCTAGAAATGATCTATATTCTATTCCTGCTCAGTTACACGAAGAAAAAAAATTAACGTTCAAAGGCATGTTATTATCTGGATTTGTTATTTTCATTCTCATCCTTGGTCCACTTACAGGATCACTCGCTGCTTTTGGTATTGCTGAATCACTAAAACTAAACACACCTGCCTATGAACAATGGCGGCTCCTTGCACTTGGTCGATACATAACCCGACTCGATTCCCTATCGATCTTTCAATGGTTTAGTGCTTACTCGTACGAGTTTCGCTTTTCACAATCTTACTCAACCAACTACTCCCATTTAAAAAGAAGAAGATTTCCTTAGTCTTGATTTACATTATGCTGTTCATTCTTATCATCATGCCTTTTTCACATCGAACATTTATCGATCTCATGCACAACGTTTACTTCCCCTTTACGTTTTATTTTCTAAGCAGTGCGTTGATTCTGCTCTCAATTCTCGTGACGATCAAAAAAGGAGGCGACACCCATCAGAAAAGCCAAAGACGTACCCGCACAAATTAATGCTGTATTTACATCGACTGATGACGTGATCATCTCCAAACACGAGCTGCCGGATGATGCAACGTATACACTCGTGTATTGTGAAGGGTTAATTGACACGAATCTTCTATATCAATCTCTTTTACCCAATTTGAGCCATGTTGTTGGGCAACCAAAGCGACAAAAAGGAGCCGCATTAGACCGTTACTTCGAGCCAGTCCCAATTTCTCTTCTAGAAAACTATATGGACACTGTCGAAAAGCACGTTTTTTTAGGGTCGGTCGTTGTGTATATTCATGAAAGTCACTTCCTTTATAGCATCTCAATTCCAAAGATCATGAATCGTAACGTCGAAGAATCAAACATGGAAGTATCCATTCGTGGTCCAAGAGATGGTTTTATCGAAAGCGCAACCGATAACGTCTCCTTAATCCGAAAACGACTCAAAACGAGCGCATTAAAAGTTAAAACTTACTCTATTGGTCGCAGAAGTCACACTCAGGTGAAGTTGCTTTATATGGATGACGTCATTGAACCAAAACTTCTGACTGAAATAGACAAACGTTTAAAGAGCATTGACATCTCAATCGTTGCAAGTAGCTATCAAATTGAAGAACTGCTTTATGACAATACTTATTCACTTGTACCTTTAGTCGAGTACAGTGGCCGGCCTGACTTTGTCGTGGATGCTCTTAACGAAGGGCGCTTTGCGGTCATTATTGATGGAAACCCAAGTGCATTAATTGGACCAACAAACTTCTCACTGCTCATTCGTTCTGCTGAAGATACACAATCAAGTTTCTTCTATGTAAATGCAGAGCGACTCATTCGAATCACTGCGTTAATTACGAGTATCCTTTTACCAGGATTTTGGTTAGCGATTACGTCCTATCAAATTGATCAAATCCCCTTCCCACTCGTGGCCACCGTCGCCCAATCACGGGTAGGTCTACCTTTATCTTCGCCGCTCGAGATCTTTCTCATGCTCCTCTTCTTTGAGTTGTTCAAAGAAGCTGGGATTCGCTTACCTAAACCCGTTGGTCAAACCGTTGCCGTACTCGGTGGTCTAATCGTCGGTGATGCTGCTATTCGAGCAGGCCTTACATCACCAGCAACACTCGTCGTTGGAGCAATCACACTCATTTCAACCTACACACTTACTGATCAAAGTCTTGCTGGGAACATTCTAATTATCCGCTTTTTCATCGTCGGACTTGCCGCGCTCCTCGGTCTTTATGGCTTCTTTATCGGGGTATTTCTGTTACTCATTTATATCGCATCATTAACGAGCTTTGGCTTCCCATTTGTGAGTCCTTTAAACCGCATGAAAAACATCAATGATAGTGTGTTTCGCCTGCCTGTGAAAAAGGATCGCAACCGAAGCGTGGCCTATTATCCAACAGACCCGAAGAAATAAGGTGGATAACGATGAAAGGAATACAGATTCTACTTATAATGATTTTGGTAAGCCTGTTATCTGGATGTTGGGGAATCAAAGAAATTCAACACCAAACATACATTACAGCGATCGGAATCGATTATGAAGACGACCTCTATCAGTTATACTTCCAATCATTAAGTTATAGCTCTGTTGCAAAAGTCGAGGGCGGTGGCGCTGACACTACTGAGTCGCGCATTATCGTCGGTTCAGCGAGCGGTAGTACAATTGAACAAGCATTAGGTCGGATTGAACAAGTTGCTCAACTGCCCGTTAGCTACTCACACATTAATACGATTTACGTCTCCCCAACGATTCTAGAAGAACAACAAATGAAAATTGTTAAAGACTTTTTGGGGCGATGGCCTTTTCTTCGCTATGACACGTGGTTGTTTGCCGTCGATGACCCGATTGATGAGATTATGTTAAAAAACGACTTTTTTTAGTCGTGCACCGGTCTATTCATTTACGTATGACCCCGCAGAGTTGTTACGAGAGAATTCATTTATTCCTGTGTTAAGCTATCAAACGCTCGTCCAACATTATGATGAACCGTTCGGTTCAATATTGATTCCTGCGTTAACGATTAAAAACAACGCATGGAAAGATGAAAATGCTGATGAGCCAATCCTTAATGTTAATGGTGGCTACTTTATTGAACAACAAGAATTAAGAGGGTTCCTAGAATTAGATGAGTTAAAAGGTATGGACTGGTTTAACAAGAAAACCGAGAAGCTTCACGTCACATTGCCTGAAGACCTTGTCTCTGCGCAGCTTCTTCACCCAAAACTACATATACATGTTTTAACTGAAGAAAACGAGCCGCGTTTTCAAGTCGAAATGAGTGTGAAAGCCACCTTATTGAGCAACGTGAATCAACTCAGTGAAAAAGAATTGATAAGGAAACTTGAAGAACGTCTCGTGCAAGACATTACAGACACATTTATTCACGGCGTTGACCTTAATGTAGACATTTATAAACTCAATGAGAAAGCGTTCCGTTTCCATCCAAGAACATGGACGTATGAGCAATTAGAAAACCTTGATGAGAATTTTCTAGATCATGTTGACATTACCGTTGAAATACTTGATGAAGGGAATTACCAATAAAATAAAAAACTGAGCCATCACTCCTGCGATGGCTCAGTTTTATGATTCAAGCAATGTTACAGAGACGCTGACGTCAAGGTTCTGATTACCGCCACGGTAAACACCTTGTACTGGACTTACATCCCCGTAATCTCGGCCGACCCCAACTCTTATGTGATTCTCCAAGGCCTCAACGTTATTCGTCGGGTCTAGGCTAATCCACCCGATTCCTGGTGCCATAAATTCAACCCAAGCATGGCTCGCAGCATCACCGACTAATGCTGAGTCCTCTCCAACATACAAATAGCCACTCACATACCGGGCAGGAATTCCTTGTGCCCGCAAAACACCGATCATGGCGTGCGCAATATCTTGGCATACACCACTTTTTAACTCGATTGCTTCTCTTGCAGTTGTGTTCACATTCGTGGAGTTTGAATCATACGTAAAATGTGCATATAAATAGTTCATGAGCGATTTTGCAAATTGGACCGGATTCTGAATGTCACCAATTTCATTTTTCACGTTGGTCACTTGATGAGGTTCTAAATACGTATAGTTCGTCTGACTTAAGAATGGTAAATATTGATCTCGAAACAATTGTGAACTAAAGATGTCTTGCATCGCTTTTGAATATGTTAGTTGATCGACAAATGGGCTTCGTTGGATACTAACGACACTTGTTGTCTTCACTTCTAGATGGGTGTGAGGCTCAGCGATGTAGAAGCTCTCCACCGTATTTCCCCAAATATCCGTATAGTGAGATGTTAATGAATGTGGTGTGATTTCAGTATGATATACGAGCAACCGTTGACACTCATCCGTTTTTGGCTCTAATCGAATGCTATTCATACTTTGGTCAACAGGCGTCTCGTAGTCAAAACGATTGATATGAATGATCTCGTATTTCACTACGCTATTCTCCCTTGCTGTCGATTTAACCCTTACACTTTTAACGGTGTGTAGTAAGGTTGTATGTCTTGAAATGCTTGATCTAAGTCAACGTCCTCAAACGACAGCTGCATCACTCTTTCGATGATGATATTGATTTCTTGTACGAGAAGCTGCGTGTATGACGAACCTTGATCCCCTTCTAACTTTACGATGGCGTCCGTTGCCCGTTTTAAGCAATATTGAATTGAACCGGGGAAATTCGGCTCCGAGATCATGAAATGTAAAACATAACTCGGTTCAATTGAAGCGTTTCTATGTTGCAAAAACGCCTCACTCCCATTAATCATCTGTAAAGCAAGTCGCATGAAATACCGCGATGAGCTAGAATCTTCTTCTACTTTTTCACTGATTGCTTGTAGCATGCGTTGCGTGTATTCAGCACGCTCCACCCATTTACCAATCTTCATCATTTGGTAAGGCATTCCTCGCATCGTCGTAGACTCAATGACACCTTGCGCAGAGAGTGACGTCATTTTTACTCGTTGCAATAAGCGTTGCATCTGATAATCACTGTAGTCATCAAACTTCGCAAATTCAACGTCTAAGAAGAACACATTAATGATTTGCCATAAATCATCGTTAATATGATCACGGACACTTCTTGCATTCTCCCTCGCAACTCGTACACAGTTCATCACAGAATTAGGATTTTCCTTTGCGAATAACAAATACGACAAAACCTGATGCAGAGCAATTGTTCCTCTAGCCTTCAACCGATCGGCTTCTTCCTTTGATGCAGCCACATTTACAGCCGTATGCAACTCTTCTTGTACGAGCAAATCTTCTTCCTGGGATTCTAACACTTGTAGAACTTGAACAGACAATAAGCTTGCGGTCTTCTCCGAGCGCTCCAAATTCCTCGACATCCAATACAAAGCATCTGCTACTCGAATCAACATTATACTCTTACTCCCTTTTTAAGCACCCACGTATCTTTACCACCGCCACCTTGTGAAGAATTGACGACGAGAGAACCTTTCTTAAGAGCGACTCTAGACAACCCGCCTGGAATGACTCGGACTTTCTTTCCACTCATTGCATACACACGTAAATCAACATGGCACGGATAAAACTGATTATCTTGAAATGCAGGTGCCCGTGATAACTTGATTGTCGGCTGAGCGATGTATTGCTCTGGGTTTTCAATAATCTTCTCTCGAAATAAATTCAATTTCTCCCGGGTAGAATGAGGACCAATCAACATGTCATAGCCACCTGATGACCCGACATTTTTAATGACGAGCTGATCGAGTCGTTCTAACACCCACTTGCGCATAGAAGGTTTACGGAGTGAATACGTATCAACATTCTTCAAAATCGGTTCTTCGTTCAAGTAGTAGCGGATAATGTCTGGAACAAAAGCGTAAAGCGCTTTGTCATCAGCCACACCATTTCCCATTGCATTTACAATCGCAACATTCCCAGCACTCGCTGCACGATAAAGCCCTTTTACACCGAGTAAAGAGTCTGACCGGAACTGCTCTGGATCTAAGTAGTCATCATCAATTCGCCGATAAATAACATCGACTTGTCGCAGGCCATGAATCGTTCTCATGTACACAGATTCACCTTTAACAACGAGGTCACTACCTTCTACAAGCTGAATACCCATTTGTTGAGCTAAGAAGACATGGTCATAGTAAGCTGAATTGAATACACCTGGGGTCAGCAGGACTGCAACGGCGCTTTTCTTCCGTGAACTATAATCCATCAACGTCTGTCTTAAGGGGTCTAATTGCTGCTCAATCTTATACAGCGTATGTTCCTTAAAGAATTCTGGATAAACGTGACGCATCACGAAGCGGTTTTGGTACATATAGGAAAGTCCTGATGGATTACGTAAATTATCTTCGAGAACGCGGTACTCTCCACGATCGTCACGAATAAGATCAATACCAGCTAAAAAGATATGATTCGTTAACGGAAAAGGAAACCCTTTTAAATGCTCAATGTAATAAGGGTTATCTTTAATTAGGTATTCAGGAATAATCCCTTCCTTAATGATTCGCTCTTCACCATAAATGTCTTCTAAAAATGCGTTCAGACCTTTAATTCTTTGTTCAATGCCCCGTTCAATTTCGACCCAATCTTCACTCGAAATAATAATGGGAATAAAATCAAATGGCATCGTTCGTTCAGTACTAAGGTTATCTTGGTAAAGCGTAAATGTGATCCCTTGGCGCAAAAACGAGGCTTGCGCTTGTTCGTGTTTTAACTTTAGTTCTTCACGGTCAAAGGAACGAATGGTATTATGAAGCGTTCGATAATGAGGTTTCACCTTACCTTCTGAAGTAAACATTTCATCGAAATACGTTTCTGTTTGATAAGGTTTTAATTGTTCCACCGTATATTGTTCACTCCCTTAACGTACAAGTTACATTATGATTCCCTTTTTTTGGATAATCGAAACAATGATTCCGATAGTTTCTTATTATTTGAAATATCTTATTGTTTACCCGAACTCTTTTTCGGGTAAAGCATGGTGAATATCTCTGTTGAATGGGGTTGGATTGTGGATGGAAATTGCCTCTTCTCTTCTTATAGCTATTGCATATGGTACAATCCTATGGTCAATCTACCAAATATTATTCAAAGACGATGATACTGTAACTGAAGGTCTAGTCGGCATGTATTATATGATTTTACCTATATTTGTTGGGCTCCCAGCATTTTTGTTAGTCAGTCAGTTCTTGCATACGGTTACATTTCCTTTAACGATTGCTATCGTACTTTTACCGTTTCTTTCTATTCTTTCTACAATTATCATGATTTTATTCGTATACCGTCATCATTTCACATCATAAATGCATAATTCCCGTACCTTTTTGACAATCTATACGTCAAGGAGGGGATGAATCATGGGTCACAAAAGCAACAAAAATCATAAGCACGATCACCAATTCCGTGAAACGAGCAACCATGGCGAACATCGCAACGGTCGCCTCAGTCAGTTTAAGAATTCAACCTCAGGTGAGGACGATCACTATAATCAATACGTCAGCAGTAAAGACAACGATTAACAACGGACAAAAGCCCTCACACGCATGATGAGGCTCTTGTCCGTTGTTAATGTAAAGAGGCAAACCTTTGAGCAAACTGCTCTAATTGTTTCTTTAAATGCCATTGATCATTTGCAAGCATACGAATATGGATTCCACGGTCTTCTAAACGAGTGACCCCTGCTTTGCAATTACTTAACCTCATAAGCTCATCATGAAGCTCCTGAACATCAATCGAAGAGGCTTTTTCCGAAAAGAACCAGATTGAACCGACATACCGATACTCTCCAAGCACGCCAAAGCACTGAATCGCTTCTTTCTCTGGTTGAAACCGAAAGGCATCAAGCGCTAGCAAACGTCCGTCTAGGTAAACCTCCATACGTTGTTCAAGTTCATAATAACGAAAGCTCTCCCCTCGATGTTCTCGACCCGGTGCAATAAGATCTGCCCAAATTAACGAGGAATTCGAATGTAATTGTACGACGGTTTTCGTTTTGAATCTCGACTGTTCAAATGGAATCACTGCTTCAGGAAGATAGGTAACCGATGCCTCTTCACCTACGGTAATATGAAGTTCTTGTACACATGGCTGTTCATTGTGTGAAGGGTAGATCTTAGTAGCAGACTGGGGAATTAGTGTTACATTCGCTTTTTCTTTTGCATTTATGCGAAACGTATTGCAATCACCAGCAACCATTCCCCCGGATGATTCCATTAAGTACACATAAGCATGTCCAGGGTTCTCCTCATCAAGACGCAATACGCGACTGACTTTTAATGGTGGTTGCTGGAACGCATGGATCATCTTCGTTTTGTCTCGATGATAAGCAAATGAAGCTTCTAATACACCGTCATGCTTTGGTCTTTGCATATTCCATCCCTTCAAACAACAAATCCTTTTGGATCCACTCAATTATCTCCTCGACACCTGTCCCGCTTTTCACATCAGCGAATACATATGGGCGTCCATCTCTCGCTAATTTGGTATCGCTCTTCATGACCTGTAAGTCTACCCCTACGTGAGGTGCGAGTGTCGTTTTATTCACGACTAAAAGATCTGATCTTGTCACCCCAGGACCGCCCTTACGAGGAATATCGCCACCTTGGGCGACATCGATCACATAAATGAAAGCATCAACAAGTTCTGGACTAAATGTAGCGGATAAATTGTCCCCACCACTCTCTAAAAACAGAATCTCCAAATCTTCAAAGCGATCACAAAGCGTATCAATCGCTTCAAAATTCATGGACGCATCCTCTCGAATAGCTGTATGGGGGCACCCTCCCGTTTCAACACCTAGAATACGATCCTTCGGCAATACCCCGTTTTTCGTTAGAAACTGGGCATCCTCTGTTGTATAAATATCATTCGTAATGACGGCGACAGAATATTTCTCATGCATCTGACGTGTTAATTGTTCAATCATCGCAGTCTTTCCTGACCCTACTGGACCAGCTACACCAACTCTAACCGTTGCCATCGTTGTCTCCTCCTTATGAAATAAATAATCTAGATCGTAAAAACTGATGGTTCATCGATGAAATATCAATGAGTAATGCATTGTTAGCAATGTCATCAATCGACTGATTTTGAACCCTTGTTGTAAGCTCATAAATTAGCGGAAACATCGCGTGAACCGTACGAACACCCGCTTGCTGCCCAAGAGGAATCGCTCTCACTGCATTTGTGATGAGACTATTCATCGATGAATACAAAAACGTAGAAATAGCAACATCAATAGAGACCCCTAAAAGGCTCGTATACATCCCAAACACGACCGGATAATGACCGTCAATTTGCTTTTGCTTTAATCGCTCTCTAAACGCTACGAATTGGGCGTCATCATGCAATGGAGTAACCGTTTTAATGAATTGCCTTCCCATCATTGCAGATCCTTTTCTAGCTTCTTCTGTTATTTTGAAAGCATGACAGCGACGATCAAGCTCTATGAGTTGCTCCAACTCGCTTTTAGAAGCTCGTTGATAGGCTTCTTGCACAAATAATGCGTCTCCTGTTGCAACACTGTTCGTTAAATAACTCGACAAATACTCCACAAGCTCATGTTCATTCGTAATTGCTTCGTCTTGTATGAACGTCTCCATTCCAAAAGAGTGTGTATACCCGCCAATCGGAAAGGCAGAGTCAAGGATATGGAGCAATTGCAACATTTGCCCATTAGTGGTGGTGGCTTCTGTATTTGAATGGGGCATTAAATCGTTGTGATTCTTGCTCATACTGCACCCCTATCTCATCAAATAATCGTTCGAGTGTAGCATCGTACCGAACCGTTATCCGATCTTCTTCGACCAAGCACGGTGTATGACGATTGCCTAATTCAAATGAAGCTTTACCCATTTCTTGCATCGATTTAGGATATACGACAAACACAGGCTCCATTTTCGTACGTAGAACAATTTGCACGTCATGATCTTCATACAAAACATCCCCGACATGTAAATGCTGTGCATCCTCTAGCTTAATTGCTATCTCTCTTCCTTGATCTGTCGTTCTGCGCATTCTCCGTTTGTTTAACTCTTCCCACTCAACTTCAAGCCATTCTTTCATCTCTTTTTCTGGGTGTCCGTTCTGAATATTTCCAAGTACTTCAGTAATAATCATGTTCGATCCTCCACTATCAAAATAAAAAGTATCGTTGTGCTAGTCCGACTTTTTCAACCGGCTCACACGTCATAAGCTCACCATTCACTCGTACCTCATACGTTTCAGGGTTAATCGTAATCTCTGGCGTTGCGTCATTTAACTTCATCGATTTCTTCGAAATACTGCGGCAACCTTTCACAGCTACAACACGCTTTTTCAGTTGTAGGCGTTCAGGTACCCCAAGATCAACAGCACTTTTTGACATAAACGTTATACTCGTTTGCTCTTTCGCTTTCCCATAGTTCCCAAACATCGGTCTCATATAGACCGGTTGAGGTGTCGGATGGACGCATTTGGATCACCCATTTGGCGTATGCAATCATTCCGCCTTTTATAATTTGTTCTGGTTTTACGCCGAAGAACGCTGGTTCCCAAAGCACCAGATCAGCTAACTTACCTACTTCTATAGAACCTACCTCATGACTAATTCCATGTGTAATTGCAGGATTAATCGTATACTTGGCGATATAACGCTTTACTCTCGTGTTATCATTGCCACTACCTTCGTCTTCAACGAGTGAACCACGTTGAAGCTTCATTTTATCTGCCGTTTGCCACGTTCGGATTAACACTTCGCCGACTCTGCCCATCGCTTGAGAATCTGACGAAATAATGCTTAAAATGCCTAAATCATGAAAGATATCTTCAGCTGCAATTGTTTCTGGGCGAATGCGAGAATCCGCGAATGCAACATCTTCAGGAACATTGCCATCTAGATGATGACAAACCATTAACATATCAAGGTGCTCGTCGATTGTATTTACGGTGAATGGTCGAGTTGGATTTGTAGATGATGGCAACACGTGGTCAAGACCGGCTATTTTCATAATGTCAGGAGCATGCCCTCCGCCTGCACCTTCTGTATGGTACGTATGAATAACACGACCATCAATTGCAGCAATTGTGTCCTCGACAAATCCAGCTTCGTTTAGCGTATCCGTATGAATAGCAACTTGAATATCCATTTCGTCAGCGACTGTAAGGCAATGGTCAATTGTGGCTGGCGTTGTTCCCCAATCTTCGTGTAACTTCAAGCCAATGACGCCAGCATCAATCTGTTCTTCCAACGGTGCGTGACCAGAAGCATTGCCTTTCCCTAAAAACCCTAAATTCATTGGGAAATCTTCTGCAGCCCGTAACATTTGATGAATGTTCCATTCCCCTGGAGTAACTGTTGTGGCATTTGTTCCCGTTGCAGGTCCTGTACCTCCACCAATCATCGTTGTTGTGCCTGATGCAATGGCCGCTTCAATTTGTTGAGGACTTATAAAGTGAATGTGTGCATCAATCGCTCCTGCTGTGACGATTTTGCCTTCGGCAGCAATAACTTCCGTAGCAGCACCAACAACCATATTGTCCGTCACACCAGTCATTACGTCAGGGTTTCCTGCCTTGCCGATTCCGACAATTCGTCCATCCTTTACACCGATGTCCGCTTTTACGATGCCACTATAATCAATGATTAAAGCGTTCGTAAAAACTAAATCCAATACGCCATCTTCTCTCGTTCTCGTACTATTCTGTCCCATCCCATCGCGAATGACCTTGCCGCCACCAAACTTAATTTCATCACCATAATGTGTATAATCATGCTCAACCTCAACCCAAAGGTCCGTATCCGCAAGGCGCAGCTGATCACCGGTTGTTGGTCCAAACATACTACTATAGGCTTTACGAGACATCTTCATGAATGATCACCTTCCGCAATGAACTGACGCTCTTTTGCACGCCTCACGAATTCTGTTACGTCGCTACTTCCCGCCGTTAAATCGTTGAACCCATGAACAACTCCAGATCCGCCAAACATGACGAGATCTACCTCCCGTTCTTCACCTGGTTCAAATCGTACAGCGGTCCCTGAAGCAATATTAAGACGCATGCCAAACACCAATTCTCGATCAAATGTAAGCATCCGATTCACTTCCGAAAAATGATAGTGGGAACCTACTTGAATCGGACGATCACCCTCGTTTCTTACTCGAATCGTTACTGTCTTACGATTTACATTGCATTCAATGTCTTCCTGACGAAGACGATATTCACCTGGTATCATCGACATTCTCCTTATTGAATGGGCTCGTGGACTGTGACGAGTTTCACACCGTCTGGGAATGTTGCCTCGACTTGTACGTTTTCAATCATTTCTGGAATTCCTTCCATTACATCTTCAGCCGTTAAGACATGTTTCCCTTCTGACATTAACTGTGCAACGGTTTTCCCATCTCTTGCTCCTTCAAGAATAAAGTTGCTAATCAGTGCAATTGACTCTGGGTAATTCAGTTTCACTCCACGCTCTTTACGCTTTAATGCCAGCTCACCTGCTACAAATAACAGCAGTTTATCTTGGTCGACTGGAGACAATTTCACTTCGATCACCCTTTATGTAAAATAAAAACATTCTAATTTGTTGATTTCTTCATCGTATCTTTCTGACGAAACTTTCTCAATATTTTTGTAAGATAATCTAACAATAGCAAACAAATGATAGATTGAGCAATAAATAGTAAGTTTTCAGTTATCTCGTTTCTATTTGTGATAGTATTCTAACTAAGTATTGAAAGGGAGGAAGAACATGACAACATTACAAGACGTATTTCCGAAGATCGTTGAGTGGAGAAGACATTTACATATGCACCCTGAACTCTCCTTTGAAGAGGTTGCGACACCTGAATACATCGCAGAAAAACTTGAATCACTTGGTCTCGAAGTTACGACACACGTTGGTGGTCGCGGCGTTGTAGCTAAGTTACAAGGTAAACATAATGGACCAACGATCGCGTTTCGTGCCGATTTCGACGCTTTACCGATTGAGGAAGAAAACGATACAGAATATGTTTCTAAAAACCCTGGCGTGATGCACGCTTGTGGTCACGACGGACACACCGCTGCATTACTAGGTGCAGCGACCATCTTAACAGAGTCCAAAGACCAACTAAGTGGCACGATCGTCTTCATCTTCCAACATGCAGAAGAGCTTCCACCTGGTGGAGCAAAAGAGATGATTGCTGATGGATGTTTAGACGGTGTGGACTACATTTTTGGAGCCCACGTACAATCTGGTCTTTCACTCGGGCAAGTGAATGTTCGTCAAGGTCCTTCAATGGCTGCTGTGGACCGTTTTAAGATCCGGATTCAAGGTAAAGGCGGGCATGGCGCTATGCCACATACGACTGTCGATTCAATCGTTGCGGGATCAAAGCTCGTACTTGATTTACAACAAATTGTAGCAAGAAGAATCGACCCGATGGACAACGCCGTTGTAACCGTTGGAGTATTCGAAGCAGGCAAGGCATTTAATGTTATCGCGGACTCGTCAACGATTCAGGGAACGGTGCGCACGTTTAAGCCTGAAACGAGAAAACAGATTGAAGAAGACATTCGTGGAATTGTACGAGGGCTTGAAGCAAGCAACCATGTCACGTGCGACATTGACTATTTAAATGGATACCCTGCTCTCGTAAATCACGCAGAAGAAACCGCACTTGTCGGTTCCCTCATCCAAGAGACATTTGGAGAAGACGCGTGGATTCAAGGTGAACCAGTCCTTGGTGGTGAAGATTTTGCGTATTATTTAGAAGAGAAGCCAGGTTGTTTCTTTCACGTCGGCAGTCAAACCGAAGAAGAATGGACAACATTCCCTCACCATCATCCACGATTTGACTTCGACGAACGTGCGCTACTAAACATCGGAGAACTATTCTTAAAGATTGCTCATCACTATGTAGTCGCTAAGTAGCTGGTCGTAAACTGTTCAACCGTCGTTTTATAGGGGGCTCCGCCTTGAGCAAGTTGCTTTTGGCCCCCTCCTTTTCCACCAATCGTAGCTAAAAAAATCTTTCAGACATTCATTCATATCTAGATCTACGTCGTTTCCTCTTGCGAACACACACTGTACCTTTTCGTGGGGTATGACAGTGAACAAGCGTACCGTAAGTGTAGGTTGCTCTTGAGTTGCTAGCTTCGCAAGAAGCTGCAAGTCCTTAATTGACCTATTTTCATATACCCGTTCAATAACCGAATGCGTCCCATCCACCCACTCGCGAACTTCATAGTGATGCAGTTGCTCGTGTGCTTGCTCAAGCTGATTAGACCGGTCTTCATTTACTCGGCGTAACTCTGTGAATTGTTCTTCCATTTTCTTAGTTTCTATATTCCAACGTTGGACGGCTCTTAGACCGCATACGAAGTGCAATCGTACGCTTTTTCGAACCTTTTCGGTTTTTAGTAGCTTGATGATGCCCACTTCACTTGTTGTAAGAGGATGCGTTCCTCCACATCCGTTATAGTCGTACTCAGGAACGATGACAAGCCGAATCTGTTCGTCTACCGTTGGCGCTTTACGTAATGGATAATGGTGCAATTGATCGTTTGTTACAAAGCGGGTTTCAACGTCCAGATTTTCAAAAACGATAGAGTTCACAACGCGTTCGACATGGACCATCTCTTCGTTTTGAAGCGAAGGAATATCAAGATCGATCGTGACCGTTTCTTTACCTAAGTGAAATCCGATCGTTTTATAGCCATACACATCGTCAAACGTTGCACTGAGAAGGTGTTGCCCTAGATGTTGCTGCATGTGATCAAACCTTCGGTGCCAATCGATGACACCTGTCACTGTAGCACGTTCTATCGGCTCCTTGATGTAATGACGAATCTCCCCATCAACTTCTTGAGTGTCATACACTCCAACGCCAGCCAAATGCCCGGTATCACCAGGCTGTCCGCCTCCTTCTGGATAAAATGCGGTTTGATCCAGTACAATGTAGTCACTCGTCGTTTTAATCACATTCGCTTCAAATTCTTTCAAGTAAGCATCATCATAATAAAGTTTGTGTGTCATCATAATCCCCTTTTCTACTAATTATTGGAGGTTTTTCAATGAGTTTTTCAAAGCGTATTCGACAGACTGCTGATTCAATTTGGCAAGCAAGTCATCAACATCCATTCGTTCAAGGCATTGGCGATGGTTCTCTAGATCTTGAATCGTTTAAGTATTACATGAAGCAAGATTATGTCTACTTGATTGATTATAGTAAAGTGATGGCTAAAGCAGTCGTACTTGCACCAGACTTAAAAACGATGACTCTATTCTCACATGCGTTACATGAAACGTTAGCCATTGAAATGGACTTGCATAGAGCCTACGCCAAGCGATTAGGAATTAGCGAGGAAGAATTAGAAAGCACAACTGCGGGTCCAATTACAATTGCTTATAGCGGTGCAATGCTCGCTGAAGCAGAAAAAGGATCACTTGCTGAATTAATCGTAGCCATTTTACCATGCGCTTGGAGTTATTACGAGATTGGCACAGCGCTCGCCAAAATCCCAGGTAGTACAGAGCACGAATTTTACGGGGAATGGGTTCAGATGTATAGCTCAGAGCAATTTGGCGAAATTGCTACACACCTTATAAACCTTCTCGATGAACTGACACAATACAAGTCTGAGAAAGAACTGGACAAACTTGAACAAATCTTCTTAAACACGAGTCGATATGAATATCTATTTTGGGATATGTCTTACAAACAAGAAGGTTGGCCAATTTAACTAAAAAGACTCCCACCAAAGCAACCTTTGGTGGGAATCTTACCATTTACGACGAAAGTTTTTGTTTTACTAATTGAGCTAATGGCTCATCTTCAGACAGAGCACTTACGTTCAAAAATGCCTCATAAGCGCCATGCTCTTCAATTAACGCTCGTAATTGTTCGCTTTCAGGATCATCGTCTGCATAGAACTCAAGCGCGTTCACAATCGCTTGTACGAGATGCTCTGGATTCCCTTTACGAGCAAAAGCTTTCGCAGGCTTTACGAGTCGATCATTAGGGCCAAGTTTGCGAATCGGTCCACGTCCAACACGAGCAACCGTATCTTGCAAATACGGGTTTTTGTAACGTTCTACAATCCGTTCAGCATATTTTCTATGCTCGTCTTCATCGAACCCATAATCTTCAACGAGTATGGTTGACGTTTCACGAAGCGCACCGCGGACATGTTCTTCAATATCGTGATCGAGCATCGCATCAACAATTCTCATTTTCCCTTGCTTCATTCCAGCGTATGCTGCTGCTGCATGACCTGTATTTACCGTAAAGAGCTTGCGCTCTAAATAAGGATCAAGTTCGTCAACGAGCTTCGCTTCCCCAAGGGTCAGATCGCCTACCAACATCGGCGCTTCTACAACCCACTCGAAAAACGGCTCAACAGTAACTGCTAGAACATCCTCCGAGGGAACACTCGGTACGATTCGGTCAACTGCAGCATCTGCAAAGCCAATCCAATCTGGAACTTCCGTTGCATGTTCAAGTACATAAGACTTCAACGTGCTCGTCGCACGAATTGCATTTTCACACGCTATAATATTTAACGGAGTCGCTGTGATTCGCTTCTCAATACCCTTTGCAATGACTGGAGCGATGCGTGGTAAAATGTTCGGTCCAACCGCAGTTGTGACGAGATCTGCATTCGTTATCGCAGCAATAACCTCATCTTCTTCCGTCAGGCTATTCAAACCGTCAACACCATTAACCTGAAAACTTGATTGCTCTTCTGATGCAATGGTTACGGTATACCCTCTTCTAGACTTAAGAGCGTTAATAACCTCTTCATTCACATCTACGAACGTAACTGTGTAGCCTGCTTGTTGCAAAAGCGCACCAATAAATCCTCGGCCAATATTCCCTGCTCCAAAATGCACGGCATTCATTTACGCATTTACCTCCGAGAAGAAGTTCAGAACATCTTCTGCAGATTTAGATTGTAGAAGTGCATGGACGTTCTCTTCTTCAGAACAAGCAATCGCAATCTTAGATAAGATCTCTAAGTGTTCGCCGTCTTTCCCAGCAATTCCGATAACAACTTGTACATCATTTCCATCCCACTGAACTTTTTCGTCAAGGAGTAGAATGCTAAGTCCAGACTCAATTACTTCATCTCTTGCATCTTCTGTTCCGTGTGGAATTGCAAGCAAGTTGCCCATATACGTAGATGTCAACGCCTCACGAGCATGCATCTTCTCAAGGTAGTCTTGTTTCACATACCCTTCTTGTACAAGCACTTCTCCTGCACGGTCAATGGCTTCATCTCTTGATACAACCTCTACGTTTAGTTGGATATTCCCAGCTTTTAAAATCATAAATTTAATCTCCTTCACGAATAAAATTAATGAGATACTGCTTTGCTTTTTCTTCTAATAAAGCAAGTAGCTCGTCTCGTTTCCCTTCACTAAAGACCTTTACATCTTGCTCTGAACCAATAAATAACGTACTCACGTAACTTAAAAAGGACAAATGATGAGGTGTAATCTCCTTTGGAGCTGCGTAAACAACGATTCGCTCCACCCACTCATGGCCATCCACCATCGACGGTAGTGATCTAGCTTCCTCTAAATCAATGACATTGAAAAAGGGGTCACGAATCGCATCATCACGTCCGTGATACAAGGCGATATCCGTGTTCGGAATGGCGAGGCCACCCACTCGTTCCCGATCTTTAAGCATCATCACAACTGCATCAATGTGATTAACATAACCAAGCCGGTGCATCTCTTTCACGCTCTCTTCAATTCCTTGCCACATGTCACGATGGGAGAAAAACCGAATCGAATCGAGTAATCGTTCCATCATCGTGCTTAACGAAGAGATATGTTGAAATGCGACCTTCGCCCCGACGGATTGATCATGAGTTTTTGAGGGATTCTTTGTTGGCAAGCCACGAATGTACTGTCGGATTTCTTTCACTTCCTGTTCCGTTAATACCGGACTTACATGAAAGACTGGATCCATATCATCAATATTCACCGTTGAGATAATCACATCGTAATTGGCTTTTTCCTTACTCAGTTCTAACAATGAAGCATTTTTAATTGTTGAGATTTCAGGAATTTCTTGCTCAATTCGACTCGCTAACATTTTTGCAGAACCGATGCCACTAGGGCAAATAACTAGAGCAGACACGTGGTGGCTACGCTTTCTCCTCTCAAGAACCGAACCAAAATGCAAACACAAATAACCAATCTCTTCGTCCGGTAACTGTAATGGCTCAAAAGCAACCTGTGCTTGTCCACGCACGATGTTGAACAACGTTTCATAATCATTTTGTAATCGTTGAAGCAATGGATTTGAAATGTGCATTCCTTGACGAATTCGATAAAGCGCAGGCTTTAAATGGGCGAGTAAGTCCTGAACAAGTGTTGGACCATAAATCGAAGTATTTAGCTCTTTTTCAACACCATAAATGAGTGTCTTAATTCGACCGATTAACTCCGCATTCTGTTCTTCAAATGGCAAGCTTTGACTCCCACTAATTCGAGCTCCTCGCAAGTGCATAGCAAGGTACCCTACTTCTTCATCTGGAATGCGAATGTTCATTTGTTTCTCTAACGCTCGGGCAAGCATCGAAGCCACTTCAAACTCTTCCATTTTGCGCAATGCTTCTAACTGATCGGCATCCATCATTATGATTTCTCCAAGTTCTAACCGCTTCACAGCAAGCGTCGTATGAACAACTAGAGCAATTAACGATTGATCAGCTATATGCGGAAACAATGCAGGCTTCTCTGTTTGAATGACATGGGAGACTTCTTTGACCCGTTCGACATCAACGATATGAAGTAGTCGTTCAGCAATTTGATTGTGAACCTTCTCTTCATAAAGCACCTCATACAATTCACTTTCATTGAAGTGAATTGAAATGATGCCACTAAGTGCTCGTCGTTTACGTTCTTCAGCACCTTGAATCTCAATGCCGTATCCCCTTTTCCTAACCACTTGTAGACCATATGTTTCGAGCCATTGTGACGCCTTATCTAAGTCTGAGCTGATTGTAGCAGCTGTCACACGTAACTCTGATGCAAGTGTAAAAAGCTTTACTGGCTCACGCTCTTGTAAGAGCCGAACAAGTAGCACCTGCTGCCGCTCATCACTCGTGTAATCACGATGGGTATCCGTTTTTACATACTGAGATAATACGTGTGTGTCGCCTCGAAGTTGGACGGTTTGGTCAGATAAACGTTCAAGGTTGACATTAATCTTTGCGAGCTCTTTTTCTATCCCTTTTAAGTCTCTTTGAATCGTACGTAAACTAACAGAAGTAGCCTCAGCAAGTGAGGCTTGAGTCAACGGTGAAGACGCTGCTAAAAGCAGTGTCACTACCTGTCTTTCTCTTGCGGTAAGTTGCATTTGGCTACCTCCTTTATTAGTTTTTCAGACGTTCAACGAGTTCCGTGTATCTCGGACTGTTTAAGAAGTTATCAACCGAGATATGCTCAGCATTTGGCTGTTGCTCTTTTGCTCTTGTCGTTAAGTCTTTATGCGTAATCACAAGATCCGCATCACTCGGAATATTGCTAATGGATGTGTTTGACACATGGATCTCTGTTAATCCTGCTTTTTTTGAACTTATCTTTTAGGATTGAGGCACCCATTGCACTTGAACCCATTCCAGCGTCACACGCAAAAATGACTTTGTTAATTTCTTTGTCATCCACCGCGTCACTCTCTTGAACAACCTCGTCTTCGTTGCCTTGTAACTTATCTATAATCTCTTTATAGCGAGGGCTGTTCATGAAATTATCGACGGATACGTGTATCGCATTCGGATGCTGTTCCTTCGCTCGTGTCGTCAAATCTTTGTGCGTAATGACAAGATCTGCGTGTTCAGGAATGTTACTAATGGATGTGTTGCTCACATCTACACCTTCAATTCCTGCTTTTTTTAACGCGGTCTTTCATAATGGATGCGCCCATCGCACTTGAGCCCATGCCCGCATCACAAGCAAAAATGATCGTAGAAACTTGGCTGAATTGATTTGCCTTTGGCTCTGCTTGAGTTGCTTCATTGTTTTTGCCAGATTTCATAGCCGCTACTTTCGCTTGAGCCTCTTCAATGTTTTCCACTTCACCTTTACGATCAAACTTCAAGATTGGGGCTGCAATCGCGAAGGTAACAGCAGCTGCAACGAGTACAGAAATAATTGCACCGAGGTGACTTCCGCTAGCCGCAAACGCCAGGATCATAATAATACTTCCTGGTGCTGGCACACTTGTTAACCCAACATCCAATAACTGCACCATAAACACACCACTCATACCACCTGCAATGACCGCAACAATAAGAAGTGGTTTCATGAGGACGTATGGGAAGTAAATTTCGTGAATACCACCGAAGAAGTGAATGACACCCGCACCGTAAGAGGAGGCTTTCGCTGCACCTTTTCCAAAAATCATAAAGGCTAGCAAAATACCAATACCTGGTCCAGGGTTTGCCTCAAGCATGAATAGCATCGACTGTCCATACTCATACACTTGGCTAGTCGCAAGTGGACTAATAATTCCATGGTTAATCGCATTATTTAAGAAAAGAATCTTGCTGGCTCGATAAAGAGAGAGACAAGTGGTAATGCACCGATTGAAATCATCGCATCAACACCCGCACCGAGCGCCACTGTGAACCCTTGTACAACAGGACCGACCGCAAGCGAACCAATGATCGCGAGTAATGCACCGATAATACCGGCGGAGAAGTTGTTAATCAACATCTCAAAGCCTGGACGCACTTTACCGTCCATAACTTGGTCAAACTTCTTAATCACATAACCCCCGAGAGGTCCCATGATCATTGCTCCGATAAACATCGGTATATCTGCCGCTACAATAACACCCATTGCGGCTGTTGCACCAACTACACCACCTCGGAAATCGTGGATCATTCGCCCACCAGCAAACGCAATAAGTAACGGTAGTAAGTAGAACACCATTGGATCTACGAAAGCTTCTAACATGCCAATTTCAGTCGGTACGGCAATTGCGGTTAGGATACCCCAAGCAATAAATGCCCCGATGTTCGGCATAATCATACTACTTAAATGACTACCAAACCGTTGAATACGTGCACGGATACTTTTTTTTCTCAGACACGTACGGTTCCCCCTTTGCTATGTTGTTCATTTTATTAATTCAAGTGTAGCGTGCCCTAACGCGTGCAACAATAAAAGGAAAATGCAATCTTGTCGCCAACGCCACGACAAGATTGTATTTGTTGAAAGCGTATACATGAAATTTATATTGACAAAATCACACGCCCAGTCATATAGTTAGTTACATAACCAACTAACCAATTAACTAAGTCGTTTACGAAGGCGGTGATGTCGATTGCGACCGACATTAGATGATACTCGACCGATCTACTTGCAAATTAGAGAAATGATTGAAGATGAGATTATTGAAGGAAGACTACTCGAAGAAACACAAGCACCTTCTACGAACCAGCTCGTCGCTTTTTATAAAATCAACCCAGCCACGATTTTAAAAGGAATCAACCAGCTCGTAGATGCTGGAATTCTGTATAAGAAACGGGGAGTCGGGATGTTTGTTGCTTCAGGTTCCAAACAACAATTACTTGAGAAAAGAAAAGAACATTTCTTACGAGAATACGTTGAACCGATGCACAAAGAAGCAGAACGTCTAAGCATTTCTGAAGATGAATTGCACTCATTGATATTCAAAAGAGGAGGACATCCAAATGAAGATTAACTTTAATCAAGTCTCGTTTACACGTAAACAAAAAAACGATTCTGCATAATATTTCATTTCAACTTGAAGGTCCCAAAATCGTTGGGCTTCTAGGTCGGAATGGCGCTGGTAAAACAACCTTATTATCCATTCTCACTGCTTTTCAACAAGCTTCAAACGGGACAGTAACGCTTAATAACGAGACTACGTTTGAAAATGAACACGCAGTGGAGCAAATGATCTTCGTTCGTGACCATAACTTCGAATATGAAACGGAAAAAGTAGGCGATTATATTGAAACCTATGCGAAGTTCCGTCCTAATTTCGATCACGACTATGCATCAACTATTAAAACGGTTTCGGGTTTCTAAAGACTTAGAAGTGGCCAAATTATCCAAAGGAATGGCCTCTGCAATGCAAGTGGTCATCGGTTTAGCCAGTCGAGCTCCTGTGACCATTTTTGATGAAGCCTATTTAGGGATGGACGCTCCAGCAAGGGAGTTGTTCTACAAAGAAGTGCTAAACGACTTTATGGAACATCCTAGGCTGATCATTCTATCCACTCACCTTATTTCTGAAATGGAGACGTTATTTGAAGAAGTCATCATCATTAAAAACGGAAGACTTTTCACTCACGAAGATAAGGAAGCATTTCAACAGCGCGGATACCGCATTACCGGAGACGAACAAAGCGTAAATGAGTTCTCGAAAGACAAAACGATTGTCGCCACCCAACAGCTCGGACCGACGAAGTCCGTCATGATTTACGGTTCATTTACTGACGATGATCAGCGTCGCTTAGCTGAGCTGAATTTAGAACGCTCATTCGTTTCCCTTCAAGATCTTTTTATTCACTTAACGGAGGAGGAGAATGAAGATGACGAGTAAACAATCTCTCGCCATTCGTACTCAAACAAAAGAGTTCTCATCATGGTCATTATGGTATATTAGCATCTATTTACTCATCTATATTGGGATTAATGTCGTAACATACTTTACTCAAGGCGAAATTACGTGGACGTTTATTGAAGGGTCCTTTTCATCAACCACTGTATTCATGCTCATTGTCGGACTACTCTCAATGGGAGGCTTTTTGAACCACTACCTTTCCACAGGACTTACACGTCGGATTTACTTTCGAAGCGTACTCTTTTCAGGAATCCTCGTTACGGTCGTGATTGTGATCTTTACAATCTTACTCTCGTTCTTGATACACGGAGTGCTGTTAGCAACCGGATGGGATCAACTGTATTCAGATAGAATTATTGAAAATCAAAGCATGTTTCCTTCAATCGTAGAGTCTTTATCTTATTCGGCGAGTATCCTACTATTCTTCCTAATCGGATGGTCGATTAGCTTCGGATTTTACAAACATTGGGTTCAGGGTGCACTATATATCGCATTAGGTGTTGCAATCACTATGATTACGAGTCATCCGCTTTTCGAATCAATCTTACCGATTTACTTCACCCTCTTCTTTATTGGGTTTTACGTATTCCTACTCCATCGTGGTACGAGAACACTCGATGTAAGTCCGTAACGATTGAAACGCCGGGATTTTTTTGTCCCGGCGTTTTTTTCAATTAGTTAGCATCAAGTTGCAACACTGTATGAAGTAAGACTTCTACTCCATTGTGTAAATCATGATCATGGCTTAATTCATCTTCCCGGTGCTAACGCTTGAACGCTCGGAATGAAGATCATTCCCGTTTTCCCGAAATACGGCATGTATTTCGAATCATGTCCTGCCCCGCTATATAGTTTCATTCTCGTTAAACCGAGATTATCCGTCGATTTTTCAATCGCTCCCAACACATCTTCATCAAATAAAACGGCTGGACTCGCCCACAACTCATTGACTGTAACCGATGTTCCATCAAGCGCTGCTTGTTGTTTGAGAGCATGACGCATCTCATCAAGTGCAGTCATTCGCAACGTATCGTCTTCATGACGAACATCAAGTACCCACTCCACGTTGCCAGGTACGACATTCGCCACATTTGGGTGCACGTGTAGCTTCCCGACCGTCGTTTTTAAACCGCTATAAGAATTTGTTATTTCATACAATGTTGAGATCATACGCGCCGAACTCGCTAGGGCATCTTTTCGGTCTTCCATCGCAGTTGGTCCTGCGTGATTTTTTTTCACCGATGACGTTTACTTCTAACCAATCCATCCCTTGAATTCCACCAACAACACCAATATTTTTGCCGTTTCGTTCAAGCATTGGACCTTGTTCGATGTGTAATTCTAAGTAATATTCTGCTTCTTTTAGACGGTACTCTTCTTTCCCAACATAACCGATCTCTTGAAGAGCTTGCTCAAATGTTATGCCTTTTTCGTCTTGAATCTCATAAACAAATGACTTATTAAAATGCTCGGTAATAGCGCCACTCCCGAGCATCGGTTGCGGAAACCGTGCTCCTTCTTCATTTGTGAAATTTACAATTATGATTGGACGCTCTGTTTGAATGCGTTCGTCATTCAATGATTCAACGACTTCTAATCCAGCTAATACGCCAAGAACTCCATCAAATCGTCCCCCATATGGCTGTGTATCTAAATGTGAGCCGATCACAATCGGTTTTAAATGAGGGTTTTTCCCTTCTCTTCGACCGTACATATTCCCAAAGTCATCAACCGTAGTCGTTAACCCCGCTTGCTCAAACCACACCTTCAGTTGGTCACGAATTTCTTTGTCAGCCTGAGATAACGCTAAACGGTGCAACCCATTATTGTCAGTTCTCCCGACTTCTGAACTTCGTTTCACATAACGATTAAACCGTTCATGATTGATCTTTTTGCTTAGTTTGTTAGGCATCAGTCACCCCTCCTAAGCTTCTACAATGCAATGATTATGCCAATCGGGCCAAAATCACGCCGATGAAGGTCTTCCATACAAGATTCAGTCACAGATCCTACTTGCTACGCAATATTGGCACGATAATACCGATGACGAGAGTCGGAGCAACAGTTCCTTACTTCAC
Source organism: Geomicrobium sp. JCM 19055 (assembly GCF_000698185.1). Lineage (NCBI taxonomy): Bacteria > Bacillati > Bacillota > Bacilli > Caryophanales > Geomicrobium > Geomicrobium sp. JCM 19055. The sequence continues at coordinate 79,002 of NZ_BAXL01000004.1, forward strand.
CTATTTTTTACACGCAGCACGCAATTTGCTTAAACAACGAAGATAATTGAGTCAAATATGAATCAAATGCACATCTCCCAGAGGATATTGATTCATATTTGAATATAATAGCGTTTTATCTTTCATGATTGAATCAAATTGTACAAATAAACAAAGAATTCACCCTAAAAAAAGTCATATTCTAAATGTTTTCGTTGGCATCCTTCTTGCAATAACAGAATACAAACCAAATGATGCAGGAGGATTATTCATGACAAATCAATCAATCGAACGCGTGAATCAAGCCATTGAAGAGCTATGGGACGAGCAACTTTTGTTCCTAAAATCACTGACCTCTTTTAAAAGCACACTCGGAAACGAGGCACAAGTACAACACTTCATTCGTCATCAACTTGATGATATGAAACTTGAAACAAACGCCTTTGATCCTGATCCAGAACGCCTTCGCAAATACGAAAACTACGGTCCTCCAGAATGGGACTATACGAATCGTCCAGTCATTGTTGGAGAGTGGAAAAATGACGGCAAAAAAACAGGTAAGAGTTTAATCTTGCAAGGACACATTGATGTTGTTAGCGCTGAACCTGAGCATCTATGGACACACGCTCCTTACCAACCTGCCATTGTAGAAAATCGCCTCTATGGTCGTGGTGCTGTCGACATGAAAGGCGGCGTGTCCGCCATGGTTTACGCATTAAAAGCAATTCAAAAATCAGGAATTCAACTCGGTGCTGACGTTCAAATCCAAACGGTTATTGAAGAAGAATGTACTGGAAACGGTGCCCTTGCCTTGCTTGATGCAGGTTACGTTGCTGACGGTGCGTTGATTCCAGAACCTACAAACTTACAAGCCATGAAAACTCAACTCGGTGTTATGTGGGTCCGCGTGAATGTTCGTGGTCAAGGCGCTCACGTTGAACGGGCAGAACGTGCTCAAAACGCCATTAATAAAGCGAGCAAGCTCATCGCCGCACTTGATGATTATCGTGAGCACATTAATCAACGACCGAAACATAAACACTTTGAAAACCATGCACACCCTCTAAATGTGAACGTTGGCGTCATTCATGGCGGTGATTGGGCATCAAGCGTACCGACCGAATGTTATTTTGAAGCACGGATCGGATTTTACCCAGATCAAAAGCCTGAAGAAATTCAAGCTGAAGTAAAACAGTGGATTCTAGATGCTGCAGCAAAAGACGAATGGTTAAAAGAACAACCACCTACTGTTTCCTTCTTTGGATTTAGCGCACCAGGGCGTGAAGAAGAGGGCGATACCGAGCTATACGATGTTCTAGAAAAAGCACATATCGCAACGACTGGAACGGAGTTACAACGACTGGCGTTTACAGCAACGACAGATGTTCGTGCATTTGAGGAATTTGGAATTCCATCCACGTGCTACGGCCCAACGGGCGAAAACATGCATGGGGTTGATGAGTACATTGATTTGGATAGTCTAAAGACAGCTACGAAAACCATTGGCGCCTTTATCTTAGATTGGTGCCAAGAAAACTAAACGATAACGGGGAATTGGAATGTACATCACTGAGTCGACACAGCCAATCTTAATAGCACTATTAGTTGCTTACGTTTTAATTATTTTGTTGTACTCGTATTATTTCTATCGAAAAACGAATACGTACGAATCATACAACATGGGCGGAAGAGCGATGCCGTTAATCCCAATGATTTTAACGATCATCGGCGCTGCAGTTGGTGGCTCAACCGTGCTCGGATTTATGACAGATGCGTATCAATTCGGACTTGGTCAAGTATGGCTAGTCGTTTCTTTAGCGCTAGCACTATCAATTTTTACGCTCTTTTTTTGCAAAGCGCATTCGCATTCTAGGGGACAAGCATAAGCTCTTCTCAGTAGGTGATTATGCTGTACTACGTTACGGAAGTGCCGCGAGGTACCCCGCTTTCATCGGGAACATCGCCGCTCTTGGAGCTCTCACAGGTCTGCAGTTCGTCGCGCTTGCAACGGTACTGAATTTAATTTTCGGTCTTGATATGACCGTAGGGATTATCGTCTCTTGTATCATCATTACACTAAAAACCTACCTTGGTGGACTCACAGCTGTCATTTGGACAGACGCAATTCAAGGTACGATTCAAACACTCGGTATTTTGACGATGTTTTTGTTCGTCTACTATTACACAGGTGGTTGGGACAATGTTGTAAGCAATGTTGAAACTAGTCCAGTCATTGCAAATGATTACTTACAAATGTTCAACATGCCTCTCGCTGAGTTTCTGATGCCGTTTGCAACCATTGGTGCTGCAATGCTCGTAAGACAAGATACGTGGCAACGTGTCTGGGCTGCTCGGAATCTATCAACCACATTAAAAGCAAACTGGGTTGCTGTTATTCTCATGTTCGTCACCGGACTAATGATTATTATCATTGGGGTAATGGCTCGGGCAGGACTTGGCATTGAAACGGATCGACCTGATCTCATTTACTATGATGTCATTTTCGGAGCGTTACCGTTTTGGCTCTCAGCATTAATGTTCATCACACTCGTTGCCATCATTATGTCTTGTGCAGATTCCTTCTTTATTGCGGGCTCAACGATCATGGTAAGCGATATTATAAAACCGGTATTCAACATAACCGATGACAAAAAGTTACTGTCTGTTAGCCGTCTTATGGTCATTGCTATGACCATCTTCTCGCTTAGCCTTGCGTTATTAATCCCAAGGCTTGTAGAACTATGGATGACAGGGTCCGCTATTCTCGTTGCCGGACTGTTCGCTCCTATCTTGATCGGTCTGTTCTGGTCACGGCCAGATAAAGTTGCCGGTCTTGCCTCAATGTGGACAGGCCTCATTCTTGCTGTATCTTGGCAACTGCTCGGTCACCCATTCGGCATTCATCCAGTTTTTATTGGTTTGCCACTATCTTTACTCGTATTACTCGTGCTTAGTTTCCGAAAGAAAGCAGCATAACTTAACGCGCAGCGGATCGTTCCGCTGCGCGTTAGTTGTTATTTTTAATCGCATAAATGATCTGCTGTTCACCGAAACGTTCGATCGTCGTTTCTTTTTTCATTCCTACACTTTCTAGCAAATGACAAGATCGAGTGTTTGCCGCTTGCGTTTCTGCAACGATCTTCATCAAGTGAAGGTTTTGAAATGCATACTTTATAACGGCGCTGACTACTTCTTTCCCATATCCCTTTCCCCACCATTCAGGAAGTAGTTGATATGAGACCTCATCATTGATTTGATCATGATGTAAAGCGATTGAAACCGTTCCAATAAAAGATCCCGTCCTCTTCTCAATGACAGCTGCAAAACGCCCCTCATCCGGCTCGTCTAAGCGTTTAATCAAACGTTTAATTAACGCTTCCTCCACCGGCCCACCTAAATACCTTCGAACTTGTTCATCTTGATATACTCTCAAAACACCTTGTCGATCGCACGCTTTTAAAGCACGAAGTTTACACCGATTCGTTTCAAGATTCATAGATATTCCCCCTATAAAGTTGATCTTCTTCAACCATACAGCGCATGGAACTATGCTACACTAAACGCTATACAAAAGACGAGGAGAGTAGTGAATGCAGTACAACCAGCTATTTCAAAATAAACGTTTACAAGCAGTTCTTGATCAACTTCCTATTTCTGTATTCGTTGCCGACCATGAAGGCTTTGTCGTTTGGAATAATCACATTAGCGCTGAAGGCATTGGCCTATCTCAAGCTGAAATGGCTGGCAAACATGTCAGTGATTTAGAAAAACAAGGCATCCTCAACCCTTCTGTTACACGTCTCGCACTCGAACAGAAAAAGCAAATTACTCGTGTACAAGTCATCAATGAACATCTGAAACAACTCATGGTTGCAAAACCAATTTACAACGAAACTGGACAGATCGAATTAATCATCTCCATTAGCCAACAATTCGAACATATCGGACAAGATGATGAAAGCATTGATGAAATCAACGACCTCATTCAAACGTATATTCTCGAATTGCACCGCTTTTATATGCAAGCGCCTTCAAGAGAATCTAATAAGCGCGCCGTTACGAAAAGCAAGGCGGCGAAATCTTTAGAACAGAAGGTAACGAGAATATCATCCTTGCCATCTACAGTTCTTTTGACAGGTGAAACAGGCGTCGGGAAAAACTATACTGCACGTACCATTCATGATTACAGCCAAAGACGCTCGAACTCTTTTTTTAACGCTGAATTGTAGTACCATCCCAGAATCATTACTCGAAAGTGAACTGTTCGGTTACGTAAAGGGAGCGTTTAGTGGTGCCAATTCTACCGGCAAGACAGGGCTCGTTCAAATGGCTGAAGGAGGCACATTATTTCTCGATGAAATCGCTGAACTTCCTTATGCCATGCAAGCCAAGCTGTTAGAACTCGTCCAAGACAAAACCTTTTTGCCAATCGGAAGCACCGAAAAACGGCGAGCAGACATCCGAATTATCGCAGCCACAAATCAAAACCTCGAAACGTTAGTACATCATAAGCAATTTCGATCTGATTTGTACTACCGATTAAACGTGTTCCAAATCGAAGTTCCTTCATTAAAAGAACGACTTGAAGACCTTCCACTGCTAGCCTATCAATTCGTTCAAAAATTTAATGAAGAATATCATCAACAGAAAAAAACTCTCGCGTGAAGCCATCGAAACATTGACACACTATTCTTGGCCAGGGAACATTCGCGAACTCCAACATGCCATTGAGCGCGTGTGTGTGTTTGCTGAGAACGACACGATTTCACCTGACGACTTTAAGAAAGAGCTTCAATTTACAGACCCTGAACAATCACTCGCTTTTGAAAAGCACGAAAGCGAAACACTCCGCCAATTTCTAGAACGCATCGAGAAAAACGTCATCTTGCAAGCCGCAGACGAACATAGAAACTCTAGAGAAGCCGCCAAAAGCCTTGGTATGTCACAACCTACCTTTTCTAGACGTGTAAGAAAATACGAAACGTGAGTCATGCTAACTGGCGCTCGATCTGTCTCATTCTATCCTAACTACACACCGTACACAGCTTCTTTTAACGTTGTGACTGCTTCTTCCATCTGTTCTTCACTTAGCCGCGCAAACCCGATGACGAGGCTCGGATGCGTTGATGTGTAGACTTGTTGATAAAAACGGCTTGTCCCGTAAACTTCTAAACCGAGCGCCTTCGCGCGCTCTAAAATCTCTCGTTCGCCTCGCTCTAATTTAACTGTTACAACAAAGTGCAACCCTGAATTAGCACCAGTAATTTCGATTGTGTGTTCGAACGCCCTCTCAAGTTCTTCAATTAAACGCTCTCGCCGCACTCGGTAAAGCTTTGTCATTTTTTTAATATGTTTCTGGTATTCCCCTGTCTCAATGAAGCGCTGCAATGTGAGTTGCGCGAGTGTACTACATGAGGACATAAGAAATGCCAGTTTGTCACGATACTTTTCAAGAAGAGGAACCGGCAACACCATGTAGCTAATTCGAAGACCGGGTAATAACGACTTTGAAAACGTACCGGTATAAATGACGCGATTGGAACCATCTAGGCTTTGTAGTGACGGTACGGCATCGGCGTCATAAATAAATTCGCTATCGTAATCATCTTCAATAATGTACCGATTCTCGTTCGTTACCGCCCAGTTCAAAAGCTCGATTCTTCTTGAGATCGGCATAATGATTCCAGTTGGAAATTGATGAGATGGTGTCGTAATCACCGTCGAAACGCGACTCTTTTCTAAATATGACACAGAGACACCTTGGTCATCGAGTGGGACGTATGCCACTGAACGACCCTCACTTTCTAGCAGATGGCGCAATCGTTGATACCCAGGTTCTTCAATGCCATACGTTGTATCTGGATTCATAATAGAAGAAAGCTGCCGCAACAATTGCTGAGTTCCTGATCCGAGTACGATTTGTTCAGGACGGCATTTCACACCTCTCGTTAAACGTAAAAACCGAGCTAGCGTTTGCCTGACGGTATACAACCCTTGTGGATGCACGTAGTTCTCTAGTTGTTTTCGTTGCGCCTTTAGTGCCTGTTGCTCACACTTCAACCAACTATCTAACGGAAACGAAGCATGATCAGCACTCATATGCGAAAACGAAGCAATGTGCTCACTGACCTTCTCACTTTCACGTAAATGCTCTGGAACTTCTTGCAACGCTTCATTTGGTTCGACTTCAAACATCGTGATTTCTTCAACAAAGTAACCCATACGTTCCTTTGCGTACACGTAACCTTCAGCGACCAACTGTTGATACGCCGCATTCACTGAATTAAAGCTCACACTTACATTCGCAGCAAGCTCTCGCTTTGACGGTAACTTATCGTGTGCTTTTAGATTTTTTTTGCAATATCGCTTGCTTTAGTTGCTCGTATAGTTGTTGATACAAATACGTTTTACTTCTCGTCCGATCGATTTGAAAGGTAATCATCGTATCCCCTCATCTGGTACCATCAAATTTTTATTTTTGGTGCTTTTTATTTTACAGATATACAGTCAAAATAAAAAGAAAATACTACTTATGGGAGGCATTTATCATGACAGTTCAAACAAACGTAAGCACGGCTGAATGGCAAGAAAAACGAGATCGTTACGTTGCACGAGGTGTTGGAAACGGTAACCGAAACATCGCCGCAAAAGGTGAAGGTGCAATTGTTTACGACCAAGATGACAACCGGTACATTGATTTCGCAGGGGCAATCGGTACGATTAACGTCGGTCACAATCATCCGAAAGTCAACGAAGCAATCAAAGCGCAAATTGATCAATTCATTCACCCTGGGTTTAACGTCATGATGTACGCACCGTATATTGAACTGGCAGAAAAACTCTCTCACCTCACACCAGGAGATCACGAGAAAAAAGCCTTGTTCCTAAACTCTGGTGCTGAAGCCGTAGAAAATGCGGTTAAAATGGCTCGTAAATACACTGGTCGTCAAGCGATCGTTACGTTTAACCGAGCCTTTCACGGACGTACGAACATGACGATGAGCATGACGAGTAAAGTAAAGCCTTACAAGTTCGGGTTCGGTCCCTTTGCTCCTGAAGTGTATCAAGCGCCTTACCCGTATCTGTACAAGCGCCCTGAGGAAATGAGTGAAGAGCGTTACACAGACTTCATCATTGAAGAATTTAACAACTTTTTCGTATCACAAGTTGCTCCTGAAACGGTTGCTTGTGTTGTCATGGAGCCAGTACAAGGTGAAGGCGGGTTTATCGTTCCTCCGAAACGCTTCGTACAACACGTCGCTCAATTCTGTAAAGACAATGGCATCGTTTTTGTTGCTGATGAAATCCAAACAGGATTTTCAAGAACGGGTAAATTGTTCGCATCTGAACACTTCGATATTGTTCCAGACCTAATGACTGTCTCGAAATCAATGGGAGCAGGCGTTCCAATCAGTGGCGTAGTCGGTCGTTCTGAAATCGTTGATGCAGCAGATCCTGGAGAGCTTGGCGGTACGTATGCAGGAAGCCCACTCGGATGTGTCGCAGCACTTGCTGTTCTTGACATTATTGAAGAAGAAAAATTAAATGATCGCGCCGAGCACATCGGTCAAACGATTGAAGATCGTGCGAACGAATGGATGAAAACAGATAACGGAATCGGAGAAATCCGCCGTCTAGGAGCGATGGTGGCCATTGAGCTCGTCACAGATCGCGAGACGAAGACACCTGATAAAGCGCGTACAGCAGCGATTGCAAAGTATGCAAATGAAAATGGATTGCTTCTTCTTACTGCAGGTGTGAATGGAAACGTCGTACGCTTCCTGTCTCCACTCGTCATCACAGATGAGCAACTTGCAGAAGGTCTTGATATCGTTCAAGCTGCATTTCAAAACGCGTAAGGAGTGTCATACATGACAGTTACAACAGAGACGATTGAAATCAAAAACCCAGCGACAGGTGAGATTGTAGATACAATCTCTCTGCAGTCTGAACAAGACGTTAAAGCAGCGATTGAACGTTCTGAAGCAGGCTACCGCACTTGGTCAAAAACGACCGCTGAAGATCGTAGCAAACGACTTCGTACTTGGTATAACTTAATTCTTGAGCACAAAGCAGAACTCGCAGCGCTCATTACAGCTGAAAACGGTAAGCCTTTAAAAGAAGCTGAAGGCGAAGTCGTCTACGGAGCTGGCTATATTGAGTGGTACGCTGAAGAAGCAAAGCGTGTGTACGGTCGAACGGTTCCGGCTTCTTCAACGGAAAAGCGAATTGTCGTCACTCGCCAAGCCGTTGGTCCTGTCGCTGCCATTACACCGTGGAACTTCCCTGCTGCGATGATTACACGTAAAGCAGCACCTGCACTAGCAGCAGGCTGTAGTTTCATTATTAAACCGGCCCCAGACACACCACTTACTGCCATTCGACTCGTTGAATTAGGCCACGAAGCAGGCATTCCTGAAGACGTTTTGCAAGTGGTGAACGGCGATAGCGTCATGATTGGGAAGCAGTTTACGGAAAGCACAATCATTCAGAAAGTAACGTTCACAGGCTCAACAAACGTCGGTAAGCTTCTCATGAAACAGAGCGCAAGCACCGTGAAACAAGTATCCATGGAACTTGGTGGTCATGCGCCATTAATTATTGATGAAGATGCAAACCTTGATCTTGCAGTTAAGCAAACTGTTGCATCGAAGTATCGCAATGCGGGGCAAACGTGCATTTGCGCAAATCGCCTTATCGTTCACGAAGCGATTAAAGACGAGTTTGCGTCCAAATTAGCTGCAGAAGTAAAATCACTAGAAGTCGGCATCGGTACAGATCCCACAACAGACATCGGCCCGATCATTAACAAAAACGGATTCGATAAAATCGTTAGCCAAATTAACGACGCGAAAGAAAAAGGTGCAAGCGTACTCGTAGGTGGTTCTTTTGTTCAAGACGAGGAAAAAGGAACCTACTTCGTGCACCCAACCGTGCTTGACGGTGTAACGGATGAGATGGTGATCATGCATGAAGAAACCTTCGGTCCCGTTGCACCGATTACGACCTTTACGTCAATTGACGATGCAATCGCGATTGCCAACGACACGCCATTCGGCTTAGCTGCTTACTACTTTACAGAGAATTACCGTCGTGGACTCTACATTGCCGAAAACTTAGATTACGGGATTATCGGCTGGAATGACGGTGGTCCGTCTGCTGTACAAGCTCCGTTTGGAGGAATGAAAGAAAGTGGAATCGGTCGCGAAGGTGGCCCTGAAGGAATCGAAGGATACCTCGAGACGAAGTATCTATCGATTGGACTCTAATAGAGTGTGTACGAAAGCCCAGATCATATGATCTGGGCTTCTTCTTAATTGGATCCACGTTTCTTCGCAATCATACCTCTCCCTAGCTTCACCTATTGCGAAACGCTTGTCTTCGTCAAACGAACGACTAGAAAATAAAGCCTGCACCTAGGAATAACAATGTCGCGATGATGACCCCTAATACTACGTAAGGCATAATCGTTCGTACTTGCAATACTGGGGATACACCTGTCCCGGCAGAGGTCATAAAAATGGCATCTGAATAAAAACACGCCTGACTCCCGAGAGCAACCCCTGACATAATCGCTGCAATCATTAAGGACGGATTCACACCCATCTCAAACGACAAAGGCATAAAGATTGGAGCAACAAGTACGATTAACGCCCAGAAATTCCCTGTAATAAACGCAATGAACCCACACGCCAAAAAGGCGATTAAAGGTAGTAATTGAGGCGATATGAAAACCGTGAACACTTCAATCATATATTCAGATAAACCGAGCTCTCGATTTCCTTCACCGAGTGCTAATGCGAGAAGAATAATAAACGCAAGCGTCGTCATCGTTGTCAGACCTTCTCCAAAGTTGGTCATAAACTGAGTCGGTGTCATGATTTTTTGCGATATGTACATGATTGCTTGAACGACGAGCGCAGCAATAATTCCGTGTATGAGATCATTATCAAAGTACATCATAACAACCACTAGAACGATAATTGGAATAATGAAATTTAACGGGCTTGATTTCTTTACATCCGTATTGATCGTAGCTTTAACAATTGCCGAACCTTTTTCCTCAGGCATCGTCGGACCACCTTGTTCCACACGTTCATAAGCTTTTTTCATTAGCCCTACTTTCGGTAAGAGTCCTACAGCTAGAAGCAATGCAATAATGACTGCAGCAAGCGGATAGAACATGAACGGAATCGCTGCAACATAATCTGAAAATCCGAGATTATAATCATTCACAACACCAACTGCAAAAGCTGACCAGCTCGTAAATGGTACTAGCACACAAATACATGCACCAGTGGCATTGACGGTATATGCTAAATGTTCACGGGGCACTAGCTTCTTGTCAGTAATGCTTCTCATGGATGACGACACAGCTAATGCATTCAGATAATCATCAATAAATATAATTAAACCGAGAAACCACGTCGTTAATAGACTCTTCTTAGGAGTTGTCGCGAATCTCGCTAACGTACTCCCGAACCCAAGCAACGACCCTGACTTCTCAAAAATAGCAATCATCGCACCAAATCCAAAAATAATCAACACAAGAAATTGAAACGTATCACTTGCCATCGCCATATACAGGAGTTCAATGAACCCAGTAAAAAAAACCTGTCCCATAGAGTAGTAACGCTGATACAAATACCGATAATATGAGCATTTCCTGTAATCGCTTCGTAACGATAATGCCCACAATTAAAATGAGAATGGGTATAACTGACATGATTCCATACTCCAAAATGTTTCCCCCTTATACCTTTTCCTAAGTAAACTGCAAATTATATGCCAAACAAAACTTGATTCAGCAAGGGAATACTCTCATTTAGTATGTATATATGCATAATGCATGTGTTATCGAATAGCTAAGGCAACGTGTCTTCTGATCGCTTCATTTTTCCTCAAATTTACATCCATACAAGTAAAAAGCTTATGCTTTTATGTTTATATTCGATCTAAAGAACCGCTATAAAGCAAGGGGGAAACGAGTTTAGTAAAAAAAATTCACTAAAATTGCAATAATTTTGGTTTCAATTATGCTATTTAACGGGTAATATGTACGTAATAGTACTCGTACTTATCTTAATTTCTCTGCTAGTGATTTTTTCTTTAAGGGGGGAACCGGATGCAACCACTCGTACAAGTAACGAACAACATCGACCTACTCCGTAATGAAATGAACACACTTGCCCAAGAGAAGGGCCTGAATAACCCCGACGTACTAGAGAAATCCAGAGAATTAGATCAATTAATTTATGAATTCCTGATCGTGAAGAAGAATTAGGAATTTTTTAAGGGAAGCCGATGGCTTCCCTTTTTTTACGCGCCTGTATTCTTCCATTCCATTAACGTTGCGTATTCTAAAGACTCATGGTCCTTTGGCAAATATCCTTCAAGCACTCTTTGAAATTGAAAGCCTTGCCCTAGTTGAAAGCTCATCACCGGGTCTTGTAAGTCTCCATTAATGACTCGCTGACAGTATTCCTCCGCAGACAACTCTTGAGCATAGCGATGATAGTGAGGGATTCGTCCACCGAACATAATCCCTTTTAGCTCTAACTCTCTACATAGCTGTCTCCGTTGTTCATAAAGACGATGTCCAATTTTACGTCCACGATACGACGGATGAACCACTACATCTGCACCGTAAAGATGGGTTCCATCACCGTTATGATTGTGGAAATAGCCATTACCCGTAATCTCTGATATTGTATGCTGTTTCGCATAATCACTCATATCCACGATGAGACTCGAACAAGAACCGACAATCTTCCCTTCTAATTCCGCAACAAACTGACCGTTTGGAAAATGCTCAAGGTGCTTTTCATAATGCTTTTCTTTGAATACAATCTGTTCGTTCCCGAATCCCTTTGCAGCTAATGCTGCGACATCTATAATATCATTCGGTTTCATTGCTCGTATTAACGGTTCATCCAACGATTCTGTTTTAAGCATGATTATCCTTCCTCTTTTCAGATTTAGCGACGATCTTGATGCTTATAATAAAACTTCATCAATGAAATCCCTTTTTGATAGTGTTGATGGAATGGAATCGTCTGCAATTGGCGTTTCGCTAGCGGAATGGACACGGGCGTATGAGAATAAATGGCTTCAGCTAGTTGTTTACCGAGCATCGAAGACATTGCAGCACCATGTCCTGCATAACCAAACGCATAATATGTTCCATCGTCTAATTGACCGATATAAGGCAACTTTTCAGTCGTAAATGCAACTTTTCCGCCCCATTCGAATGCAATCTTGCGATCATACAATTGTGGGAAAACCGTCAACATCCCTTTGTGTAAATTTTCGAACAATCGCTTTTGATCTCGTTTTGATGAGCTTCTTCCTGACCCTCCAAAAGCAAGCCGATTGTCTGCCGTACGCCTGAAATAATATAAGAGGTTCTTAGAATCAGCAACGGCACGATCATGTACAATTAGCGTTTCTACAAGCTTTTCTGGCAGTGATTCTGTAGCAATCATAATGCTTTCAACCGGGACGACCGATCTTTGAATCGTTTTATGCAAGGGTCCAGCATAGCCATTCGTGGCAATGACAAGTTCCTTTGCCGTCACCGTGCCCTTCTCAGTTTCAATGATGACTTGTTGTTTCGAACGCTTGATGGCTAAAGCTTCCGTACGTTCAAAAATCGTTCCTCCGTGACCTTCGACTGCTTTTGCAAGACCGACCGCATAGTTAAACGGATGAAAGTGAGCGCTTTTTGGATCTACCCTTCCTCCGACGTAAAACGATGTCGCAAGTTCGTTTCGAAGTTCGTTTCGTTCAACGATCTCTACCGTATGATCAAAGTGCTTGTGTAGCACTTCTTGTTCGGCTTTCATCGCATCTAAATCTGCTTCTTTATAAGCCGCATAGAAATCACCATTACGCTTGAAGTCACATTGGATGTTTTGTTCGCGAATGATTTGTTCCACGAGGTCAATCGCATCTAATGAGAGTTGGAACATTTCCTTTGCCGCCTGTTCTCCCTTTTTCTCCATCCAATGCTTCATTGAACCGTGATAACCCGTTAACACTTCACCCCCATTTCGACCACTCGCTCCAGAGCCGACATAACTCTGCTCGAGAACAACCGTCTGAATGCCTTGTTTTTGCAAATGGTAGGCGGTCGATAACCCTGTATAACCTGCACCAATTATGACAACATCTGTCGATACATCTTGATCTAACGATGTGCGATGTAGGCGCTGTGTTGATGTTGCTTCCCACATTGATAAAGTTTCCATATTTCCATCTCCTAGATTAAACGATGTGTTAACGTGTCGCTTTCTTTGACCGACTAGACGTAAAGCGTGTGAAAATTAATACAGACAATAATACGAGTGCCATGAGTAAGATGGATAGCGCAGAACCTAACTGCCAATTCATTTCAACGACGAAAGCGTCACGAATCACATTTCCGATCATGACTAAGCGGTTTCCTGTGAGTAAGTCCGTAATTACAAAGACACTAACTGCCGGAATAAATGTCATAAACACACCTGCAATCACCCCAGGCATCGTAATCGGCAATGTTACACGCAAAAACGTCGAAACAGGACCTGCTCCCAAATCTTCTGCAGCTTCTAGATACCTTCGATCTAACTGCTCAATTGACGCATAGATTGGCAAGATCATAAACGGCAAAAACCCATAAACCATCCCAACGACAATTGAAAATGGAGTATATAACATTGTGATTGGCTCTGAGATCAAGCCAATCGATAGCAAGAACTGATTAATCACCCCTTCATTATTTAATAAAATGACCCACGCATATAAACGAATTAACAAGTTACTCCAAAAAGGAATCATAACGAGAATTAACAAGATATTCTTCCATTTACCTGAGTGAGCAATAAAGTAAGCAAACGGATACCTACGACTAAACAAATGACGGTGGAGACAAACGCCCACACGACCGATTGCCAAATAATCTGTAAATAAAATGGATCAAAAGCTTGAATGTAAGCATCTAAGCTAAACTCATAAATAATGAGACCGTATCCACCGTCTGTTGAGAAACTGATCACTGTGATCAGCGCCACCGGAACGACTAAAAAGAGTGTTAACCAGACAATCGCTGGAGAAAGGAGAGCGTAAGCATTCCGAATCGGTTTCATGAACGATCTCCCCCTCTTGATTGAATTTGAATGAGTACTCGTCCAACAATGAGGACGACAATGACGATAAAGATGAGCATAATCGTCGATAAGGCGTTAATTTCAGGAGAGACGCCACGTCGAACCATTGAGTAAATAAGAACAGGTAATGTATTAGAACCAGGACCTGTTGTGAAAAACGCAACAACAAATTCATCAAGAGAAATCGTAAACGCGAGCAATGACGCTGCCAGCACTCCAGGAAAAATCAGCGGAAATGTAACACGCCAAAATGTTTGCCATTTGTTTGCGCCCAAGTCTTTCGCAGCCTCTTCCATCGCAGGGTCAAATCCATGTAACCGTGCCATAACAACGAGCATAACAAAGGAAGTCGCCATAACAACGTGACCCGGAAAGACCGTATTTAAGCCGAGAGTCATCCCGACCATCGCATAAAGCGCGAGCAATGATATGCCGACAACAATTTCAGGCATCGCAACTGGAATGTAGAAGATTACATTCAAAAATCGCTTGCCCGGGAAGTTATAGCGATACAGAGCAATCGCTGCTAACGTACCGAGGATCGTCGAGATAATGGTCGTAACAACAGCAATATAAAGACTATTTTGCACGGCACTTAGAATTTGTCGATTAGAAAAGAGTGATTCATACCACTGCGTTGTAAATCCCGTCCATACCGTACCTACACTCGAATCGTTAAATGAGAATGCCATCACTACAAACAAAGGTATGTAAAAAAACAAAAACACCATAACTGAGAAAATACCGAGTATAATTATCGTCTTTTTTCTCATTGTCCACACCTGCTATTCTTACGCCGACAATACGATCGCATGCTTCGCATCCCAACCAATAATCATCTCATCTCCCTCTTTTACTGTACGCAACCGATCGCCACTAGCTTGAACGATTAATCGTTGCCCACTCGTTGTTTCGCATATGAATTTAATAATCGCACCGGCGTAGATGATTTCTTGTAACGTTGCTGATACAGTAAACGGTGTCGCATTGGACTCATAGAATTGAACGTTCTCAGGACGAATTGAAAAAAAGAATCTCATCTCCCTTTTTCACGTCTGGATTATGATTAGCGATCACAAACATGTCTCCGATTGCAACAACAACGTGGTCAGCTTGCACTTCTTGCACCTCACCCGATAATACATTGGCTTCACCAATGAAGCTTGCGACAAATGGTGTTCGTGGATGTTCGTAGATTTCTTGAGGCGTCCCTAGCTGCTCAATTTCACCTTTATTCATAACAACGATTCGATCTGACATCGTTAACGCTTCTTCTTGATCATGCGTGACATAAACAAACGTAATCCCTAAGCGTTGTTGCAATTGTTTTAATTCCAACTGCATTTGTTTGCGTAATTTCAAATCAAGCGCACCGAGTGGCTCATCAAGCAATAATACTTTCGGATCATTAACGATCGCTCTTGCGATGGCGACCCGTTGCTGTTGACCACCACTAAGTTGCTTTGGGCTTCGATCAGCAAACGATTCGAGCTGGACGAGCGCCAGCGCTTCTTTCACTTTTGTTGCGATTTGATCCTTTTTCATCTTCTTCATCTTGAGACCAAAAGCGACGTTTTGAAAAACAGTCATGTGAGGGAATAGCGAGTAGCTTTGAAAGACGGTATTCACGTCGCGTTGATACGGTTCTAATCGCCCCACTTCTTTGTCTGAAAGCCAAATCTCACCTGAGGTAGGTGTTTCAAAGCCTGCAATCATCCGTAACGTCGTCGTCTTCCCACACCCAGACGGTCCAAGAATTGTAATAAATTCCTTTGCACGAATGGTTAAATTGAGATTATTGACTGCAATGCCTTCATCAAATGCTTTTGTTACTTGTTTAATTTCTACCATCGTCTCATTCAACCTGAATTCTCCCTTCTTAAAGAAGCCTTCTATATCACTAGAAGGCTGTTGACTCGTATTCCTATTGCGCTCGAACTTCGTTCCAGATTCGGTTGATTGCTCTCGTTTCATCTTGTGTAGGATCAACATAGTATTCTGATGACTCAGGAATGTCAGGGTACGAAGCTTGATTCGATAACTCTTCTTCTGACATGAGCTCTCTAGCAGCCGCGTTTGGGTTACTGCTCGGAATGTAATCGGTGAGCATCTTACTTACTTCTGCATCTAACATGAAGTTGATAAAGACCTCTGCTGTATACTGACTATTCGCATTCGATGGGATTGCGAAATTATCCATCCAAAGCATGCCACCATCTTCTTCAGGTAAGACATAAGCAATTGCGTCATTCTCTGCCATCGCAATTCCAGCTTGATCGGAATAAGCGAGTGATGCGACCGACTGTCCACTAATAAGTTCTGCTGCTGGTTGAGTCGTATACTTCAAAACGTTCGCATTAAGGTCACCTAAAATCCTTGTGCTTCCTCTAAGCTAGCATCGTCTAAATCGTTAATGCTTTTACCGAGTCTTTGCAAAGCGAGCGACACAAAGTCTCGAGATGTGTCATGCGCGGTTACTTTGCCAGCATATTCTGGGTCCCAAAGTACTTCCCAACTTGTCGGTGGTTCTTCAAACACTTCTGTGTTGTACGCTAAGCCCGTGCTGCCATAAAGATAAGGAACAGAGTAACGATTCTCTGGATCGAACTCTAGATCTTGAAACTCCTCTGCGATATTTTCAAAGTTCGGAATATTTTCCATGTTAAGCTCTGCAAGTAGATCCATCTGAATCATTCGATCAATAAAATAGTCTGTCGGGATGATAATGTCATAGGAGATTGCACCGCTATTAATTTGGGTAAGCATTTCTTCATTGGACGCATACGTATCATAAATGACCTCTACACCGAACTCTTCTTCAAAATCAGCGAGAATTTGCTCATCAATGTTATGACCCCAGTTAAAGAAATACAATTCTTCAGCAAGCTCCTGCTCACTACCTGCAACGTCAGAATCTGAGCTTCCACCATTACCACATGCACTAAGAACAGCCATCCCTAGAAACAATGTACCGATTGCAAACTTTTTCATTTTAAAGACCCCCTTATTTCAAATAATAGGCTAGCAAAGAAAAACTGCGGACACCTCCTTACTTTCATGTATGATCGACTTACGCTTCATAAACGACTTTTCCATCCATGATCGTAAGTGCTGTTTTGATCTCCTTCAATTCGCTTTCAGACGATGTGAAGGGGTTTTGCTTTAGCACAATAACGTCAGCAAGCTTGCCTACTTCTAACGTTCCGAGCCGGTCCTCAGTGAAACTTGCATGTGCAGACCCTTTCGTATAGTGTTGCAACGCGTGTTGAAGTGAAATTTTTTTCTTTTGCATTCCAACCCTCTTCAGGAAGACCGTCATCATGCTTTCTCGTAACCGCTCGATAAATTTCTAACCAAGGATCGAGCCCGACAACTGGGAAGTCCGTACCAAAGGCAATTGCTGCTCCTTGGTCTTGCAACGTTCGAATCGGCCACGTTAAAGATTCTCTTTCTTTTCCTAAACGATCGACATACACATTGTCGTGAAAGTGTTCTGCTGCTGCTAAATGTTCCGGTTGCATAGACGCAACCACCCCGAGTTGTGCTACCCTCGGTAAATCCGTTTCATGAATGACTTCAATATGCTCAATTGTATGCCTTGAATCTCGTACACCATTTGCAACTTGTGCAGCTTCGTAACAGTCTAGACCGAGTCTAACGGCCCCATCACCACATGCATGCAAGCGCACTCGAAATCCTTCACTATCAGCCTCAACAACCCAATCCCGTACAACATCTGACGGAATTAATGTATCCCCAACGGTATTTTCATTATCTGAATACGGTTCCACTAAAAGCGCAGTATACGCAATGGGTACACCATCAAGAAACTGCTTTAGCCCATTAAACTTTAGCTTGTCACTTTTGTACATGTCACGAAGGTGTTTCGGTAGATTTAAATCTCCATCCAATGCGGACATAAAATGAATCCGCGTCGTAAGTATCCCTTCTTCTTCGAACGTTCTGTACATCTCTAAATCTCCAAGCGATAACCCTGGTAATGGGAGCATATCGCTAACAGATGTAACCCCATAACTTGCAGCCTTTTCTAGAAATGTCTGCAGCAGATGTCTTCTTTTACTTTCTGACAGCGAATCAAACGCTTGTTGAGCGAAACCCATCGCAGTCTCATACAAAAAGCCAGTCGGTTCTCCATATTCATCTTTAACAATTTCACCAAACGGGGGATTTTCACTTTCTTTAGTAATTCCTAAAATGTCTAGCGCTTTGCTGTTTAACCATGCACCGTGACACTCATCGTTAAACAAGAAGACGGGTCGATCTGGAATAAGTCGGTCAAGAGTCGCTTTTGTTGGCAACTCATGACGGTCCCAATAAATATGATACCAACGAAAACCGAAAATCCATTCATCTTCAGGGTGCGCTTCAGCAAATACTTTCACCATTTGTGCAGCTTCTTCTTCTGACTTTGCTGCATGAAGTAACACACTTTGCTCGGATAAACTGCCTGCAAATAGATGAACATGGAAATCGTGGAACCCTGGCATGATCAGTTGATCACCGTATTCATACACGGTCGTTTCATCCGTTATGTAAGATTGAATCGTTTCGTCCTTTAGAACAGCGACGATTTTATTCCCTGAGATTGCTAGACCGCCCGCAAACGGCTGTTCTTCATTTCCAGTAAAGATTGCACGGCTCTTTAATACGATGTCTGCGTTATTCATGTAGACCCCCTGAACCCAACGGCATTTTTTGTAAAATTCCCACTAAAGATGTCGATTCTTCTACGAAAGCGAATGTGTTTATAGTTCTATTACTATAGCTTCCTCGTTCAAATGTCCAGTCATTTTTTTCAAAAAAAGATCGTGCGATAATCTGACATTAATGACATTTCGTCATTTCAAAAGCGCTTTTCTTCATGATGTACGAATGCATATAACGTTTCATTAACAGGTACAGGAATTCCGTGTTTTTTTGCCATCTCAATGACACGTTTTGCAAAATAATCATTCTCACTTTTTCTTTTCGCCTCGATATCTTGCAACATCGATGTTTTTCCACTGTACCCTACTTTCGTCCAAACGTTTTCAAAGAACTCATCAACCATACGTTCTGTAAGATCAATGTTGTTTGCATTTGCAACCTGAATAACTTCATTCATCGCCCGCTTACTCACATTCAATAGTTCTTCAGAGTCACGCAAAACTCCGTGTGTCGAGCGCGAGATTGCACTCACTGCATTTACACCGACATTCACCATAAATTTATGCCACAATTGACGTTCCATATCGACGGGGACAACCGAAGGGATTTGCGCTCGCTCAAACACAGCTTGTAACTGTTGTACACGTTCGGTGATCTGTTCATTACGTTTTTCACCAAAATACAGAGTTCCAGGATATGTATAGAACACGTCATGAAGGTTTTTTGTTGCATCAATTCCATTCGTCAAGCCATACAATACACGATCTTCACCAAACCGCTCAGATAACTCTCGTTCACTATCAATCCCATTTAATAGCGATAAAAACGTCGTACGTTCATCAACAATGGACTGAGCGAGATCCATTGCAGCGTGAAGTTGTGTATTCTTAACGGTAAAAATCACGTAATCGATCCCTTTATTTACCTCACTTGGTGTGACGTAGTTCAAATTGGTTTCTTTGCCGTTTACGTTCATCCCTTCTCGTACGTATCGCTCTTTTCGTTTATCATCCATCACGCAATAAAGTTCTGTCGTTTCGTCTTGGTTTAATAGATTTGCGTAAACAGCACCTACTGCGCCAATCCCGATCATTGCAATGGTCATCATGGAAACCCCTCCTCGTTCTCGTTTGCTATTCGTAATTCTACCATGATAATGTGACATACATAAAAGGTCGATCTCTCATTCATTGATTCTTAAAACTACTACAGACACTCTCACGAGTCTCTGTATGTATTCAAATTGGAGGAACAAAACGTGTTTACAATTCCACCTCACGTATTAACATTACCGAGTCTGTTCACCCCATCTGAAGGTTCGATTTGGACAAACGAACACATCTCCAAAAACATGTTACAAGCACACCTTGATCCTTCGTTTGAGGGTGCTACCCGAAATCACCACTTATTGATAAATCCGCTGCATTTATCTCGACAATCGCTGGCCCACGAATCATTGATTTCGGATGTGGACCTGGTCTTTATACGAAACGCTTTGCAAAGCTCGGGCATAACGTGACTGGACTTGATTTTTCTAGTCGCTCAATTGAATATGCAAAAGCTCATGACAGTCAGAGCACCTATTATGTGCACGATTACCTTCAACCACCTCCAACCGAGATGTTTCATGATTTCGCAACAGTAATCTATTGTGATTATGGCGCCTTATCTAAAGAAAACCGCAGAACATTACTGCACAATTTAAAACAAACGCTTACTACTGAAGGTCAGTTATTTCTCGATGTCTTTTCAATGCATCAATACGATGCATTTGAAGAAGCGATGACTTGGGAACATCATCCATCCCCAGGATTTTGGTCCAATGAACCACATCTTACGTTAACGAAAAATACCCGTTACACAAAAAAACATTACGCTCGAACAAACAGTGGTTACAACAGAAGAAGAAACGGTCGTTCACTACATTTGGAATGAATACTTCACTTTGAAACAACTAGAGCAAGAGCTCACTGACGCTGGATTTCTTGTTGAAAAATATTTTGATGATGTTTCAGGTACGACTTATACAGGACAAGCATCAACGATTGCAGTCCTTGCCCGAGTCGACCACACACGCTCATAAAAAAACAGCTGCCGCCGGCAGCTGTTTCCTTGTTCGATGTAAAGTTTCATACAGATTCGTTGTCATCCATTGAATGTTCTAAATGAGGCACCTCAAAAGTGATTGCTTCATTGTCATCTTCTACTTGAATACTTTCTTTTGCGATCAGCATACCTGCAAATGCCGCAAAAAGAAACACACTAATCATACCTACATTCTTCCACACGTTCGTTCACCCAAACTATGTGCTTACAACTTACAGTATACTCATTCTAAATGGAGGAACAATGGAGCCAATGTGGAGATTATGTGTAGTTTTTAGCTCGTCTTCGTTTTGAACAACAGTAAGGTTAACAACAAGCCAACTAAAGAAAAGACAAACGCTGCTAAAAACGCCGCTTGTACCCCTTCTAAAAAAGCGATCGGATTCGCACCACCCGCTTCTGGGGCAGCTCTTGTAATAAACGAAATAATAAAGATAAGACCGATCGAACCACCGAATTGTCGTACGGTATTCGTAATTGCTGTTCCGTGAGAAATCCATTCATTCGGAAGTGCATTTAATGCAGCTGTCGTAAGCGGCATATTAATCATCGCAATGCCTGCCATAAAGACCATGAACAACAATGCTGTGACGACGACGGGAGTCTCTTGGGACAAGATGAATACGTAACTTATTGAAGAGCTACATAACAACACAAACCCGATTAGCGCTAGACGAAGTCCTCCATAACGATCGAACCATTTCCCTGCTACGAGTGACATAACAGCGAGCGTAATCGCTCCAGGAAAGATAATTAATCCCGAATGAAAAGCTGAATACAACTGAACATTTTGTACATACATCGGCAAGATCGTCTCTCCAGCGATCAATAAACTAAATGACAGCGTTGTAATGACAATGACCAATGCAAACAATGGCGAACGAAACGTACGCAACTCAAGTACGGGGGTTTCAAGTCTAAACTGACGGATGACAAAGAGGATGAGCGCCAAAAACCCGACCCAAATTAAAATCGTAGCCAATGCAGAGTCATCGGTACTGTTCACTCCGTACAAAATCCCACCAAAAGCGAGAGTAGATAGTAAAATCGACGATATATCAATGCTCGTCGGACGCTGCTTCGTAACGTTTTCCATAAAGAAATAAATAAGTACGAGTAAAAAAAGCGCGAGGGGCAACGTGAGAACAAATACCGCTCGCCACGTAAATGCTTCGATTAGCACGCCTGAAATGACTGGACCAATTGCAGGAGCAACGTTAATGACGAGTCCAACGAGCCCCATTGCATATCCCCGTTGTTCTCGAGGATACACGAGTAACAAAATCGTCTGCATGAGTGGCATCATCATGCCAGATCCAGCGCCTTGCAACACCCTCCCGACGAGGAGCGTTTCAAAATTCGGTGCTATCGCTGCAACAAACGTTCCTGCCAAAAAACTCAATACAGCAGCCATTAATAGCGCTCTCGCTGTAAAGCGATCGATTAAGTACGCTGTAATCGGAACGAGAATCGCGATTGATAACATAAAAATTGTCGTTAACCATTGAACTTCTGTTGCGTTAATTTGAAAGTCAGACATAATCTGTGGGAAAGCGGTGATTAATAAAAACTGATTTAGTACACTCAAAAAAAGACGTGGATAGTAAAATCCCGACGAGTAAACGCCTCTTCTTCGGAGTCAAATGCCTCACCTTCCCCTCATAAAGTTGCTTTGAACACGTAATTCAGCCCATTAAAAAAAAGGCAGAGACCTTGTGATCTCCACCTTGCTTTTACGATGTGCCACGCTCGACGAGTTGCAACAGCTCTTTATCAGGACCGTGAAAAAGGATCATCACTCCGCCATCTAACGTTGGTTTAGGTGCATCCGTTAGAAATGTAATTCCTTTTTCTTGCAGCTTCTCTACTTCCTCATCTAAACGCTCAACTGTAAATGCAATATGATTGATCACACTCTTCGTTTCGTAGTTTCCTAAATCTACTTTATCCCGAATCAATTCAATTTCAACGTCTGGCTCATCTTCTAAATAAAGAAACGCCATTTCACGCGTCTTATTCTCTCCTTTAAGCCGTACGTTAAATCCAAAACAACGATGATAAAATTCAATGGAACGAGCTAAGTCATGAACGACGAGTGCAACATGTTCGATTTTTCTAATCATCTAAGGTCCTCCTCACTTCCACTTAATTACTCTTTCTTCTTCTTGCTAACATGACATACGCCCCTAATGCGAGTAGCGAAGTACTAAACAAAAGCAGTCCCATCGGTACTGCTGAACCTTCGTTTAATCCAACAATTGGCGCAACGATAGCTCCAATAAGTAGCGGAAATACACCAAGCAACGCGCTTGCAATCCCTGCCCGGTGGCCTTGTTTTGCAATAGCTAACGTAAATGAGCTCGTCAAAATCATTCCCATCCCCGTCATATAGACAAAGATTGGAATCACAATGGCAGCGAGTGGTGCTTCAATCGCCGTCATGAATAACAAAATGAACGTAGCGCTCACACCGATGACAAGCGCTGTAAACAACAGCGTTCTCTCACGAATGACGCCACTAAAGCGCCCAATAACAAACGAACCAATGATCATCGCAAGCCCATTAATTCCGAACAACACGCTAAACAGCTGAGGGCTCACATCGTAAATACCTTGGTAGACAAACGGTGTTCCTGCTACATATGCAAAGCTCCCGCCATGGGCAAACCCTAACGCAAGAGCAAACCCCATAAACGTCCGGTCTTTTAACAACTCATAAAAGGTTGTCACGATATGTTTCAAGGAACTTGGTGAACGCTTTGTTTCTGGCAGTGTTTCTTTTAAGTTGAAATAAACAATTCCAACGACAATCAAGCCGAGGAACGACAACGTATAGAAAATTCCGTCCCATTCAAACGCTGGAATTGCAAGGAGTGCACCACCTGCAATCGGCGCAACAATAGGAGCAACGGCATTAATAACCATCAGTAATGCAAAGAACTTCGTTAACGCTTTTCCATCGAACACGTCTCGAACCACGGCTCGAGAGACGACTAAACCTGCTGCCGCTGTGAACCCTTGAAGAAAGCGTCCAACAATAAGGGTCTCAATGTTTTGGGCTAGCGCACAGAGCAATGAGGCAAGCACAAATAACAACACAGAAATCATAAGCGGCATTCGACGCCCTTTTGCATCACTGATCGGTCCAATGACGAGCTGTCCGATTGCAAGTCCTAATAAACAAGCCGTTAAACTTGCTTGCACAAGGGATTGTGACGTCGACAAATCGCTGGCAATGTCGGGAAAAGCAGGTAAGTACATATCGATATTAAGCGGTCCGAGCACCGTCAACATGCTCAAAATTAACGCTAATGCGTACCGTTTCTTCCCGGTCGGGTTTTCATTCATTACTGGAGTTACCTTTCTTTTTGAACTATTCTATAAGTGTAGCATGCAGCTTTATTGAAAAGGGGACAATCATGACAAAAAAAATAATCGTAGACGTCGACACTGGCATTGACGACGCTCTTGGCCTATTACTACTCGCTCATCAACCCAATGTAGACGTTCTTGGTGTATCGGTCGTATCCGGCAACATCTCACTACATAAAGCCATTTGCAACACACATAAAGTATTGGATTTGATTGGCTTAGACGTTCCGATCTTTGCAGGTGCCAATCAACCACTCGTACGACAAGCATTTTTTGAACATGCGGTTCACGGTGATGACGGAATCGGAGGTGCCCTCCACGACGCACCGTTTATCGATCGCACTGAGAAAGAATCCGCATGGGACTATCTCATTCGCATCACGCATGATTATCCTGGTGAAATTACCCTCGTTCTTACCGGACCAATGACGAACTTTGCGCTTGCCTTACAGCAGGATCCTTCAATCGCACATCGCCTAAAAGAAGTCGTCTTTATGGGCGGCGCTGCAAATGGGAACGGCAATGTAACTCCTGCTGCTGAATTTAACATGTATGTTGATCCAGAAGCTGCAAAACTAGTCCTTCATTCCGGTGTTCCACTGACAATGATTGGTTTAGATGTTACAGAACAAGCCCTTATGTCAAAAGAGGACGTAGAGTCTCTAAAAGGAACGAGTTATTATACATTTATTAGAGAAGCAACAGCTATTTATTTCAACGTTTCCTGGGAGCGAAATCGTTTAAAAGAAATTGCGATGCACGACCCACTCGCCATTGCCGTAGCAATCGGTAAACCTTTCGTGTCGACGTACCCTTACTACGTCGATGTTGAAACGAACAGCACACTTTGTGACGGTCAAACGGTCTGTGATTATAAAAACGGACTACAGCGAACCCCAAACGTGCACGTCGCAAAACACGTCGATGCGAAAGCATTTATTAAGGATTACATCCAGCACGTTGGTTCACGCAAATAAATCTGGCGCTCACGATTTCGTAATCGTGGGCTTTTTTCATGATTATAATAACAGTATCTTTATTTCACCCAACTTTTTTTGACGCAAAATGAATGCAATGAATAATTTGCGAAATGCTTTATTTATAAAGGCTTTTCTCTCTTTTCACTGTCAGATTATCTACCTTCTTCACAATTTATATCGTAAATTTTTTTATTATTTAGAAGGAGATTTCATTCGCAAGACAAATACTAACGGTAACGTATTATTATTTAGGAGGTATAGTATGAGTTCCTCAGAAGTGAAGATTAGAACCGAAGAAAAAGCCGCAGATTTAATCGTTGAAGAGTTACTACGAGAAGGTGTCGAGTGCGTTTTCGGAATTGTCAGTATTCATAACATGCCGATGTACGATGCGCTCCTTCGAAGCAATAAGATTAAAATCGTCAACGCTCGTGGCGAAAGTGGTGCCGTAAATATGGCTGACGGATATGCTCGCTCTACCGGAAAGCTCGGTGTCGTTCTTACGAGTACAGGAGCTGGCGCTGGCAACGCAGCTGGTGCGTTGACAGAAGCCTGGAATGCAGGTACACCACTTTTACACCTTACAGGAGACGTGGCAAGTGCATTTGTCGGAACGTCTAAACGGTACATTCATGAATGCAAAGATCAATTAAAAATGATGGATGGTGCATGTAAAACGGCCATTGCAGTGACTGACCCGACGAACATCCAGACAGTCGTACGTGAAGCAATCAAACAGACGAAAGCACAGCCTACAGGACCGATTACAATTCAAATTCCGATTGATATGCAATCAAAACTCGTCAATCGTTCCATCATTCAACAAGAACCACAACTAAATCGAGGAACATTTACGCTCGATTCAGAAGTTCTTTCGAAGATTCAATCAGCAAAGCGACCTGTGCTTTGGGTCGGTGGAGGTGTCGTGAAAGCTTCTGCACATCGATTACTTACACAGTTCGCAGAGCAAATTGGTGCAGCTGTTATTACGAGCGAGTCTGGAAAAGGTGCCATACCAGAAGATCACCCACAATGCATCGGAAATTATGCGGCAACCAAACCGACAATCGAGCTTTTGAAGTCAGCCGATTTACTGATCAGTATTGGCGTACGCTTTCGCTGGAACGAAACGGGAAACTATTCTGTCCCTATTCCAGATGAGCACATTACGATTAATGCCGACGCCCTATCGATCAACCGAAACTATGATTGCCAACATGCACTCATCGGTGACGCTTATGACATACTCGATGCCCTTACAAAGCAATTTGAAGGAGAATCATTCATTGATAAATCAAGCTTCTTAGCTGAAGTAACAGCAGTCAAAGTTCAAGTAGACCGTGAGCTACGCGAAGCGATGAGTCCATATGGAGAAATTGCCGATCATATGCGCCGTGTCATGCCAAAGGACACCATCTTTGTTCGTGACATTACACTTCCAGCTTATCAATGGGGGCACCGACTTATCCGATTTATGAGCCTAGAACGTCCATCCACGCGACAGGAGGAGGAATCGGGCAGAGCTTACCTACAGCGATTGGCGCACAAATTGGACAACC
The DNA here is from genome assembly GCF_000698185.1 of Geomicrobium sp. JCM 19055. NCBI lineage: Bacteria > Bacillati > Bacillota > Bacilli > Caryophanales > Geomicrobium > Geomicrobium sp. JCM 19055. The sequence goes on from NZ_BAXL01000004.1 coordinate 105,813, forward strand.
AAACCAAAAATGCCTCGTATTCGCTGGAGACGGTGGTTTCATGGTGAATTTAGGTGAGATGGCAACCGCTGTTGAAGAAAAGCTCCCGCTAGTCGTCGTTCTCTTTGATGATCACGGCTATGGCGTATTGCGTAACATCCAAGATGCAACATACGGACGCCGTGTTGCTGTCGATTTGCACACACCAGACTTCGTTCAACTTGCCCAATCTATCGGCTTTCAGGCAACTCGCGTGAAAACGACCGATGATTTTGGAGAAGCACTAGAAAACGCCATTCAAGAACCAGGTCCTACAATGGTTGTCGTCGATATGATTAGCATTGGCCCACCTGCAAAAGCTGGTGGTATATCCCCTGCTGTAGCAAAAGAGTTCGAACCTAAATAGCAAAATCTAGTGAGAGATGAGGAGGAGAATCTATGAAAGTCCAGCTTTCCGCAAAGGAAAGAATTGATCACTATATTAACGAAAACCAGACAGAGTTAATTGAAGCCATTCAAGAAGCTGTACGTATTAAGAGCGTCGTTGGCACGGAGCAAGAGATGATTCATTTTATGAAACAAAAATATGAAGATCTTGGGCTAGAGACCGTCACCGTTCAGCCAGACTATGAAAAGATTCAAGACCATGAAGGCTTCTCCAGTTCGGGCCTTTCCTTTGATAACCGTTACAATGTGATCGGCATCTACCATGGTGATTCCGTTAAACGATCACTCACACTCGAAGGTCACGTTGATGTTGTATCTGCAGAGCCAATCGAGTTCTGGACGAAAGATCCGTACGCCGCAATTATTGAAGGAAATCGTTTATACGGTCGCGGTTCTATGGATATGAAATCCGGTCTCCTCGCGAACTGGTTTGCACTAAAGGCATTACTTGATCTTGGCTTAAAGCCGCTGGAACCGTTCAATTGCACAGCACGATTGAAGAAGAGTCCGGCGGTGCAGGTGGTGCGCTCACTTGTCTTGACGAAGGGTACGTCACTGACGGATTTATTACGACAGAACCTCACAGCCTAAACGTCACCGTTTCTCATACTGGCGTAATGTACTTCCGCGTAAGTGTGTACGGTAAAACCGCCCATGCAAGCCGAACCCAAGATGGCGTCAATGCGATCGGTAAAATGTATCCGATTTATCATGCGCTTCAACAGCTTGAAGAAACCCGCGCTGAAGAAGTTCAATTTGAACTTTATCAACGTGGTTCTGATAAGCAATCCGTCAACTTAAATATCGGAACGTTCCAAGCTGGTGACTGGGCGTCCAATGTTGCAGGGAAAGCAACCATTGAATGTCGCATCGGTTTTATCCCTGGTGAAACACGAGAACAAATTCGTGACTTAGTGGAGAAGACGATCTTAAACGCTGTCGAAGATGATGAGTGGTTAAGAAAACACCCCCCACAAATTGAGTGGTACGGTTGGACAACAGAAGCATGGTATCAAGATCCTGATAATGACTATGTACAAGAGTTTCTTCAAACAGCGAAAGACGTGCTCGATACGAATGACGTACAAATCATCGGCAGAACAGGCGGGAATGATGCACGCTTCACACAATACTACGATCGACCAGGTATCGGTTTTGGACCCGTCGGTTCAGGCGCTCACTCTCCTGATGAATACGTTGAAATTGATAGTGTCCTTAAAACGGCGAATGTACTTGCTAACCATATCCTTGAATGGACAGCGAAAGATCGCAAACACGACTCTAACTAAAGGTAGGGATGACAAACATGAAAAAGTTTCCTAGGTTTGCTTTGGTTACCATGATTGGCACTGTTCTTCTATCCGCATGTGGGAATGACTCAGGAGATTCAGAAAGTTCTGCTGAACCGACAGAAGGAGCAACGACTGGAGGAGAGTTGAAAGTTGCTTACTCCGCACAACCTCCGATTCTTGACGTACATGAATCATCCGCTATTGCAACGTCAGATATGATGCGACACGTCTATGAAAGTCTCGTAACGGTCGATTCCTCGTACAACATCGAACCGATGCTGGCGGAATCCTATGAATTAAGCGAAGACGGTACTGCCATTGAGTTCGTTCTGCGAGAAGATGTTCTTTTTCATAACGGTGAAACGATGACCGCTGAAGATGTAGTTGCTTCAATGGATAAATGGCTAGACTCCCCAGGTAACGGCAACAAGCTTCCAGATGAAGCAACTATTGAACAACTTGATGACAAGACGGTCGTATTAGATTTAGGTGAGCCGATGGCAACTGCTCTGCCAATCCTTGCTTTTAACAGCGTAGGATTCCCAGCCATTATGCCTGCTGAAATTGCTGAAGAAGCTGATGGCACTGGTGTTAAAGAGTACATTGGAACTGGTCCATTTAAATTCGATGAATGGATTCAAGACCAACATATTAAACTCGTAAAGTTTGAAGACTACGCTATCCGGGATGAACCAGCTGATGGTCTTGCAGGTGCGAGAGAAGCTCTCGTTGATAAATTGCTTTTTGAATTCATTTTGGATTCTTCTACCCGTGTTTCAGGAATGCAGTCCAGACAGTTTGACGTCGCTCACGCGGTGCCATTCGATAACGCCGACCAGCTTGAAAGTGATCCAAATTTAACAAACCATACGTATCCAGGCGCCTATTTGACAATTCACTTCAATAAACGAGAAGGCTTCTTTACAGAACAAGATGCAAGACAAGCCTTAGCAACGTCCATTGATAGTGAAGCCATTTTAACAGGCGCTTATGCAAGCGATGACTATTACGTTCTCAACCACAACATTATGATGTACCATCAACTCGAACAATGGCCAAGTGATGTCGGTCAAGACATCTACAACACGAACGACCCGAGTAATATGGACGATTATTTAAGTGACATCGGTTATGACGGCGAAGAAATTACGATTATTACGACACGTGATTACGAAGATCAATACAACGGCTCAGTCGTTCTCCAACAACAGATGGAACAAATGGGTCTCAATGTAGCGATTGAAGTGTACGACTGGCCAACGTTACTTGAAATGAACCAAGATGAAAATGCGTATGACATTTTCGTATTAGCAAACGTTTCCGCAGCAGAACCAGGTTCAAATGTTTTCATGAACCGGATTATCCAGGTTGGAGTGAAGTACCTTCGGTTGTCGACGACTTCCGTGCTTCTTCAACGCTTGAAGAAGCACAAGACAAATACGATGAGGTTCTGGAATGGTACTGGGAGTATGTCCCGGTCGTCCGTATTGGCGATTTCAAACGCGTAGCAACAACCCAAGAATATATTGACAACTTCCGTTATCAAGATGGATTTGTCTTCTGGGGTGTTTCTAAAAATGATTAATGCTCTTGCTCCCACAAGCTTGTGGGAGTTTTTTGCGTTGTAGTCGTGAAGGCGACAAATACTAAAACGGCATCACTCATGATGAGCGATGCCGTTTTTTGTTATCAATTTATTCGATGACTTTTCCATTCCGTAATGCTCGTATCAACCGCTTCTTTAGCCTCGTCTACGCCGTTCATCATATGAATAAAGCTATGCACAAGTCCTGAATAATTATGGATGGCCGTCTTTGTCCCTGCTGCTTGTAATTGTTCTGCATAGCGTAGTCCATCATCACGCAGTGGGTCGTGCTCTGCGGTTATAATGACAGATGGTGGTGCACCGGATGCAGAACCTAATAGCGGATTTGATTTCCAACAATGGCTAGGCGCATAACATGACTCGTACCAACGAAGTTGAGCGGTCGTTAGATTTAATCCTTCGCCATGAACGAGATGAGCGTCAGACTGATCATTAAGAAGGAGCCACGGGTAATACAACAACTGTGCATCAACTTCAAAATCGTTATGAAGTTGATTGTTCAACATCACACCGACTGCCAAATTCCCACCAGCGCTATCACCTGAAAGCGTTAATCGCTTTGGCTCTCCTCCGTACTGCTGAGCATTTGTTGCTACCCACTTCGCTGCCACATAAGCATCTTCGAAAGCTGCCGGAAACGGATGCTCTGGAGCAAGTCGATAATCGACGGATACGACAATCGCTTCACTTTTGTAACAGAGATATCGACAAAACCCATCGATCGTTTCAAGATCCCCAACGACAAAACCGCCACCGTGGTAATAAACGATCACAGGAAATGGTCCCGTACCTTCTGGTGTATACAAACGAACCGGAACAGAGTGTTCACCATCTGTTGCAGACAAATCCTCAGTTGAGGCTACGATCGCTTCGGGTACACTACTTGCATGTCGCGCTTTAACATAGTCACTTCTTAGCTGTTCAATTTCTTCTATAGAGGACGGTAATTGTTCATGCTGACTACGTTCAATGACCTCTCTAATCGCTGGATGTAAACTCATAATGGTCGTTGTTCCTTCTCCATAAAAACAAACTCTGTATCCTCAAAATCAAATTTACCCGTACGATAGACGCTATAGCCAAGCTTTTCATATAAAAAAAATGTTTTTTTCAGACTTTGCACCCGTAAACAACCTGTACACGACTGGATCAAACTTAGCTTCAATTTCTTCCATTAACGCTTGACCAATTCCTCGATTGCGACAAGCAGGGTGAACCATTAATTTATTAATGTAACAGACGCCATCCTCTTGAAACGCACGAACAGAGCCGATCATTACGTCGTCTTCCACGTACTTCAACACGATATTTTTCTCAAACGATTTCTTCGCTGTCTCAAGATCTTCTTTTAGTGGCATAATGGTGTAGTCATTGTAGATCTCCGCTTCAGAAACATACGCTAGCTTTTGCAAATTCAAAATGTGACAAGCATCATTAACTGTTGCCTCAACAATCTTTTCCATGACTGCTCCACCTACTTTCGATTTAATCCCAAGTAAATTAATGTGATTAATCTATATTATACCCGATTTATTGAAAAAGGTGAAGCGATAACAAAAAAATCTACGCTGAAGTTCAGCGTAGATCGACTGTTGAGAAACTTAAACACACTAGATACGTACTTCCAATGAGTAAGCGGCGGTTGTCGTAATTATGAGGGGAAGAATCTTGAAAACCCCAACATCAAGCTCCAAAATCGCCACATCAATCTTTTTATGACGGGATTTCGTTCTTATAGTAAAACTAAAAGAGTCAATCTCCCCACAAACACCATTCCACTGAAAAAGCCCTGGTCTTAGACACAGGGCTTTCCGACAGTCTGATGCGATGATGTTGCTTATGCTTTCGTTGTAATGGTCTCTACGTACGAAGCCGCTGTTTCACCACTTAATTTACCAAATACCGCACCCGACATTAACCCAGAACCGCCTGGGTAATTCTCATAGAACAAACCGCCAACCATCTCACCTGCTGCATAGAGACCACCAATCGGTTGCTCTTCTGAATTGAGTACTTCTGCTTGGTCATTCACTTTAATACCACCGAACGTAAAGGTAATTCCACACGTTACTGGGTAAGCATAGAATGGGGTCTCATCAAATGTAAGTGCCCAGTTTGATTTAGCTGGAGTTAACCCTTTTGTAGACTTGCCATCCTTTACACTTGGATCGTAGTCACCTTCTTGAACGGACGCATTGTACGCGTGAATTGTTTCCAAGAACTTCTCTTTCGGTACGTTCATTTTCTCTGCAAGCTCTTCTAAAGAATCAGCTTTCACAACGGACGCTTCTTCCAATTCATACTCTACTCGAAGAAGAGGACGTACTTTTTGATCGTAAAGTTGGAATGCCTTTTGTTCAGGTTGCTTTAATGTTTCTTTTCCATATTTAGCATACGTATAGTTTCTAAAATCCGCACCTTCATCAACGAACCGGACACCTTCATTGTTCACGATCAAACCAAGGGGATACGATGACTTCTTATAAATGTCCCCTGGCTTCTCAAAGTCACCAACTCGTGGTGCATTGTAGTCCGTCGTATGTGCGTGACACGCTGACCAATCTCCAAATGGCGTAGCCCCTGCTTCAATCGCCATATCAAGTCCATCACCCGTATTATGCTCGGTTCCACGTACGACCGCATTTTTCCATTCATCACCGATGTATTTCATACGTTTTTGTTCACTTGCTTCAAAGCCACCACATGCAAGGATCACGCTTTTTGTTTCGATTTGCATTTCCTTACCGTCTTGCTCAACAACAAGTCCAGTAATTGCGTTGTCAGACTTTACGAGTGAAGTCCCCTTCGTGTTATACAGAACATCAACGCCTAATTCGTCCGCACGCTTCCACCAAGCCGTCATAAGACCGATGCCTTTTTGGTACGTTTTAACCGGTAGCCCGCCCCAGAAGCTCATTTTGTTATCTTTTTCGAAGTATTGATTTTCGTTAACGATAAACTCCACACCGTGTGATTGCATCCACTTGATCGTCGGATACGATTGTGATGTTAGAACCTTCGCCAATGCGGGTTGGCTTTTACCATTTGTCACTCTCATAATATCATCGTAATATTCTTTCTCACCATATACAGGCATATCAACACGGTCGTAGTCGTCATCTTTTAAGTCACTATATACAGAGCGGAGCCCTTCAAGATCACCATAAGCCATGCGAATCGCACCATCTGTAAAGTACGAGTTACCCCCGCGTTTATCTTTTGAACCTTTTTCTACGACGAGTACACTCGCTCCCTTTTCACGTGCAGAAATCGCTGCGCTAAACGCTGCATTTCCTCCACCAACAACAATGACATCATACGATTTAGAATAGCTTTCCATTGTAAGTCCTCCTCATAAGCAGTACCTCTTTGTTACTTCTAGTATAAGAAAGCACTTACAATAAATGAAATATCAATATTTTAGAGTATCTCATAAAATATTTTTATCAGATTTGATTGTTTTTAAGGTATTCAATGAAGCGATGTACAATCGATAGATTTTGAGTTTGAGGATGATACATTAAATACGTATTTCTCGTAACGGGTTCCCCGTTCTTTCTATAGATGCCTTGTTTATACAACTGATCTGACTCAAGAAGACAAATGTCAGGCACAATGGCAAATCCGAAATTCTTTTTGACCATTTCTTTACACGTTTCAAGTCGGTCGACTTCCATCTCAACTGTAGGAGGATTCTTAAACTGGTCGATCCACCATCCATTAATGGTTTCTTTTAATGAGCGATCCGTTTCATAATTAATTAACCTTCGTTCATCAAGTGAATTAAGATCAATTCTCTCTTTGGAAATGACTTGTAACTGTTCTTCACGCAGGAGATATTTCTCACCGTGCCATGTATAGTCATTACGTACAATCGCTACATGAACTTGTGATTGTTGCAACATGGCATAGACTTCATTGCTTAGTCCAGATTGCACGTGAAACTGGACATTAGGGTAAAGCTCAGAAAACCGGTGCAGCATCTCAGGCAATACATATTGAGCGAAGTTACTCGAGACTCCAATTCGAAGAGTCCCTTGGACGTTGCTTTGTAAGTTTTGTAATTCGTCTTTCGTTCTTTGCAATGCCTCCAACATGTCTTCGGCATATGAGACGAGATGCTCTCCCTCTGTGGTGAACTCCAACCCACTTTTCGTTTTATAAAACAACGTGACTCCAAATTCTGACTCGAGGTTTTTCAATCGATAGCTCAGAGAAGGTTGGGACACGTATAGCTTCTCTGCAGATCGCGTCATATTCTTCTCTTCAAAAATGGTCTTGAGCATAAACCAATCCTTTTGATCCATAAGCCACCCTCCTATTGTGCTAATATTATAAAACAATTTAATCGGATTTAATAAAAAATTATTATTTTATTTATAATTATTTTTAGTATATAGTTACCCATACGATATTAAGTCTAAAAAAAAGAAAGCGCTTCTTTCATTGTACAATAATTTTTATCCTATAATGATAGCGCTATCATCGAATACATCTTCAGAGGTGATCGTATGTGGAAACCTGTTTTAAATAGTCTACCTTTTTTTACTGCTTGTCGCTTGTAGTTCAAGTGCATCAAGTGAAGGAACTGAGTTCCCAACAGAACGTATGGAACTCATCGCTCCAGCTTCTCCTGGCGGAGGGTGGGACATGACCGCACGTTCTGTTCACCGGGCGATGACAAGTGATGACATCATCACCCAAGACTTCAACGTTGAAAACATGCCTGGTGGTGGCGGTGAAGTCGGCTGGCAATATTTACAGCGCCAAGATGCTCACTCTACTTCTGTAAACTCTAGTCTTCTTTTGACAAACAACTTGCTCGGTCAAAGTGATTTATCCTATGAAGATTTCACACCGATCGCCATGTTACTGACCGAATGGATCGCTTGGGCAACCGCTACGAATGCTGACGTTCAAGACGCCGATGAGTTAATTACTCAATTACAAGACGATCCAGAATCGTTGATTTTCGGTCTTAGCCCTGCACTTGGAAGCGGTTACCATCTATCTACGTCTCAAATTGCTATGCTCTCTGGTGTTGAACCGCGGGATTTGCAAGTTCTCGTTTATGATAGCGGTGGCGAAGCAATGAATGCTTTGCTCGGTGGTCACATCGACATTCTCGTAAACTCAATGTCTGTACTTTCTAGTCAATATGAAGCAGGTGAAATTGATATTCATGCCGTAACGTCACCAGAACGTTTGGAGATGTTTCCGGACGTACCAACGTGGCAAGAACTCGGTGTTGATATTGAATTCCCTCATTGGCGTGGGGTAATGGGACCACCGGATATGAGCGAAGAAGAAATTGCGCAATACGATGAATGGTTTGGTGAAATGGCAGAAAGTGAACAATGGCAACGGGATTTAGAATCAAATATGTTTTTTTGACTTTTATATGGATAGTGCCGAAACAAAAGATTTCCTTGAAGAACAAAACGAGTTGTTTAATGACATTATTGAAAGTGTTGGCTTAATGCCATAGAGGTGTAGTCACATGTATATAATCCGTTTATCATTACCTGTTCTTTTTATTGTCGCAAGTCTTGTCTATGCAATTATGATCTTTCAATTACAGCCCGCAATGCTCGGTGAACCGAATGCACCGCGGTATTTTCCGCTCATTATTTGCACTGGAATTCTGATTTTTTTCGATTGTCGACTTAATTAATATGAGAAAAGAGAACATTAGGCAAAACGAAGACTTAGAAATGCTGTCTCGTAAAAGCACTTTAAAAGTCGTCGGGATCGTGCTTGGCTTCTGTCTCATCTATACATTGATCTTTGAACATTTAGGATTCTTAATCTCAACAATCCTTTTCTTAGGCGCATTACTCTTCTATCTGAACGGCTTCAAGCACTGGATCTTGAACCTCTCAGTCACAATCATTACAGCATTTACAACGTGGTATACGTTTAGTTTCTTGCTCGAAATTAGCTTACCTTAGGAGGTTGCCGGTATGGACTTTAGCATTATCATCGATGGTTTATTTACAGCGCTCCAACCGATCAACCTCATGTGGTTGGTTATTGGGGCAATACTCGGTACGATTGTCGGAATTCTTCCCGGCCTCGGACCCGCCACAGGGATTGCTGTTTTAATCCCTTTAACATTCGGTATGGAACCGATCAGTGCTTTAATTCTAATGGCTGCCATTTACTATGGAGCGTTGTTTGGAGGATCAAGAAGTTCAATCTTAATTAACACGCCAGGGGACGGATCTTCGATTGCAGCAACGTTTGATGGCTATCCAATGACAAAAAAAGGACAAGCCGGACAAGCGATGTCTATTGCCGCAATTGCATCGTTAATCGGTGGGGTTATGGCGATCTTCGGCTTTATCTTCCTAGCCATCCCACTCGCTCAGTTCGCCTTGAATTTCGGCCCTGCTGAGTATGTCATGTTGTTCATTTTCGCACTATCTGCGGTCGTTGCGTTATCCATGGGTAATATTGCAAAAGGCTTCTTAACGATGTTTATCGGACTAGGAATTAGTACGATTGGTGTTGATTTACAATCAGGGGTTCATCGCTTTACATTAGACGTGCCACACTTGACCGACGGTATTGATTTCATTGTCATCATTATCGGAATTTACGCACTCGGTGAAGTACTCTATAACATGTTCAACATTAACAAAGCAAAGAAGCCAGACCAAAATATTGGTAGCAAATGGTTCACAAAAGAACAATGGAAAAAAATCACTCGCACCGATTTTACGAAGTGGTCCCATTGGTTTCTTCCTCGGTATTCTTCCTGGGTCTGGAGGTACAATTTCCTCCTTACTCGCTTATAGTACACAAAAGCAAATTGCCAAAAACAAAGAAGAGTATGGAAAAGGGGCCGTTGAAGGTCTTGTTGCCCCAGAGTCAGCAAATAGCTCGGCAGCTGTTGGCTCCATGATACCGATGCTTACGATGGCCATTCCAGGCTCTGGCGCCACTGCGGTCATGTTAGGTGCACTCATTATGATTGGTATACAACCAGGTCCGCTTTTATTCGAGAACAGTCCTGATCTCGTTTGGACATTAATTAACTCTATGTTCATTGGTAATATCATTCTTGTAATTATTAATATCGCAATGGTCGGGATGCTCGTTAAAGTCCTACATACACCGCCAAAAGTATTGTACCCACTCGTTCTCGTTCTTTCGTTCCTAGGTGCCTATACACTCGGATATAGTACGGTAGACTTTTACATTCTTATTCTTGCAGGTGTACTCGGTCTCCTATTGCGAGTGTTAAATTACCCAGTCGTTCCACTCATCTTAGCATTGATTGTCGGAAACGATATGGAGCAGAACTTTATGCGTGCAACAGTAATCTATGACGGTCCTGTATCGATTCTATTCGCATCGCCAATTACAATCGGTCTCGCTTTATTAACGATTCTTTCTCTATCCTACCCACTCATCATTAAACTACTAGGAAGACGTAAGAAAAAAAAGACCACCCGATGACCATGTAACAAAAAGCTTGAGCTCTAAATAGAGTTCAAGCTTTTTTTATAAAGCAATTGCTATCCTTCAAACATGCTTTATAAAACAAAATTCATGATTTCACCTTCAATAGTTAGCGAAAACCCATTCTCTTATGTAGGATTATACGTTATACTACTATTTATAGAAAATTTTAAAAAGGGAGGCTATTCCGCGTCTTGAGTGGTCAGACTATTGCCACTACAACTTCGAATGTTGCTTATTTGCGACAGATCCCCATCGTTAAACGCTCATGAGCGTGCTCTTCTTTCTTAAGGAAAGCAACGAAGACTAGACATTCACAACTACAACTCCGATTCACAATCGAGAAAAGAAAGAGAGCGTATTATGGAACCTATTTACTTAGCTGTATTTTTCCTTGCCCTTGTTGCTCTAGGAGAAGTTCTCTCTATCAAATCAAGAGCAAAAATTCCGACATTACTCGTCGTCATCGGGGTCGTATTCATTTTACTTCAAGCCGAAGTACTTCCGCCTGAATTCATTGAAGCAACGACGTTTGTTGCCTTCGGAAGTATGCTCGTCCCTATTTTAATCGTTCACTTAGGAACGATGATTCCTCTCTCTGTGATGAAAAAGCAATATCAAGCCGTCATTATTACTGGAATCGGTTTACTTATTTCAGTCGTTTCAGTATTAACGATCGTCACTCTTCTGTTCAACTACGAGACCGCAGTTGCAGGAACTGGTCCGATTACAGGCGGAATCATTGCCTACTTAATTACTGCAGAAGGATTACGCGCTGCCGGTTTGACAACGCTTGTTGCCATCCCGGTTACGATCTTCGCTTTACAGAACTTCATCGGAATGCCATTAACATCGATTCTACTTAGTCGTTATGCAAAAAGCATTCGTACCGATACCGACAATCACCATTACGCGAAGCTTGCTGCAGCCACAGATCAAAAGAAACAAGCAAAGAAACTACTCATTCCTGAGCGCTACTTAGAAAGTAACTTTATCATCTTATTCATTCTTTTCTGCGGTGGAGCCTTAGCAGTATTCCTTGACCAATTAACTGGAATTAATGCCAGTTTGTTCGCGCTTGTCATTGGTGTGACTGGAACGGCTTTACGTGTATTCCCAGAAAAAGCGTTAGAGCAAGCAAATAGCTCAGGAATTACCATGGTTGCACTATTTTTCGTCGTCCTTGCTTCCCTCGTTGGGGTGACTTGGAATGAGATTGTTGCCTCGATCGCTCCTGCACTAGCAATTATGTTCATCGGTATTACGGGACTTGTTCTAGGAGGTTTAATCGGAGCAAAAATCTTCAAATGGAAACCAACAAAAGCAATCCCTGTTGTTCTTACCGCACTTTACGGTTTTCCAGGTGACTATTTGATTGTCGAAGAAGTCGCAAGAAGTACAGGTCGTGACGAAGTGGAACGTAAGCGAATCATGGACGAACTTGTAGCACCTATGTTGATCGGTGGATTCACATCTGTAACCGTCGGATCGATTGCAATCGCGAGTATCTTAATTGGAACATTATCTTAGGAGGGTTTAATGATGACAAACTATGCCATTCAAAACGTCACAGTTATTGACGGGACAGGTTCACAAGCGAAAGAAAATCAAACCGTGATTGTTAAAGACGGAAAAATTGAACAAATCACCTCAAGCAATACTACATTGGATCCCTCATTTGAGGTCATAGATGGTGAAGGGAATTATTTACTTCCAGGCTCATTGACACTCACGTTCATATGGCCATGCAAATGCGTAACGTCCAAGATACGCTATTAACACCGTTCTCCTTTCGTTTTTACGAAAGCGTCGGTTACTTGAAAAAGACATTACATACGGGAATTACGACCGTCCGCGACGCTGGTTTTGCTGATGTTGGGATGAAACGCGCCATTGATCAAGGACTCATTGAAGGACCAAGAATGCAAGTGAGCATTAATCCTCTAACGATTACAGGTGGACATGGCGACAATTGGAACGTGTCTGGTGTCGATACGACGTTCCCTCACTATCCAGGTATGCCAAGCGGATTATGCGATGGCAAAGAAGAAGTACGTAAAGTCGTACGTCAAATGCTTCGCGCCGGTGCAGATGTCATTAAAGTCCATGCAACAGGCGGGGTATCAAGCCCGACCGACCACCCTGAATTTACGCAGTTTTCTCAAGAAGAACTCGCTGTAATGGTCGAAGAAGCAACATTTAGAAATGGCATTAAAGTTATGGCCCATGCACAAGGTGCAGAAGGAATAAAAAAACGCCATTCGTGCAGGCATTCATTCAATTGAACACGGCATTTTCATTGATGACGAAGTCATTGAACTGATGCTTGAAAATGGAACGTATCTCGTGCCTACATTACTCGCGCCAGTAGCCGTGCTTGAAGCAGCTGAACACTCCAACACGATGGCACCATTTGCTATCGAAAAGTCGAAACAAGTCATCGAAACCCATAAAGAAAGCATTCAAAAAGCTTATGAAGCAGGCGTGAAAATCGCAATGGGTACAGATGCCGGCGTATTCCCTCACGGCATTAACCTTCGTGAATTAGGCCTAATGTGCGACATCGGTATGAGTCCGATGGAGTCCATTGTCGCAACAACAAAAACAGCCGCTGAATGCATGGGCTTAGGTGATGAAATCGGTACCGTTGAACCGGGTAAAGTCGCTGATTTAATTCTCGTTAACGAAAACCCGCTAGAGCGCATCCACGTTCTTGAAGATGAACAAAACATCCCATTCATTATGAAAGACGGGAAAATTGTTAAGCAGACATCTTAATACGTAGTGAAAGGAGAAGCTAATTCGATAGCTTCTCCTTTTCTTTTAATACTTCACAACACCAATAATTAAGATCAAAGCGACAATCGTCGGGATCGATAATACGAGCGCCGAAACCATAAACGTATTCGCCCAACCATGATCTTTGTCTTTTAAGTGCATGAAATAGTACAACTGTAAAAACAATTGAATGAACGCCAAGAAGATAATAAACGAAATGACAAAGCCTGGAGGTGCAACTTCTGCACCGACTGCAATAAAAGCGAGAAACGTTAATGCAATCATAAACGCAAAGGCGATAAATTGAATGCGCATCTCTCGTTCTGTTTTTACTTTCTCTTCGTTTGTCATTGCGCTTTTCTCAAATGGCTCTGATAAGTGGTCGGCCATATTCGTCAACCTCCTCCAATACCCATGAGATAAACGACTGTGAAAATGAATACCCAGACAACGTCAATAAAGTGCCAGTACAAGCTAAACATATAGAACTTCGGAGCGTTCGTGAGCGTAATCCCAGCACGGTTATAACGAATGAGCAACAACAGCACCCACCCTAGGCCAAACACGACGTGTGCACCGTGCAAACCGACGAGTGAATAGAATGAGCTAGCAAATGCACTCGTTGAAAAGCCTAGCCCATAATGAACATACTCCACGAACTCATAAATCTCAAAGCCAAGGAAGGCAACACCGAGGAAAAAAAAGTGATCCACATCCACAGCTTCATTTTCTTAAACTGATTCTTCTTCATCGCCGTAATTGCAATGACACTCGTTAATGAACTCGTAAGTAAGATCATTGTCATAATAAATACGAGTGGCATATGGAATAGATCAGCCGCTTCAGGTCCACCAGCCGTACCGTTACGAAGCCCGAGGTACGTTCCAAAAAAACGTGGCAAACATCGTCACTTCACCAGATAGGAACACCCAAAAGCCTACGAATTTATTTTTTTCCTTCTAATGTTGCCCGCTCGGGATGAGCTGGCAAACCTTTCGAAACATCAACGGTTTCGCTCATCTGCTAACGCCTCCCGTTCCATAGCCTCAACGTTTTCTTTTGTAATGTGATAACCGTGATCTTCTTTCCATGAGCGAACAGCCATTGATCCGAACATCACGAGCAAGCCAAGCACAACTACGATATACGGATTAATCCAAGCATCCATATGTTTCATGATTAGCCCGAAACCTGCGATAAAAGAGCCAAGTGCAATCATAAATGGTAAGAATGAACCGTTCGGCATGTGAATATCACCAAGTGGTTCTGTTGGTTTCATTTTTCCATCTCCGTGGATCTTTTCATAAAATAAAGGATCTAGAGACCTTACTTGAGGAACTTGTGCAAAGTTATACTCCGGCACAGGTGTGTGTGTCGCCCACTCCAGTGCACGGCCATCCCAAGGGTCATCAACAGGATGATTCGGTCTTTTCTTCGCTGAGTAGATGACATTAATTAATAACAAGATGATCGCAACCCCTTGCATAAATGCACCAATCGATGAAATCAAGTTCATTCCATCCCAACCTTGGTCAGCAAGATAGACGTTCACCCGACGCGGCATACCAATTAGACCAAGAATATGTTGAATAAAGAATGTTAAATGGAACCCAATGTAAAAGATCCAAAACATCCATTTACCGAGTGTCTCGTTTAAACAGTGCCCAAACATTTTCGGGTACCAATAATACGTCGCACCGAGGAGACCGAGCACAATCCCACCGAGAATAATGTAATGAAAATGGGCAACGACAAAGTACGTATCGTGGTACAAATGCGTCACCGGTGACATGGCGAGCATGATCCCAGTTACCCCGCCTAATACGAATGTCGGTACGAACGAAGAAGCACAGAGCATCGCTGTTGTAAAACGAAGCTTTCCACCCCACATCGTGAATAGCCAGTTAAAGATCTTAATCCCTGTCGGTACACCAATTAACATCGTTAAAATGGCAAAGATTGAATTCGTAATTGGACCGAGATTTAGCGTAAACATGTGGTGAACCCACACCATGAATCCTAAAAACCCGATGACAATCGTGGCAAATACCATCGCTGTATAACCGAATAAACGCTTCTTCGAAAATACAGGGATAATTTCTGAAATCATTCCGAATGCCGGCAATACAAGAATGTATACTTCTGGGTGACCGAAAATCCAGAAAATGTGTGGCCAGATGACCGCATTCCCTCCTGCTGCTGCTAAGAAGAACTGTCCATCAAACATTCGGTCAAGCATGAGTAACGCTAACCCTGCTGCAAGTGGGGTGAACCCAAAAACGATTAGCATTGATGTAATAAACGACGTCCAACAAAACAACGGCATTCTAAGCAAGGTCATCCCAGGGGCACGCATAGTAATCATCGTTACAATAAAGTTAATCCCTGAAATTAAGGTTCCAAATCCCGAGATTTGTAGACCGAGAACGTAGAAATCGAGCCCAATACCAGCATAATCTCGACTCGATAATGGTACGTACGCCGTCCATCCTGCATCTGGCGCTCCCCCAAAGAACCACGATAAACTCAGCAATATACCGCCGAAGAAGAAAAACCAAAACCCTAACGCATTTAAAAAAAAGGAAAAGCAACGTCTCTCGCTCCAATTTGCAATGGAATGAAGTAATTCATGAAAGCAAAAAGCAACGGTGTTGCTGCCAAGAAAAGCATGATCGTACCATGCATCGACAACAATTCGTTGTACGTTTGTCCGGTTACAAACGTATTTTCAGGAATCATAAGTTGAATACGAATTAAAATTGCCATAAGCCCCGCTTTTCCAAAGAATAACGTACCGGCTATTAAGTATAAAATCGCAATTTTTTTTATGATCCACAGTCGTAAGCAAGTCCCATAAAAGACTTTTCTTAAGCGTATGTGCAGCCTCTCTGACCATAATTACAGCCCCCTTCAAACAATTCTCTGAACAGTTTGCCCCGAGACATCGGCATTATGCATCGTTCTTTTTAGACAAAAATAAATAACCCCTTCCAATGCGCGCAATCATTGAAAGGGGTCATCCAGTTAGAGAAAATCATCCCAATAAAGGACTAATCCTTGTGGTGCCTTGATGTTTTAAGTCAAGACAATACTAGTATGAGAACGTCCACCGGATTTTATACGTACGAGTTGCATATTCATGCTATGATGATGAAAAAGGGGGCAAATTTATGTTACCGTCAAGTGCAAAACGGATGACGAACGTTGAATTTTCGAAGATCAGAGAAATCTCTGCGAAAGCTGCTGAACGGGCAAATGCTGGCCATGATGTGTTCCGCCTCACATTAGGAGAGCCTGATTTTGATACACCAGCCATCGCACAAGCTGCTGCGTTTGAAGCCATTAAAGCAGGCGACACCCACTACACCCCAAACACCGGAATCCAAGCGTTACGAGAAGCTCTTGCAAGCAAATTATCAAATGGAAATGGCATTCCCGCCAAAGCTGAAGAAATCATCGTCACAAACGGAGGAAGCGAAGCGCTATTGGATACGTTCCTTGCCCTTTTGAATCCTGGAGACGAAGTCATGATCCCGAGCCCAGCTTGGCCGAACTATGACTCTGCCGCTCATCTGGCTGGTGCAACACCGGTACACATTCCAATGGAAAGTGAAAACGGAAAATTCATTTCACCTATTGAACAAATAGAAGCGTCGATTACACCGAACACGAAAATTCTTGTCGTCAACACACCACATAACCCGACAGGCGTCGTTCTCTCAAAGGAAGAATTGCAGGAACTTGCAAACTTAGCAACAAAACATAACCTTATTGTCATATCCGATGAAATGTACGAGAAAATCATCGCAGATGAAACACCACATTACAGTATAGCCAGTTTTCCTGGCATGGCAGAACGAACGATTACGATCAACGGTTTCTCGAAAGCCTATGCGATGACAGGCTGGCGTGTCGGTTATTTGCACGCTCCAACCGCCTATTATCCGGCAATTTTTAGAGTCCACCAATTTAATACCGCCTGTACTCCTGGGTTTGCCCAGCAAGCTGCCCTTACGCTTCTAAAAGATGGTGAACGGGCAGTCACTGAGATGAAAGAGTCGTTCCAACGACGACGAGTGCTACTACAATCTGCGTTAGAAAAAGCGACGAACCTTACGGTCATGGAAGCAACAGGCGCGATTTACTTATTTGTTCACGTTCAGCACAATGACTCGAACATACGCGACTTTGCGCTTCGTTTGTTAGATGAAACGGGTGTCGCTTGCGTTCCAGGAACTGCATTTGGAAGCGCAGGTGAAGGGTATTTACGATTGTCTTACGCGACATCTGAAGAAGACTTACTAGAAGCTGCTAAACGTTTAGTCGCGTATGTCGGATAAAGACATGGTATAATAACGTGCAATCGTCTAGCGCGGAGGTCAAGTATGGATCCACAACTAAGAAACGGAATGATTTTTGTATTCATCGGACTCGTTTTGTTATTTCTAACATTCATCGTCCACTTCTCTTTATGGTTATGGGCAATGATCGTTGGGGCGAGTTTTGTCATTAATGGCGTCGGGGTCGTTCACCTCATTCGTTATATCCGGAAGTTATAATCATAAGAAGACCATCCGTTTTTATACGAATGGTCTTCTTTTTTTATCGCTTATTCATATCATTTGGAGCAAAACCTTGGCGCTCATTACGATTTAATTCATGAATGCTCTTCATTTGATCATCACTTAGCTCAAAATCAAACACATGTAAATTTTCAATGATTCTCGCTGGTGTAACCGACTTAGGGATGACGATGCGATTCTGTTGTAAATGCCAACGGAGAATTACTTGAGCTGGAGTACGACTTACATCTTCCGCAATTTGCACGATTGCAGCGTCTTGTAAGCTATCTCCCCCTTGGTTTAAAGGCTCCATGCTTCCACATAAATGTTATGTTGATCGCAAAACGCTCGCAACTCTTCTTGCTGCAAGTACGGATGGCACTCGACTTGGTTTAAAGCAGGAACAACTTCGCATTCATCGAGAAGACGTTGTAAATGATCAATTTCAAAGTTACAGACGCCGATTGCTTTTACTTTGCCTTCTTTATAAAGATGCTCAAGGGCGCGATAGGTTTCGACGTAATCATCAAACTGTGGCGTCGGCCAATGAACCAAATACAGATCTACATAGTCAAGCCCGAGCCGCTCAAGACTGGCTTCAAAAGCTTGTAACGTCTCGTTATATCCGTGATCACTATTCCAAACTTTCGTCGTGATAAACAATTCTTCACGCTTAATTCCTGAATTTCTGATCGCTTCCCCTACACCCGCTTCGTTTCCATAAACTTTCGCTGTATCGAGTGAACGATAGCCCGCTTCTAATGCGCGCTCGACCGCAGGAATTACTTTATCATTCTCAACTTTCCAAACCCCAAAGCCTAATTGAGGCATCTTAACGCCATTGTTTAATGTTACTTCGTACATCTCATTCACTCCCTCTCATTCTAATACGCCAAAATTATAGCATATTGTAGAGAAGTGGTCTTAAATAACGAATGAGTTCCTTATGATGCTCTTGAAGAAATTGCCGAATGTTCGCTGAAGTATTTTCTACCGTAATCACTTCTTCGAACTCTGGAACCTCTCCTTTATTCCTTAACTGTTCATTGTGCCTGTTCACCCGTTTAACGAGCTGATCTTTCGTGTACGTCGAATGAAGCTGAAAAACTATTGCAAGCCATCCCTTACGATCTGGGAATACCAATTTATCTGCAAAAAAATGCTTTAACCTCACAGTCGTCTTTTACATGAATCCCTAGTTCCTCTTCTACTTCTCGTATAACGTTACTGACCACATCAATCTCGTTTAACGACACATCTTCTTGATCAATCCCACCACCTGCACACTGAATAACACCCGGCTTCGCCGTTTGACCTCCCATTCTTCCAAAGAGAAGGTAACCGTCTGATGAAACGACAAACGCAACAGGTGCAAGGATTGGACACGCTTCTTCTTTAGATAAACGATTGTTTTTAGCATATAAATGATGTGCATAATCTGTTTCCTTCATCCCAATCGTTAACTCGTCTGCCGTTAGCTTTATATCATTCATCCGATACAATGTTCCTCGAAAAAATGTAGTGTCTTTATTAATTTCTTGCCAATGTTGTTCGATCTTACGTTGCGTTTCTTCTGAGACATGTACTTTGCCAGCTCGGATTGGAAACTGCATCATTGTTGGTGCTTTTATGATGTTAATGTGGTCATTCATCGCTCTTCACCCTTCGTTATTCGTCTCGTAAACCCCCTTGCCATAAATAACTATCTTCAAGCGCATTTCCTAACCGTAACAACAACGCTTCATTACCCTTTTGTGCCATTGCTTGTACGCCGATTGGCAAACCGTTCTTACACTGATAGACCGGAAGTGAAATGGCAGGTTGACCTGTCATGTTAGACAGTTGCGTAAATGGTGAATACGTTAAGCTCGGAAGAAACATCTCGTAAATGAGGGCTTGTTGTTGTAGTGGGTCCGACTCATTTAAGCGCTCGATCCATTTTTCCTTGTCCTTCGTTGAAGGGGTCAACTCTCCAATCTTAGGTGCGTGATCTGCTGTTGCAGGAGTTAGATACAAATCATACGTTTCATGAAAACGAACCATTCGAACGAGCGCATCATCCCAACTAGCGATGCTTTTTGAAAAATGATTCGCACCTATTTGTCTGCCTGCAGTTGCTAGCATCCACGTCTCCAATTCACAATCTTCTTCAGTGATCGTAATGCCCGTCGTCTTCTCAAGCGAATCCAGGACATTCGCCATTTCACCACTATTCATCACATAATAACTTTCCATCAAGTTCGTGCCATCAATCCCTGGTGAACAGTTCTCTACATAATGACCTTCCCGTTCAAGCCAGTAAGCCACTTGTCTAACAGCTTCCTTTGCACTCTCACTTACCTCCGTACCGACAGGGGATTGATCACTCCAGGCAACCTTTAACTTCCCTAATGGATTCTTAAAATCTTCTAAATATCGACCTTCAAATAACGGGATTTGAAACGCCGTTTCTAGTTGAAATGTTTGCAATTCGTCTAGAACCGCTGCACTGTCTCTCACTGAGCGGCTCACTACAAAGTCAATGGCCGCTCCTTGCCATTGTCTTCCTACACCAGGACCAACAGGCATTCTCCCTCTCGTTGGCTTTAGCCCAACGAGCCCTGTCCAAGATGCGGGAATTCGTATCGAACCACCGCCATCACTTGCCGCTGCGATTGGAACAATCCCAGAAGCCACCGCTGCTGCCGCACCACCACTAGACCCACCGGGTGAATATTCCTTATTCCAAGGATTCCGTGTCGGCCCATGAATCGTAGGTTCAGTAATATTCTTAATACCAAGCTCAGGAGAGTTCGTAAAGCCAGTAAATAAAAATCCTGCGTTTCTCAAACGGTTAACGTAATGACTGTTTCGCTGTGCGACACGTTTTCTCAATAACGTCGATCCTGCATCAATGACTTCTCCCTCTAGCATATGTGAAAGATTCTTGAGCAGTAACGGCACTCCGGCAAAACGAGTGTCTCGTCTCGTATACTCCGCTTCCGCTATCACTTTGTCATAACGTTCATGAACAATCGCATTTAGTTCGCGGTTCTGTTGTTTGGCGCTCGCAATACTTGCTTCCACAACTTCCTTAGCACTCCAATCACGGCTTTTTAGCTTTTCACTCAATGCAATGGCATCCATTTGCCTATACTCTTGCTCCATTCTTCGCCCCTCCCAACCGAATCTTAACTTGTTATTCTCTACCCGAAAGCGTACATGGGGAATCTTTCACTTTTGTCGTTCTAAAGTTACTACACAATTCGCCAATTGATTTACGTTATCCTCTGTCTCACCTTCAGTCATAAAAAATAAGAACTCTACTCGAAATAAATTCAAGTAGAGTTCTTATAATTATGCCGTGACTACCTGACCTGGATCAGCTTGTTGATCTTGTCGTTTCTTTCTCATCTTATTGATGACAATTAAGAGGACAAACAATCCAATTCCAAGTAAGTCTGTATAAACTGAAACGTGAATAAAGACAAGTGACGATGTTAACGCAATGATCCACTCATACCAACGGTAATTCGTAAATAGATAACGTTGAATAACCGTTACGAATACTAGAATACCGATAAGCGCGGTAAAGATCGCCCATACGATTTCATACCATGCATAAAGACCTGCGTTCTCTGGAAGCAATAGAATAATTGTGTTTGTTGCAAAGATAAACGGCAGGAGCAAAGCACCTGTATCGTATTTGAAACCTTGTACCCCTGTAATAATTGGATCGGCTTTTGCAATTCCTGAGATCGCATATGCCGGCAAGTTAACAGGTGGTGTGTCATCGGCAAGAACACCGTAATAGAGTACGAATAAGTGCGCTGCCATAATTGGCACGTTCATTTCAATCAGTGCCGGCGCAACCATGGCGGCTAAGATGACATAGGTTGCAGTTGTTGGTAAACCGAGACCAACAATTAAACAGGCGATAAATGTAAAAAAATAATGCAAGCAATAGGTTGTCCCCTGCAAAACCAACAATGATTGTAGGTAGTTTACCAGACAAACCTGTAAGGTTAATAACCCCGATTAAAATTCCTGCTGTCGCACACGCTGTTACAACGGTAAGTGACTTACGAGCTGACATTTCAAAACTTACGACGAGCTCACGCACACCGAATTTAACAGGTGCAGATTCAATTTTGTATCGCTTTTGGAACAATACGAAGAAGATACATACAAAAATTCCAATTGCGATCATTATTGAGATCTCAATGTGCCATCCTAGTAATACGTGCATAAGGTAAGAGATTCCAGCGAGAACGGCTGCAATTAATAACCCTGCACCAAAGCGCTCACGTAAGCGGTGGGCGAACACCGCAACGGTCAGTAACATAACAATTGAGAAGAATGCCGCGTTAAAGACTGTATTTCCAACGAGCACAAAATATACGAGTGCTAGAATTGGAATAATTAAGTAACCTTGTTGCAATAAACTTCTCTTGGCAGGAACAAGCGTTGACTTATCTAAACCTCTAATGTCATTTTTTACAGATTCAATGTGGACCATCCAAAGAATGGCAATATACGTTAATACGGCCGGGATTAAGGCTGAGACCATAATCTGAGCATAACTATACGGTGTATACTCGATCATTAAAAATGCGGCTGCACCCATAACTGGTGGTAAAAGCTGTCCACTCGAGGACGATGCAACCTCAATCCCTCCGGCAACTTGCGGTTTAAATCCTACTTTCTTCATTAAAGGAATCGTAAACGTTCCTGTCGTTACTGCATTGGCTACGGAACTACCTGAGATCGATCCCATAAAACCAGAACCAACAACGGCAGCTTTCGCTGGTCCACCACGATAGTGACCAACCATACGAAGGGCAAGATCAATAAACATCTTACCTGCACCCGTTGCTTCTAAAATTGCACCAAACATAACGAAGATAAAGACGTAGTTCGCTGATACTGAAAGTGGTGTACCGAGAATCCCTGTACTCGTGTACATCATTTCATAAATAAACGTATCAAAGTTTGCACGGCTATGTGAGAATGGCGGCGGTAAAAGGTTTCCAAAGAAATAATATGCTATAAAACAGAGCGCAATAATAAGTAATGGTTTACCGACAACTCGTCGAGTTGCCTCAATAATTAATAGAATCATGATGACGCCCGCGATCATATGAATCATATCCATACGACCTGAAAGAATTGCTGGTGATGTCTGACTGTACATAACAAACAGACCAACAACGAGCGCAACACCTGCTAATAAGAAGTCATACCATACGATGGTTTGCTGACTTAACCCTTTTTTCCGCGGGAAAATTAAGTATACGAGAACTAACCCTAAAATCAAGTGAATAAACAAATGTTGCCTTGTTCCTACAATTAGACCAAACCCTGCAGTATAAAGATGATACGCGGCCATCCCAACACATATTACTAAGATTAGTAATGCTTTCCAGCCGAAGACTTTCCGATCACTTCCTTCGACCTCTTCTGTATCTGGAAGGTCTGCGGGGATTTCGACCTCTGTCGCATCGACAGCGCCTTTGAATTTTTTCTTATCCAAATCTGACATGGTCATCCTCCTGTAACCTCAATTGTTAACTTCCGTACATCCTCCGGCAATTCTGATAACACGATGATCTCTTCATCTTCATATTGAAAGGTATGCTCATACATGTTCGAAGGCATTAAACGAATCGAATCAATCTCTCGACTTGAACTCGGAACGATAAAATACCCATCAATCATTTCCATTTGCTCATTTTCAGCATATGGAATACCTGCACCAAAAGACTTCGTCCATGTTTCCTTCGGAACAATGATGTAGTCTTCATCAATCATAAAAATCTCGCGAATCGGTGTTTTCATGACAGAATGGATGTACTCATGATAAAACTGCGTACCCGGTGCCACTTCATAGTTAAAAAGCACTTCACCGGTTTCATTTGCAACAATTTGTAGCCTCGGTTCACGCTGACTTGTCATCATGAGTAGAACGACAATAATCAGACTAGAAAAAACGAGGAGAAGAGCTAGTAATCGCCCTCCTCGTTTAGAAACCGTATTATTGATTTTCATCATAGAATTGCTGTGCACCTGGGTGCAATTCAATCGACATTCCATCTTGAGCACTGTCTAAGCTGATGAAGTTACCAGCATTATGAGCATTTGAAAAAGTTTCTTCATTTTCAAAAATCGCAGTTAAGATGTCATAGACAACTTCGTCTTCAAGTTCAGCTTGAGCAATTAACATCGCTTGTACTGCAAGCGTATTAACTGGAGCATCTAAACCGTATGAATCTTCAATTGTATACTCTGTATAGAACGGGTACTCATCAAGTAGAGCTTGAGCAGCATCTGCTTCTACATCAACGAGTGTAATATTTGCTTGTGCAGACAATGCTTCAATTGCCCCTGTTGGCGTACCTGCTACAATAATAGCCGCATCAATGTTGCCATCTTGTAAGCTGTCAGCTGCATCACCAAAATCTTGGTATTCAACACTAAAGTCATCATATGACATACCGTGTGCGTCTAAAATTTGGCTTGCTACTACCTCTGTACCTGATCCAACATCACCAACAGCAACGCTCATTCCTGCTAAATCGCTAACTGTCTCAATACCTGAAGATTCAGTTGCAACGATTTGGATGACTTCTGGATAAAGAGTTGCAAGACCGAGTACGCCCTCAACTGGCTCTTCGAAGAAATCGTTTCCACCTTGTTCTGCATAATAAGCCGTATCATTTTGCGAAAAGGCAATGTGACCGTTTCCATCTGCAATGTCGTTAATGTTAACAACGGATGCACCTGTTGAGAAATGCGCTGCATCGTGACTATCCACATGGTCGTTAATCACTGTTGCTACTTGGGCACCAAGTGGGTAATAAGCCCCTTGTTCTCCACCCGTGAGGATTTCTAGTTCATCTTCAAAGTCACCACATGCCGCGAGCAATGCTACAGACGCGCCAGCGACTAAAGTCGTACCAAATAACTTTTTCACAATAATGACCCCCATCATGTAGTAATTCGGAATTTTTTTCTAAATAGATACAAATAGATTCCTCATTAACCCTACCATGATCTTTATCCGCTTTTAATTAAGTATTTATTATAGATTTATAATCTTTAATTATAAATATTGACTTGCTATACTTGAAAACTCATCTTTTGCAATGCCGACAACTTCCCTAGTGACTTGAGGTGTATAGGGAGTATCTTCCCAGATCATTGTTATTGAACTCATCAATACCTGGTCTGAAAGTCTCACCGATTTTACTGAATCATTTCTAAGAAGTTGAACCATGTCTTCTGGCATAAGGGTCACACCTAAACCGTGACTGATTAATGTTTCAATAGTCATAATTTCAGGACCACTACAAATGGTATTCGGTACAAAGCCAGCCTGCAAACAGGCTCTTTCTAATAAATAATATAGTTCTGGTGAGTTTTTCGGGTGATAATGGATAAATGGTTCATCTTTTAACTGTTTTAAATCTAGTATGTCGTCATTAGCAAAACGATGTTCTTTTGAGACGACCGCCATTAATGGGTGTTGGCTTAACTCATAAGTACTTAGATTTTCTTGATCTAGCTCGTTCGAATCCGGTGACATGCGCACGAACGCGATATGGCTCTTTTGTTTCTTGATTGACTGAATTGCCACTTTAGAAGTTGTTTCATCTAAGTAAAGTTCAGCGTCAGCATTCGTCTCTCCCATCCGCTTCACGAGACTTGGTAACCAAAGGTTAGCAGCAGACGGTACGGTAGAGATGTGAATGATTGCTTGAGGTACTTTTTTTGAGTGTTGCAATTTCTTCGATCGTGTTCTCGATCTTATTAAACGATGGCTTTAAATTTTCATAGAGAAAAGCACCTTCATCGGTTAAGGTTACACGCCTTGTCGTTCTTTTCAGTAATTTAAACCCTAACTCTTTCTCCAGCGATGAGATCTGTTGACTAAGTCCAGGTTGACTCACATGCAAATGCCTCGATGCCTCACTGAAATTCAACGTACGAGCTACTTCAAGAAAATATCTAAATCCTAATAAGTTCATTTCCTTAATCACCCTTTATAACGATATCTCGCAAGCCCCCATCCATCATTGTTACAAGACCTACTTGCTCTTGCCACGCTAGAGACTTTCCTACATTTACAATCATTGATGCGGTTGCCGTGTCACCAAATATTCCATTAGGAATAAGTAATTGCACATGATCATTCCCTTCAACAGAAATTGCATCTTGAGACTCTACACCTGCTGCCATTTTTAATTCGAGTTCGAGTGTTATTCCTTCTTCTGTGACTGCACTCATCTTCTGAAGCTGCCCGGCGACATCTCCAATTTCCAGATCGATCCAAGGAAGAGACAATTTCTGCTCAAGTAAAACAGGTTGTAACGATGCTTTAACTGCTTGAATCGTTATTCCAAGACCTGCTGCCAACATTCTTAATGATTCTTCCAAACCGACATGCCCAATCGCATTGTCTTTTGCAAGTTCTTCAAACGCTTCAACTGTCTTGCCAATGCCAACTTTCTGCTGAAGAGGCACGCGACGCTTACTCGCATCAACATGACGTTTGATTTGAATACGTGTAATTCCATCGGTTACAGTGCTCGCAACGAGCGGGAGTGTATCCATAACAAAACCAGGGTTAATACCAGTCCCAATGACTGCTTTCCCTTTACGTTGCGCATATTGATCGATTTCAGCACTAAGCTCTGGATAACGATGCCAAGGATAGAGAAGCTCTTCACACGTGGATACGACATGAAAACCGTGATCAAGAAGCTCTTTGATTTGAGGCCAAACCGAGGGAAGATGCGAACCCGTAGCATGAACTGCGACTTTATGATCGTAAGCACTTACAATATCTTGTAATTTCGAAATATTAGCATGAATATGACGATTAGTAGGGGCTTCACTGACAAGTTCAGATAGTGGCAAGTCTAATTTTTGTGGATCAAGATCGACACCACCAACAACCTCTATATGTTCTTCCAGACTGCACTTCTTAAGAATTTCTACTCCAATCGGACCTAAACCAAATGATACAACTGCAATCTTTGACATCTAACAAGCACCTCGTATTCTTTAAAGTAGTACGAGGATAGCATATATTAGCATTAAGTATAAATTACTATTAATTATAACTCTATAACAGAAATCATTTTCTTGCAAATGCTTACAAAACTACGAATGCTCATACTTTATTTGTTAGAATTTGTGAATGGAGGTGCTTTTATGACAATTACGAGACTCGATCATATCCTATTTTTAGCGTCCGTGTTTTGCTTTTGGCTCGCGACTTACATATACGTACCGATCTTTAGTTTGTACTTAGAACAGATCTCTTTTCCTTATGCAGCAATCGGAATTATACTCGGTAGCTACGGAGTGTTGCAAGTTGCTTTACGCTTTCCACTAGGGGTTTTATCCGATCGGCTACGATCGATTCGTAAAGGGCTTTACGTGAGTGGGTTTGTGATCGCTGCAATTAGTGGCTTAATTCTCGTCTTTTTTTGATTCCTTCGTAATGGTGTTAATCGGTCGTCTGCTCTCAGGTGTTACCGCAGCGATGTGGGTGATGGCAACGATTCTTTATGCACAATATGTTCATCAAGACCAAGCAGGTAAAGCGATGGGAGCCATGCAACTTTTTACCGTACTCCCACAATTCGCGAGTATGCTAACGGCAGGTTTGCTCGTGGAATCTTTCGGTTGGCTCTCACCATTTTGGGTGGGCGTGGTTGTATCAATCATTGGACTTGTTCTCTCATTATTTGTCAAAGTTGTAGACCATGATGCAACTCAAGTTCAAACACTCCAAGCACATGAATATATCACTCGCACGCTCAAAACGAAGTCTCTATTGCCACTTGCAACCATTGCTCTTATTACACACGGTGTTATGTTTATTTCAATTTTTGGTTTCACACCTAATTACGCTGCTACACTCGGAATCAATGAACAACAAATGGTTCTACTCATGACGGCTTTTTTTCCTACCTCATGCACTTTCCTCATTAATGGTAGCTACCATACAACTCACAAGAAAAGTAGAGTTAACCATTGTATGAGCAGTCTTTTTCTGTCAGCGATTGCTTTTCTTACCGTTCCTCTGTCTACAGGTCTAGTTTCCATTAGTATCATTCATGCGATTATTGGACTTGCATTAGGGTTTGTATTACCAATCTGTTTGTCGCAAGCAGCCACCCTTGCTCCTCCATCGATGAAGACGACCATTATGGGGTTTTATCAATCGTATTATGCTGCTGGAATTTTCTTAGGACCTTGGCTGGCAGGTCTCATTGCTGAACACTATTCATTACCAGCAGTCTTTGTCTTTGCAAGTTTCACAGCAGTTGTTGGTGGGATTCTTACGATCTATTTAATCGTGCAATCAAACAAAACACGTGATTCAATAGAATCACGTGAGTGTTAATTGCGGATGCATCAATTTCAGATCGACTGTCTTCTTTAAGAAATACAACGCATAGTCGAGTTGACCAAGATCTTCATAGTACCGTGATATGAAAACGGTCGTATCATAATATACACGTTCAAGGCCAGGTTGAGATAAGAGCTTAAGGCCTTCTTCCACATAAGTATGATCTCTATAATCATGCAACCCGCGTAAAATGAGACAGATGGCTAATAGATTCTCATAATTGTTTGCTTTTGCCTCATATTCTGCATGATTTAACAATAAACGAGCATGGTGGTCTTGCTCTAAAAAGAAGTACGTGACAGCTAGAAGTATTTTCGATTGGACACCATCAATTGTTGTTGCGTATTCATCATCGCTAATCGCACGTTCAAAATGCTTAAGAGCTTCTTCGTAATTCATAGCCTTCATCGCATGTAGACCTGAAACCCCTAATACCCTTGGTTTCAAATCTCCCAAGTTTTCTTCAACTCTTAAAACCTCACTGATTAACTGGCTTGCTCTGTTTGTTTCTCCTAACCAGTTTTCAACATCAGATAAATAAATCTTGCAGCTGGCTTGAGCACGCTCATACCCATATTGTTGCTCATACAGCGTTAATGCTTTTGTTAATTGGAGATGTGCTTCTCCATACAAATGAAGGGAATAACAAGCTCGTCCAAATCGAAAAAGAAATTCTGCACGTTCGGCCGGATCATCGATTTGAGTTAACATATCTTCTGCACGGGAGAAATATTTAAATGCATTTCGATAATCCTTACTCTCCATAAGCGACTCGGCATGAAGATAATACGAAAAAAAATCTAATAGGCAATCCATTTCATCTGTTGGTTGAGGAGCATTGCTATAATACGGTAAGTTCAGCCAACGCTCATCGAGAAACTTATCGTGCTTAAACGAAACAAGCTGATAAAACGTGACGACCTTATGGTCCGGGAGCATTTGCTCAAGCATTCCAGAAACTTTATCTTTCAGCTGGACCGCAAGCTCACGATGGTTACGCTTTACCGCTTCATACCAGAGGTTAATTTCACCTCCAACCGTTGCCGGCGAATATTCATGCAACATTGATGTACCCTCCATGCCACAAATGTTTAGAATATTATAACACACAGAGGAGACACTCTCGTATTAAAACCTTGATTTATTTATTGCAATTGTTCGACATATCGTTTCAAAACTTTTACACCAGTCACACAATCCGCTAATGTCGTCCATTCATCCGGATGATGACTAATACCTTTTGCACTCCGTACGAAAATCATAGCCATAGACATTTGTGTTCCCATCAACATCGCATCATGCCCCGCGCCACTAGGAATTTCAATCGATGAAAACCCTTCTGCCTCTATGACTGAATGCAATCGATCCTTCGTTTCTTGAGATACTGGCACTGGCGCCACATTAATTGTTTCTTCGCATTCCAAGGACACATTCCATTCCTGAGAAATGGTGTTAGCAACTTCTTTTATTTCTTCAAATAATACATCTCTAGTCGGAGCAGTAATATCTCTTACATCCACAACAAGTGTTACTTTACCAGGAATGACATTCGCACCGTTCGGTTCAACCGTTAATTTCCCAACAGTTGCTACCGCGGTCTCACTATGTCGAATCGGCAAAGATGCAACTGAGTGAACGAGTTGTGACGCAGCTACAAGTGCATCTTGCCTCTGGTTCATCGCTGTGTTGCCTGCGTGCCCTGCTACTCCTGTGAAGGTCATTTTCCAATACCTTGGACCAGCTATACCCGAAACAACTCCTACCGGGAGATTGCGCTCTTCCAATACTTTTCCTTGCTCAATATGTAACTCAATGTAGTCACTTCCAGGTTGGAATTCACGCTTTGCTTTTGAAAAGGTTTGTGCGTCCAGTTGAATGGCCGCCAACACTTCCTCAAATGAATCACCATTAGCATCACGAAGCGCCATCTGTTGATCAAGATCTACTGCGCCAGTCATCGCACGGCTTCCTGTTAAGCCACTATTAAATCGACTTCCTTCTTCATCAGTAAAAATGACCACTTCATAAGCACGTTTTGGTGTATACCCTTCTGTTGCCCAAGCCTCAACGACTTCCAAAGACGATAGCACACCTAACGGACCATCAAAATGTCCTCCATTCGGAACGCTATCCACGTGCGAACCACTGATCACAGGTGGTAACGATGAATCACTTCCTTCTAATCTAGCAATGACGTTCCCAGCCTCATCTGAACGTACGCTCATGCCGGCATGTTCCATCCAACTTATAACAAGTTCTTTTGCTCGCTTTTCTCCTTCTGAAAAGCCGACACGATCACTCCCACCATCAGCTGTTAAACCAATTTCGGCAATCTTACTAAGTCGCTTGGCAAGTCGTTCACCTTGAACACCGAGAGCATCTTGGCTCTCAGCGTATTCAGATAATAAACGGTTATACAATGGTTCATACATTGTTACTTCAACTCCCTATCTTCTTCGTTATTGTCACTAGGTTATTCTGTAGGACGCGGTCCAGCATCAAGACCTTCAACGCTCGCTAGACGAATAGGGTTTACTGTTAAATCAGACTCAACTCTAACCTGACAAGACAGACGTATGGATTCGTCATCTACGTCTCTTCGCTTGCGAGCATCGATTTCAGGTTGCTCCATTGAACCTGGATCACCACTAATAATCTCACAACGACACGTCGTGCATTTTGCGTTCCCACCGCAACGATGCAAAATATCGACGCCGTTATCTTCTAGAGCCAGTACTAATTTTGTTCCTGCTTCTACTTGAAAGCTTCCTTTATCTTTTACCGTAACTGTTGGCATTCAAATCATCCCCTTTTTATGTATAGGCAAAATTCTATCATTAGATCAAAACATTGTATAACCGTTCTTTACCCTTATTGCTCTAATTTCATATCACCAAATTTAATTAAACGCATCTTACGCATAAGTTCTGAAAGGAAAAATGCGAGCAAAGCTGGCAATACAAAGTGAAACAACAAAATGAGAATAAACACATCCATCGTGAATCCCATTGATGTTAACGTCATGATTTGTCCAACAAAACCACTGGTCCCCATTCCAGCACCTTCTGCATTGTTAATCATCCCAAAATAAATGACAGCAATCGGTGCAAGTAGAATCCCTGTGACGGTTGGTGGTACTAGGATCCATGGGTTTTTAACGATGTTCGGTACTTGCAGCATCGACGTCCCAATTCCCATCGAAATAAGACCGCTCGTTCGATTTTCTCGAAAACTACTTACGGCAAATCCAATCATCTGGCGCAACAACCAATCGTGGCAGCTCCAGCAGCAAGACCATTTAAGTCAATCATTATGGCTATTGCCGCACTAGAAACCGGTGCTGTTAGTGCCAATCCCATAAGCCCTGCCACGACCATACTCATAATTAACGGTTCCTGTTCTGTTGCCCAGTTAATGAGCCCGCCAAACTCTCGCATAGCCGAGTCAATCGGCGGACCAATTAGCACAGCCACTGTATACCCGACCGCTACCGTCACAAAAGGCGTAAGTAAAATATCGAACTTCGTTTCCTTGCTTACGATCTTCCCGCACTCTACTGCAAGAACTGAAGCCAAAAACGCCCCGGCAGGACCTCCTAGTTCAACACCGGCGGCTCCACTAACAATCGCTGCAAACAATACCAGTGGCGGTGCACCAAGACCATAAGCGACTGCAGCACCAATTGCTGGACCTAACAGTCCCATCGCAAGCGTCCCCATATCAACGAGGAATTCAATTCCCAGTTGGTTTCCTAGCGTCTGGATGATCAATCCAATTAATAATGACGCAAACAACCCAAGAGTCATATAACTAAAAGCTGTAATAATGTACGTACGCCAAGAAAGGTCAATTCCTTTTCTCTTTAAAAACGCCCGCATAATTCATTACTTCCTTTCCAAATAGCTATTCTTTTCTCTATCATAACGAAAACTCCTAAAAACTATTATATAAATTTGTTAAATATTTCACAAAGTAGCTTATTAATCGTCGTTCGATGCACTTATGAGACGTGTGCATCCAGCACATACTACGATTAAAAAGCGCCCTAGTAAGCCTAAACATACGATTCATAACGGTTTATCTGTTATTGTCTACACCATAAGCATTACACGAGGAGGCTACAATAAATGATACACATCAAGCTAGATGACAACCATATAGAGGCCATGGATTGGGCAGAAGACGACCAATCGATCCACTTTACATTTCAAGTGCATTCAAATGACTATCATGCTGTAACGACACTTTTATATCGCCAACGTTTTCTTGTTACAATTCCCGATCAAAATCGTTCATTTAATGGGAGCATCATCAATTATTCAACGTCAATTACGAACTTATACGAACCCGACCAAGTCGGTACATTTTCACTCACACTGCAGAAAGAAGGAGATGTTCATGAAGCTTAGCGTACTCGATAGCTCCCCGATCGCGGCTGGAAAATCGTCACAAGAAGCTCTGATAGACTCTGCCACGCTCGCACAAGCTGTCGAACAACTAGGTATACACGCTTTTGGTTAACAGAGCACCATGATTTGAATGGACTAGCTTCTTCTACTCCTGAAGTGTTACTCGCCTGGATTGGCGGTAAAACGTCTCGCATCCGTTTAGGCACCGGCGCAATACTTTTGCCGCACTACAAGCCCTTTAAAGTGGCAGAAATTCATCATACACTCGCTACGCTCTTTCCAGATCGAATTGATATCGGTCTTGGCCGCGCCCCAGGTGGGAGCGCCGAAGTAACCAATGCCCTTAATGATAACTTCTTACAAGCTGTATATAAAATGCCGGACCTTGTTCAAGAATTACTAACATACATTGATCAAACGGTTACACACATTCACGCATCCCCTGTTCCAAACACACCACCTTCAACTTGGCTTCTTGGAACGAGCAAGAAAAGTGCTGAACTGGCTGCCAAACTGGGGATGAGTTACGCCTTTGGTCAATGGATGAGTGATACAGATGGAGCGGAAGCAATCGCTCTTTATCACGACCAATTTACACCGCGAACAAAAGGATCACACGCAAACTCAATGATGACCATTGCTGCCCTTTGTGCTGAAACGAACGAAAAAGCGATGCTCCTTGCAAAAAGCCTCTTCCTTTGGCAGCAACAAGTCAATCAAGGTTTTGGAAACGATGGGATCCCTTCAATCCAAGTAGCTAGTCAATACACGTTCAAATCCGATGAGCAAAAAAAAGTTCGAAGAATATGTACAAAAGATGATTATCGGTGAACCTTCGCTTGTTGCAAAAAAAATTGCTGAACTTCCAACTGAAGAAGTTATGATTCACACCCCCGCTCATGACGTGAACGATCGCATCCACTCCTACAAATTGATTGCAGATGCTATGAATGACTTATCCTTACCCCGTCTAAACTAGGAACTATAGCCATATCATTAACAAACGATACTCTGTGTCGAGGGGGATGAGATGAAAAAAAACGTATTTAATTTTTGGGGCAATCATCGCAACACTTACGTTGTGTATCGCTGTATTTCTTTTCTATTCCTACGGTACACTCACGAAAACGACTGACGACATTTACCGCCCCATTGAACGTACTCATCCTTCCGTCCACCGCCCAGAACCTGCTCTTGTTGAAGAGCATGACCCTATCTCGTTTCTACTCCTCGGCTTAGACTCTGAGGATGAAACGTTAGGTAGAACAGACACACTTATCGTTGCCACAGTCAATCAAACAACACCCTCCATTCAAATGCTCAGCATCCCAAGAGACACTCGCACAGAGATTATCGGTCACAACACCATCGATAAAATCAATCATGCTCACGCATTCGGCGGTGCTGATATGACGGTTGAAACGGTTGAAAGCTTACTCGATATACCGATTGACTATGTCGTCACAATTAATATGCAAGGCTTTACAGATTTAATTGACGCTGTTGATGGGATCACCGTTACGAACTCATTTTCTTTTGAATATGGGGGATTTGAATTTTTAGAAGGTCCAACTGAATTAAGCGGAGAAGAAGCTTTAGCATACGTTCGCATGCGCTATGAAGATCCTTTAGGTGATTCAGGGCGTAACATTCGTCAACGACAAGTCATCGAGAGCTTTCTTAAAGAAATCGTTCAGTTTCCATCGATATCAAAAATAAATGAGATCTTCACTACTGTTCGCGATAACGTTGAAACGAATTTAACACTTAGTGAAATGATTGATTTATTCGCCTATGAACCTTCTAGGCATCATATTGAACAGCATACATTACAAGGAACTGGAACGTATAAAGATGGGATTTACTATTTACTCGTCTCAGATGAAGAACTTGAAAAACAGTCCAATAAACTAAAAAAACATTTAGAGCTTTGAAGCTTTTCTAGCTCCAAATCCCAGCAAGGTCGCCCCCATTCACAGATGATTCATGCTATAATACTTTTTAATATTTCCTTTGAGGCAGGTGAGTGAAGATCTAGAATAATGAGTTGCACGTTTTTACAGGGGTGATGTTCCTGTTTATTTGTGCATAACATAATTGTCTATTTTGCTGTTCATTATTCAACATCTACAACAACATACTGCATAACAGAGGAGAATGTTTCGTTGAGTATAGGGATTAGCGCGACGCTGTTTGTCTTATTATTAATCGCCACTGCTTTTTTTTGTGGCGTCAGAATTCTCGATTGTTAGAATTCGAAACAGTCGTCTCGATCAAATGATTGATGAAGGAAGTAATGTAAAGGCTTCTTTAATGAAAGACACCGTAAAGAAGTTAGACGGTTACCTTGCCGCATGCCAGCTTGGAATTACGATTACTGCACTCGGTCTAGGTTGGTTAGGTGAGCCAGTCGTTGAACGTATTCTACACCCTGTGTTTGAAGCAGTGGGCGTCTCAGATACACTAATTACACCTTTATCCTTTATTCTAGCTTTTGCAATTGTGACGTTTTTGCACGTCGTTTTCGGAGATTGGCACCTAAAACTGCTGCCATTCAGAAGCCTGAAGCCATTGGCTTTTTCTTGTTACGACCACTAAGAATCTTTTATAAATTAGCTTATCCAATTATATTTGTACTCAATGGTGTCGCAAACCGATTTGTACGACTGTTCGGCATACAACCTGCTGCAGAGCGGGAAGAAGCACACTCCGAGGAAGAGTTACAAATTTTACTTACCGAAAGCTTAAAGCACGGTGAAATTAATCAAGCAGAATTTGGCTACGTAAATAACATTTTCGCCTTTGACGAACGAAAAGCACATGAGATTATGGTACCAAGGACAGATATGATCTGTTTGTCGGTCGATGATTCTTTCAAAGATTCAATGGCGATAATTCAAGATACAAGGTTCACCCGCTTCCCAATCATTGGCGAAAGCAAAGACGACATGATCGGCTTTATCAACACCAAGCAGTTTCTACTCTTGAACGTTGAAGAAAACCTTGTGAATCTAAATGAAATCATTCGTCCTGTCTTAACCGTCTCAGATCAAACCCCAATTAAGCGTCTACTACGCAAAATGCAATCAGAAGGCGCTCACTTAGCAGTTTTGATTGATGAGTATGGCGGTACTTCTGGGATGATTACCATTGAAGATATTCTTGAAGAAATCGTTGGGGACATTCGAGACGAGTTTGATGAAGAAGAGATTCCAGAGATTGAACAGATTGCAGACTCTCACATTCTTGTTGATGGAATTGCACTCATTGACGACGTAAATGAGTTTCTCCCAACAAAAATTGATGAGGATGAATTTGATACGATCGGGGGCTGGCTATTCGCTAAAAACCCGAACATCGAAGAAGGACAACGATGGCGCACCGAGGAGCTTGAGATAAAAGTTCTAAAACGGGACGAATATCGCTACCGCAAACTTGAAATCATCTTCACAGAACAATCCATCGAACAATCATAATCATACACAATGTAAT
Source organism: Geomicrobium sp. JCM 19055 (assembly GCF_000698185.1). Lineage (NCBI taxonomy): Bacteria > Bacillati > Bacillota > Bacilli > Caryophanales > Geomicrobium > Geomicrobium sp. JCM 19055. The sequence goes on from NZ_BAXL01000004.1 coordinate 142,247, forward strand.
AAGCTTCCTCCATTTGGAGGAAGCTTATTTTGTTGTTACCCTACTAAAAAAAACGATGCGAGTGACTCTGAAGTACGGGAACCCCACGTGCTCTGCCCGTTTTTATTTACAGGCGGTTGGACGTCTTTTCTAGTAATGTTTGTCTCTCACTACTTTGCATGAACCGCTCTTGTTGCTCAAACCACACAGCAAACACGTAAATGACCCACAACTTCCTACTGTTATCTTTCTTGCCTAATTGGTGTTCACGCAGAAGTTGCTCTACATAATGAACGTTTACATAATCACCTACATTCGATGCTACAATCCGTTCAACCATCTCCGTTCCTCGATTACCTTTCAGCCATTTGCGTAGTGGGACCGGAAAGCCAAGCTTCGGACGGTGAAGAACATGCGCAGGTACTATGTCTGCAAATGCCTCGCGTAACAACCTTTTTGTTGTCCCTTTGTCGACCAGCCATTTTGTTGGTGTTGCGCGAGCAACGTTATACACTTCCTTGTCTAAAAAAAGGTACGCGCAACTCAAGGCTATTAGCCATAGACATTCGGTCCCCTTTTACTAAAATATCTCCCGGTAACCAAAAGTTCATATCAATGTGTTGCATCTTTTGGACGTCGTTCCAATTACTCGCTTCCTCATAAACGTTACTCAGCTCTTCATACACATCGTAGTTAATCAAACGTTTGTTTAAAACAGATGATTTATCCCCTTGGAATACTTTCGCATTACCAACAAAACGCTCGTTAAGTGGCGTACACGCGCGTTGCACATAATTGATACCATACATCGCTGGTAGTTTAGACAAAACTTGGCGCAATGGTCTTTTTAGCATACGAGGTAAACTCGCTATCGCTTTTAACGCTTCTGGCTCCTGGTAAATTCGATAACCTGCAAACAGCTCGTCCGCTCCTTCCCCTGATAATACGACGGTCACATTCTCCTTTGCCATTTTACAAAGAGCGTATAAAGGAACTGCTGAAGGGTCAGCAATGTTGATTCAGCTTACAGATCACCTCATCAACGAGTTCAAAGTACGTCTCCTCGGATAACGTTTGTTCATGATGAATGGTATCTAGTTGCTTTGCGGTTTCCCGAGAAATCTCACACTCATTCTGCTCACCTTCAAAACCTACCGAAAAAGTATGCAGCGGACCATGCTGACGCATTAATGCAGTAATAATCGTCGAATCGATCCCACTTGAAAGGAAGCTCCCTACAGGAACATCACTTTGCATATGTACGTTTACTGACTCCTCCAAGCTTTCGCGAATTTTTGTTTTCCAATCCTCTCGATCGGTTGGCTCAACTGTTGAAGGTTGCGCGCTCCAATACGTCTTGGAGAGAACTTTCCCGCTAGTCTCTATACACAAATACGACCCTGGTCGAACAGATTTAATCCCTTCAATCATCGTATGTACACCAGGAACATATTGTAAGGTTAAATAGTGCGCATAGCTTTTCGCATCAACCTTCGAACACTCTCTTCGTACCCTTACCAAACTAGAAATCTCCGAGGAAAGAAGAATCCTACCGTCATCAATACAATAATGTAGAGGCTTAATACCAAAAGGGTCGCGTCCTGCAATAAGACGCTTTTGGTGCTCGTCCCATAAAAGAAATGCGAACATCCCCCGAAGCTCGTAAATAAACGCTTCTCCTAATTCTTCATACAGGTGAAGAAGAACTTCTGCATCACTCTTCGTCGTAAACTGATGTCCACGAGCGATTAAATTCATACGTAATTCTTGATAGTTGTAAATCTCACCATTGCAGATGAGGCGAAGTGTTCCATCTTCATTCGTGAGCGGTTGCATGCCTGTTGAAGGATCGATAATCGCAAGTCTGCAAAAACCAAGACCGATGTGATCATCACTCCAGATCGCTTGATCATCAGGTCCCCGATGAATCATTTGCTCATTCATATGTAGTAAATCTTCTTGTATCATTGAATGAACGCTTGTGTTAACAATCCCGTTAATCCCACACATCTTACAATTCTCCTTTTCCAACAGCCTACGAATTTGACTTTCTAATCTTCGTAGTTTGCTACGTTTTAACGTAAAACATGTATAGAAAAAAAGGAATTCTCATCTTTAATGCTACTCGATCACTTTTGAAAAACGAGATACTTTCCTGTAATAAGTTATGGTAAAATACTAATTATACTTTTTAGAAGATTAATACTTATACATAGAGGTGAAGGAACATGATGGAATTCGATCAGTATTATCAGCCTTACGCTTCAAAGCGAACGCCAGTATACAGCACAAAAGGGATGGTAGGAACTTCTCAACCACTGGCAGCTGAAGCTGGCCTTACGATGCTCAAAAAAAGGCGGCAATGCCGTTGATGCAGCAATTGCAACCGCTGCAGCCTTAACCGTTGTTGAGCCGACATCAAACGGGATTGGCGGCGATTCTTTCGCAATTTTATGGCTAGACGGAGAACTTTACGGCATGAATTCAAGTGGCCGTGCTCCTGAAGGCATTTCTATTGAGCTGTAAAGGCGCTTGGACATGAGGATATGCCCCAAAAGGGATTAATTCCGGTCAATGTTCCTGGTGCACCTGGTGGTTGGGCAGCTCTTTCTGAGCGATTCGGGAAACTGCCACTCAGTGAAACCCTCGCTCCTGCCATTGATTATGCGGAGAATGGGTTCCCTGTCAGCCCAGTCGTAGCTCATCATTGGAAGAAAGCCGTTAACACGTATCCTGCTGAAGAAGCTGTCTTTAAGCCGTGGCACGATACATTCACAAAAGACGGACGTGCTCCTGAGGCTGGTGAGATTTGGACTTTACCTGGTCATGCAGAAACACTGAAGAAAATTGCAGAGACGAACGGGAAAGCTTTTTACGAAGGTGAGTTGGCAGAAGCCATCGATGCCTTTTCTAAAGAGCATGGTGGATTTATCCGTAAAGAAGATCTAGCGAAGTTCCAAACCGATTGGGTGACACCACTTAGCGTAAACTACAAAGGCTATGATGTATGGGAGTTGCCTCCGAACGGACAAGGAATTGTTCCTCTTATGGCGATGAACATTTTAAACGGGTTCGACTTACCAGCTAAGGAAACGGTAGAAACGTATCATACACATATCGAAGCTTTGAAACTCGCCTTTGCTGATGGTTTTGAATACATTACAGACCCTGAACACATGTCCATTGACCCGAAAGACCTGCTTACAGAAGAGTATGGAGCAGAACGTCGTGCCCTTATCACCGACCAAGCCATTGATCCTAAAGCGGGCGATCCTGCACGTGGTGGAACAGTCTACATGACCGCAGCTGATGGTGATGGCAACATGGTTTCATTAATTCAAAGCAACTATGCAGGCTTTGGATCAGGTGTTGTGATTCCAAACACAGGAATCTCATTACAAAATCGTGGTTGGGAATTCAAATTAGATGAAACGGCTGCTAACGCGCTAAAAGGTGGCAAACGTACGTATCATACAATTATTCCTGGATTTTTATCAAAAGACGGTGTCCCTGTCGGACCATTCGGTGTAATGGGCGGATACATGATGCCTCAAGGACATCTACAAGTATTAACCAATTGCATCGACTACGGCCTTAACCCACAAGCTGCTCTAGACGCCCCTCGTTGGAAATGGGTTGGAGGAAAGACTGTTGAAGTTGAAGCAAGCTTTCCTGCTGAAATTGCTCGACAGTTAGAACGCAAAGGGCATACAATTAAACCAACGCTCGAATCTGGAAGTTTCGGAAGAGGGCAAATCATTTGGCGTGATCCAGATACAGGTGTACTTGTCGGTGGTACTGAACCACGCGCAGACGGACACATCGCAATTTGGTAATTTAAAGGGCAAGGGGCCATCCCCTTGCTTTTCCTCGTTTATTACTAACATGGAGCTACTCATGAACGCACAAACACAGCTCAACATCTTTATTGCGATGTTTCGAGCGAATATCCTCGGTTACGGAGGCGGTCCTCCAACGATCCCTCTCGTACATAAAGAAGTAGTAGATAAATACAAATGGATGAGTGATGAAGAATTTAGTGATGCAGTAGCGCTAGGCAACACGCTTCCTGGACCAATCATTACGAAGCTTTGTGGGTACATCGGTTATCAAATCGGAGGCACGCTTGGTCTCATCAATGCAATTATCGCAGCTATCATGCCTACGGCAATCTTAACGATTATTCTCGTTGGAACATTATCATCGTTTCGGGACATTCCCTTTGTACAAGGAATGACGTATGCCATTGCCCCTGTTGTTGGGGTATTGCTAATCATCATGACGTATAATTTCTTGAAGCAATCGAACAAAAAAAGCAGGGTTTCTCGGAACGGTACTCTTAACATTCATTAGTTTAATTGTACTCGAGTGGTTAAACGTACACCCTGCAATTCTTATCGTCACTTTAATCGCCATTGCACTGATCCGCAAACCAAAAGAAGAAAAACAACAAGAAAGGGGCGATCACTAATGCTGGAGTTATGGCACTTATTCCTCGCCTTTTTCATTCCTGGAATTGTCGGTTACGGTGGGGGACCTGCTTCCATTCCCCTTATTGAACATGAAGTTGTCAACCGCTACGGTTGGATGAGCACGCAAGAATTCGGTGAAGTCCTTGCTCTTGCCAATGCATTACCTGGACCTATTGCGACGAAGATGGCTGCATTTGTCGGTTGGGAAGTTGCCGGCGTACCTGGTGTCATCGCTACACTATTTGCTACAGTAGGACCAAGTCTAGCAGCGATGTTACTTCTAATGTCCGTCTTACTAAAGTACAAAGATCACCCACGCATGAAAAAAATGACGTCTTACATTCAAGCACCCATTGCTGTATTACTAGGTGTACTTGCTTTTCAATTCTTCGTTATGTCTTGGGAAGATGCTGGTATGATTCAGACACTGTTTATTGCAATCGCTGCTTTACTTCTATTAGAGAAGTTCAAAGTACATCCTGTCATCGTTATTATTGGCTCTCTTATATACGGGGCTATATTCCTATCTTAACTGACATAAGGCGCAGTTAATTAGAATCATCATTATACATTTAATGGAATATAATGCATGCGGAATTCTTTTTGATTTTCTGACTTCTTTATGGTTTAATAAGTATTAGTAAGCCATTCTTGAATATATTTTTTTTATTCACTAGGGGGGCCATTCGGCTGAGAGAAGCGTTGCTTTAACCCTTTGAACCTGATCTGGTTCGTACCAGCGTAGGAAAGTGAAGCTTGTTACGAGAACGCTCTGTGCAATGCACTAGGGCTTTTTTTCGTTTTACGATTAGTCCTTTACACCTAAAACCCTCCATTTGAACATTATTATATGGAGGGTTTAATTTTTCCTATTTCTTTTTCCTTCTATATAGCCAAAACGAGACAATGATCCCGATAGAAACTGGTACAAGAACCGGTGATAATCCCACAACAGTGACAACAATAAATGAGACGACAGACAGTAACGCATTAATTGTACCCGTAAACAAGTTCGTCGCATTTTGCCACGTATTCAAGCTGCTTTGATCTTGCAGTGCGGTTGAACTTTGCTCATAAATATACAAATTTACCGTTGCAAAATCGACTTGATTTTCTAGATAATTCATTCTTCCTTCAATCGTTTCAATTTCTTGTTGAACATTTGCCAAATCCTCAGAGATCGTTAGTAAATCTTCTGTATTCTCTGCAGCTTCAAGAAAGGTTAGCAATCTCTCTTCTACGACCTCTTGAGAACGAAGCCGAGATTCGAGATCGATATATTCTTCGGTCACGTCATTTCCATACGTGGAACGATGCACTAATTCTACGCTAACAGAAACAACTTCATCCAGAAACGATTGGAAATCATCTTCTGGAATACGTACGAGTAATGAACCACTGCGCTCACCTTCTTCGCTCCCTTGAACGCTCGTTTCAACAACATAGCCATCTAAATCCATCACTTTGTTCTCAATTTCATACATCATGTCGTCAAACTCTTCAACAACAACTTCAAGGTGTCCATTTTGTACGACCATACGCTCTGAGGTTTCTACATTGCTCTCTGTCTGGTCGGTCTCTTCTACTTCCATATCTACAGCGTCTTCTTCTACATCTAAAACTTGGTCTGCCATTTCATTCGTATTACTCATCTGCCGAGTTAATTCCGTTGATTGATCTTGATTGCAACCTGAAATGAATAAGAGAACAAACAGTAATGATACAATTTTTAGTGTCACGACTACCCCTCCTTCTCTCTACCTTTGTAGTCGTGTTCTACACTTATATGTTTCATATTTCTGAAAATAATAATAAAAACATCATAAAGGCGCGCTACTCATCTCTCTGAACACAAAAAAACTGAGTAGAGCGTTCAACTACTCAGTTTATACTTCTTAACCTTATCAACTGCCCAGGCTCACCTTCACTTGGGTCCTCTGTACCCATTTCGTCTTCTCCACCATCAATTTATTCATCCGACTGCTCGTCTTGGGGTTCTTCAGCTGAACATGTAGCAGCACTGACGAAAAGTGTACTTACACCAACAACATATGCGTAATTCTTCATTCGACCGCCCCTTTCTATCGTCTACTATTCTCTAAGGCGGGTATACCCATTTTGGACGGTCTTAATCTGATGAACCTATTGATAATAGTACCATCGCCCTTGATGATCTTTTCGTTTAATTTCACCCTTATGTCGCAAATATTCAAGGTGAGCAAGCGTCTCACCAATCGCAAATCTAGACTCATGCACGGTTAACACTTTAGGAAACAACAAATCACACACTTCAAATACTGTCTGATCACTCTTCACATGGGTTAATACTTTTTCAAGACGCTCATCATGATGTTCACGAATTTCTTTGATTCTTGTATTCGCATCATAAAACGGCTTGCCGTGAGAAGGAATCACATACTCAGCATTTAATGCTTCAATTTTCGTTAACGATTGTAAGTAATCATGCAATGGATCTTTACGTCCATGGAACCAATAAGAGATATTCGGCGTAATCTTCGGGAGAATGTGATCGGTTCCAAGCAATACCCGCTTTGATTTATTAAATAAAACAATCAAGCCATCTGAATGGCCCGGTGTATAGATCGCTTCATACTCTTCCTTACCAAACTGGAATGTTTGCCCTTCTTCAATGTAATGGTCTATCGTCGGTAATGGACTAATTCTTGGCACAAAGGAGGCCGTGTTGTCTCTCATTTCCCGTGCTTGCTTTTCTGGAATACCTGCAAATTGATAATTTCGATACATCTCATCTAAGAATTCAGCAGTCCAAGCTCTCAATCCCGCTTCTGCATCCGTCTTTGTCATCCATACTTTCGCATTTGTCTTCTGTTGCAAACCACCCGAATAACCAAAATGATCAGGGTGGTAATGAGTAATGATGATGTTTTTCACATCTTTGCCTTTTAAGGCACTGTCCCAAGCTGCGACCGTATCTTCTTTGTGTAAGCCTGCGTCAATCACAGACCATCCGGTCTCCCCTTCTGCGTAAAACACATTCACATGATTCAATCGAAAAGGTAATTCCAATCGAATCGTTTCAATGCCTAATTCTTCAAGCATGTCATCAACGTCCTCTCATCAATTCTATAGATTGAGCACTTGCTCAGATTCTTAACTAACAGAAAGGCTCAAAGAGTGTCACTTTGAGCCTTCAACGCTTGTCGTTCCTCATTTGTAAACACCCGAGAACGTACGAGAAAACGTCTCCCTGTGGGGTTTTCAAGTGAAAACATTCCACCACGCCCTTTGACAACATCAATAATGAGCTGTGTATGTTTCCAATAGTCATATTGATCTTTAGAAATATAAAACGGGGCCTGTCCAAGATCCCCTAAATAGTAGTCGTGTTTTCCTGGTTTAAATTCTGACTGCGAAAAGCACATCGGTGAACTTCCGTCACAACAACCGCCTGACTGATGGAAAATGACAGGTCCATGCTTCCTTTCTAGTTGATCAATTAATGCAACAGTCGCATCGGTTGCAATCACTTTATGAATATCCACGAGCAAACAACTCCTTGCTTTAGAATAAGCCAGCAGGTGTTTCACTATAGCTCACGAGCAAGTTTTTCGTTTGCTGATAATGCTCGAGCATCATTTGATGATTTTCTCTTCCAATCCCAGATTTCTTATACCCTCCAAATGCCGCATGAGCAGGATACACATGATAGCAATTCGTCCAAACACGTCCAGCTTGTATTGCACGTCCAAACCGATACGCAGTATTCATATCACGAGACCAAACCCCTGCGCCGAGGCCGTATAGCGTGTCATTTGCAATTTCTAAAGCTTCTTCTTTCGTCTTAAACGTTGTTACAGAAACGACAGGTCCGAAGATTTCCTCTTGGAAAATCCTCATATTGTTCTTACCTTTGTAGATGGTCGGCTCAACATAATACCCACCATGATCTGCACTTTCACGACGCTTCCCACCTGTAATAAGCTCAGCACCTTCTTGCTCTGCAATATCGAAGTAAGACATGATCTTCTCAAGCTGCTCTTCTGACGCTTGCGCTCCAATCATTGTATTCGTATCCAACGGGTCACCAGCGACGATTTCCTTTACTCTCTTTAATGCCCGTTCCATAAATTCATCATAAATCGATTCTTGAATTAACGCTCTTGAAGGGCAAGTACACACTTCACCTTGATTGAGCGCAAACATCACAAAGCCTTCAACTGCCTTATCTAGAAATCCATCTTCTTTGTCCATGACGTCTTCGAAGAAGATATTTGGCGATTTCCCTCCAAGTTCTAATGTAACGGGAATAATATTCTCAGATGCATATTGCATGATTAAACGTCCGGTTGTCGTTTCACCAGTAAAAGCGATTTTATCGATTCGATCACTTTGAGCTAATGGTTTTCCTGCTTCAAGACCAAAACCTTGAACGACATTCAACACACCTTTTGGTAATAGATCTTGAACGATCTCTAACCAAATCGTAATGGATGCAGGCGTTTGTTCTGCAGGCTTTAAAACGACACAATTTCCTGCTGCAAGTGCCGGTGCTACTTTCCATGTCATCATTAAAAGAGGGAAGTTCCATGGAATGATTTGCCCAACAACACCTAACGGTTCATGAAAATGATAAGCTACAGTGTCTTCATCAATTTGTGAGATGCCACCTTCTTGCGATCGAATTGCACTTGCAAAATACCGGAAATGATCAATCGCAAGTGGCAAATCAGCGGCTAATGTTTCTCGAACAGGCTTACCGTTGTCCCACGTTTCGGCAACCGCGAGCTTCTCGAGATTCTCTTCCATACGATCGGCGATTTTCGTAAGTATAAGAGCACGATCTGCAACAGACGTTTGCGACCAAGATGCTTTTGCTTCATGCGCAGCATCAATGGCTCGTTCAACATCAGCTTCAGTAGAACGAGCAATCTGAGTAAACGCCTCACCAGTAACTGGTGAGATCGATTCAAAGTACTCACCTTCCACAGGTGCCGTCCATTCTCCCCCAATAAAATTGTCGTACTTGGATTTAAACGCAACTACAGCTCCATCTTGACCTGGTTGAACATAACGCATGAAAAAAACCTCCCTATATTGTAATCGCTTCCATTTCCTATTACATTACTTCTTCTTTCATTACTAGATTCCTGCAAGTAGATAAAAATCTATATATTTATCTGTTAATGTTCGTCTTAAATGACCAAGTGATTTACGCTTTCCTTCTCTATTGACCTAGTTTTTGCTAAAGTAGATATATATTCTACCTTGATTTACAACCGTTTTCGCACATTATGAAGACTCAATTAACCCTAAACGATCGGGAAGCCGGTGATTACAACAATAGAAAACACACGAAGGTGAGGTGAGCCTGTTACTAACCAAAAGCGACGATTGCCTATAACCTCTAAAGAGTTCCTAGACTTGCACCGCATCCGCGCAGTTTATTTAGAAAGTAGAGGTTCGTTGTGGCATGAAGAGATTAGTAGCAGGATTGGACGATGGTTAGCTTATTATTAGAAGGAGGAGGAAGCCGAGGCGTTTATACGTCTGGTGTTTTACGCTATTTCATGGAGAATAACGTACAATTCCCCTATGTTATTGGCGTGTCCGCTGGTGCATGTAGCGGCTCTTCTTATATTTCAAATCAAATCGACCGCAATCACACCGTTAACGTTACGTATGCTTCCCACCCGGAATACCTTTCGCTACGTAACTATGTAAAAAATCGACAGTTGTTCGGAATGGATTTTCTGTTTGATCGCTTGCCCAATGAATTAGTGCCTTTTAATTTCGGTGCTTACGAAGATTCGAGACAAGAGTTTGTCATCGTTACAACCGACGTATCAACGGGAGAAGCCGTCTACTATCGTAAATCACACTTCCCTAAAGATGTATTAACCCTGTTACGTGCGTCAAGCTCCTTGCCACTCGTTGCACCCGCTGTCTCTTTTCAAGATCGCCTATTAATGGATGGTGGCATTGTCGACCCAATCCCAATTGCTAAGTCGATTCAAGACGGTAATAAAAAGCATGTCGTCATTCTTACCCAAAAGCGAGGGTACTTTAAGAAACGACAATCATTCTTATGGTACATAAAAAGCAAATACAAACACTACCCTCACCTGTTACGGGCGATTGAAAATCGACATGATGTTTATAATCAATCGTTACAGCAACTAAAGACAGAAGAAGAAAAAGGAAATGTTCTCATCATTAGCCCGTCAAGGGATTTAGACATCGGACGTGTAGAGAAGTCCGTAACCAAGTTGCAGTCCGTCTATGATCTTGGTCTTAAGGACGCCAAAGGTTTACACAAGAAGTTAGAAGATTTTATAGCTTACCCATAAGCTTTTACGTAGATCACGAGAGTTGTTTGCCTTTTGTTTAATGGTTTGAGTCTAGAATTAGGATGGAAATGATTATGGACGTTGCAACGATTACACTCACGATCTCAATGATGGGTATTATTATTCTATTCGGGGCGCTCGTTTCTTGGAGGAAAACCGTGACACCTTCTTCCAAGAAATTAGTCATGAGCCTCGTCATTAATATCGCTGTTCCGTTTATCATTTTGAATGGCGTGTTTAATACGCCCATCACTGATGATGTCTTACAGCTTATTTTTCTCGTTTTTGTTATAAGTCTAGGATTTAATTCAACTGCGATCGTTTTGAGCATCTTTATTGCTCGGCTTCTTGGATTTCAACCAACAACCGCAAAGAAATTATCGTTACTTGCCGCCATTGGTAATACTGGATTTATTGCCATTCCTTTGTGCGCGGCTGTATTTGGTCCTATTGGGGGGTTACTCGCGGCGATCTTTGACGCTGGTCTTGATGTGGTCTTGTTCACACTTGGCGTTGCCATTTTACAAAGTGGCCACCAACGCTTCACCTTGAAAAGCTTAACTGCACTCATTAATATGCCATTAATTGCAATCGTTGTTGGACTGACCTTTGCCGTTAGCGGTTTACAAGCTCCATTGCTTTTACAAGAGTTATCTGCAATGCTTGCCGGATTAGCTGCACCACTGGCAATGCTTTACATCGGGCTATTGTTACCACCATTCTTCAAAGAACAAAAAAACCTTTTTTTACCGATCAATTGGTTTTCCGCTCACGATGCGACTGCTCATTTTTCCAATGACAACCATCCTTATTGTCGGGTTCTTACCTATTGATCTTTTTTTGAAACAGTTTTTAGTCATCGTAACGGCCATGCCAACATTCCTCGTTGCACCGGTCATTTACGGTAGTTACACAGACTTTGAAGATGAAGCAGCCATTACGACAATTAGCTCTACGTTGTTATCATTACTGACGATCCCACTCGTATCTAGTTTTGCAAGTTTTTGGTTTACGTGATCAAACCGAACAAAATCAGCTCGAAACAATCGTTTCGCGATGGATTGATGGGTCGCTAAAAGGAGGAAACGTGTGGCTAAGCGAAGTCTTAACAACGAGGAAATTTATGAAGCTGCTGAAGCGGTCTTGCTTCAGGAAGCTACAAAGCCTTTCACTTTAAACTATTGGCAGACCGCCTACAAGTTGGCCGTAGTACGATTTACGAATATTTCACGAACAAAGAAGAACTTGTAACCTCCTATATGGTCCATAAAATGTCTCGCTTTTATGAAGAAATAAAGAGCATCAACGTGCATGGTCACGCTTCTAAACGCTTAGAAGAAATCATTCGACTACTGATGAAGTTTACACAAATTCATTTGATTATTGAAACGACACCGCACGTAAATGCAGACATCTCTGAAAAAGTAAAAAAAGAACTTAATGATGTTATGGCGTGCACGAAATGATATTTTTCAATTAATCGAAACAGCAATTGTTGAAGGTCAAGAAGCTGGTGAAATTAAGCAAGAATTGCCTGCTACGATGATTACAGATTTAATCTTTAATGCCGTGAGACTAAACCAACGTTACTACGACCACCCTTTAGAGGTTGGTACATTGCTTTATCACGTCATCTTTAATGGGATTGGCTCAGATGAGTAGTTACTCGAACTCGGGTGGCTGCTTTTTTGATGTGTTTTTATTCATAACGTGCACGTTACCGACATACAATGCCTATGGTGTCTCAAAAGGAGGGATTGTTATGTCCGCTTTTTTTCTTTTGATGGAAGAAATGGTGATGTTGTACATCATGCTTGCCATTGGCTTTATAGCTGTACGCTTTAACCTCATACCGTTATCAAGCAAAACCATTCTCACCCGATTGCTACTTTATCTCACATTACCCGCTTTAATTGTTTCTTCGATGCATATTCCATTTCAATATGAACGAGCGCTAGCTTTCATCGTGCTAATGCTTCTTTCATTTTCCTTTCTATCTTTAACACTGTTATACGGAAAAGTAATGACCCGCAGATTAGCTATTTCTTCAACACAGAGTGGCGTTTTTCAGAACTTATTACTCTTTGGAAATCAAGGCTTTATCGGCGTGTCAGTCGTCTTCTTGCTATTCGGACACGAAGGGTTGTTCTATGCCGTTGCGTTTAACTTACTTTACTTCATCCTCATTTGGACATACGGCATCGCAATTATGAAAACAAAGCCACCGAAGCTATACCTTAATCCAGGGTTATTGGCGACAACAATTGGAGTCATGCTATTTTTATTACCAATAAAATTACCAGATTTAATGATGACTCCAATCAATACGATCGGGCAAATGACGATCCCATTATCGATGATTCTTATCGGAATCTTGCTTTCAGAAAATACACTTCACGGGCTACGTGAATTACTGACATTACCGCTCACATGGTTCGTCATGGCACATCGCTTATTTTTACTTCCTCTTATTATTTTTGTACCTTTTCTATTTCTACCGATTCCATTTGAATGGCTTGCAATTGCAGTAATTCTTTCTGCGACCCCTTGTGCACCTACAGTTAGCTTTTACAGTGAACAATATGGTGGTGACACAGCATTCGCTTCAGTATCTGTCATCTTATCTACATTTCTTGCCATGTTCAGCCTTCCATTACTTTATAGCTTATTTTCTACCATTTCAGCAATGACAGGCTTAATGTTGTAGAAAAGCGGGTAATAAATAGACAAATTACACGCTATACCCTTACCCCCTTATCCTAGAAAGAAGGTTATGTATCTTGGCGATCTTAATATCCGTTACGCTAGGAGCCTTTCTTACCTTTGGTTTACTACTTGTCTTAAGAAATGCATTACGTTCGAGAACGGTACCTAAACATAAGAAAAGCTCTCTAGCAACACTTCTGCTTCCTATCTTAACTTTTGGTTTTATCGGACCCGTTATGTTATTAAGCGTGTGGTTGTTTGGTCTTGATGAAGATGCTTCTTCTAGTCAAAGACCCCTACAGCACGATACTCAAGCTTCAAACAACTCACTTTTCAGCAACGATTCTGCATACAGCGAAGAAGTTGCCAGCCGCTTCACCCCAGCAGAAGCTGGTGAGACGGTCCGAGTCATTACGGCTCATTCACTGTATGGTGAACTTACAACTGAGATGACTTTACTTTCCGTTGAACGAGGCGATCGAGCATTCCAACGAGTTTTAGATAAAGATCGTGATTTCACCTTACACGAAGATATGGAATTACTACTCGCTCACGTTCACATCTATACTGAGGACATAGAGAACAAAGAGCTTTTTACGATTAGCCCAGATTATTTTCAAATGGTTACTTCTACGGGGAAGACACATCAACCTGTTGATCTTTCGTTAGCCCAACCGCTTTGGCATGAAATGGAAGCGGATACGAATGCAAATGGTTGGATTGCTTTTTTAATCAATAAAGATGATTTACATCCTTCACTCGTTTACATGCCTGATTATGATGGACCTTGGCACTCCTTATCAGAGTAAAACAAACGCTCCTCGCACTGCTGTTGCGAGGAGCGTTTGTTTATAATCGACTTATTGATAATCGTACAAGATCCCTTAACTGTATGCCATGTTCATAAATTGGTTCATCATAGTGTTCAACAAAGTAATCTCGCTCAATTGACATCATTCTAAATCCACACTTTTGATACAGGTACAATTGCTGCGTCCCTGTGCTCCCTGTAGCAATATCAATTCGGTGATATCCTTCACTAAATGCTCGCTTGATCGCATCTCTGACGAGCATTTCACCGTAGCCATTCCCTTGTGCATCTTCTCGAACAGCTACATTCATGATCTCCACTGTTTGAGGTCCTGTTCCAAGAAGAACGTATTCCCCAACCCATTGATCTTGATTACGTAAGCCATAAATAAAGCCTCGCTCGACATACTTCTCAACGAGACTAAGATTAGGATCTGCTAATAGAAGCAACGCCTTCAACGACTCATCAACAACCTCTACTTGGACAATCCTCACATCTTCTTTATCTGTATACATGAATCCTACACAACTCCACATTACGTACAATTATTAATTGGTTACTTCTTTACGTTCATCTCTTAGAAGTACGTGCAAGCAGCGGATATTGCATATCGTACCCTGCCCGTTCAAACACGCCAGTCTCATCAATGTTCCCCGCTACAATGATCGTAAACAATTCATGCTCAACACGATACTGTTCAATGGCATCTAAAATACTTTCTAACAAATTGCGATCACGATATTCCTTTTTTTAAATAAGCGGTTGTTATGATACCAATAATACGAGGTTCACGATCTGGCTCAGGGAATCCCTTAAGTATTTTCAAAGACATATGAGCGACAATCTCTTTGTCATCAATGGCTACCCATAGATGGTGATCATTACTAAAAATCAGCTCAAATAAGTAGTTGTAACACTCTTCTTTGAATACTGCATAACTCTCTTCATTGAGCTCGCCGTCTTCTTCTTTGGCTTTACTCCAAAGAAGACTAACCAAGTCATTCAAATCTTCCAAAGTCGCAAATCGTATCTCCATTATTTCACACCCCGTATCCTATTTATAATCGTGTCTGGAGTGGCACACAGCGTGAGACACGTGAAGTCGTATCGTTGTTCATCATTCATCCGATTATCTGACAATATTTTTTTAGCCAAAAGTGATTTTCTTCTAAATTCACTGAAAACGTAAATTCTTTTCAGGCATTCTCTGTCGCCTACTTTTCATCTTACTTACTCTTGGTTCATAAGTCTACCGTTGCAAGCATAAAAACATTACATTCGAAAACAATTTCCAGAATCAAGTAAAATGGTTATAGGTGATCCGATTGAAAAATGAAAAAAAGTTTCATTCCAATCTTGCATATCTACTACAGCCATGATATTATATTCCTGTGACGTAAGAATACTACATATTCCGCAGTAGCTCAGTGGTAGAGCAACCGGCTGTTAACCGGTAGGTCGCTGGTTCGAATCCTGCCTGCGGAGCCATTTTTTTTGCTTCCTTAGCTCAGCTGGTAGAGCGCATCCATGGTAAGGATGAGGTCACCGGTTCAAGCCCGGTAGGAAGCTCCATAATCATTTGCAACCAAACCCTCACTACGATAGGGTTTTTATTTTGTTTCTTTCTTGATCATTTCCCCTAAAACTTGCTACAACACTACAACTGACCACAAATTGACCACATCATAATCCTTTTCTAACATAGCCGATCGACTTTCGATCAGACCATTCCAATTATTCGTTTATCATCTTACCTTCCCACTTTATACTAACTAATGGAGGCGTTTATGTATGTTGACTGAAATTGTTATGCAGGTCATCTATTATACAGTCATCGCCATTTCCGTCATTGTCTTTTTATTATTGTTTTTAACCAAGAGAGCAACTACGTTGATTATAAGTGGAATCATTTTATTTGTATTAGGAACGATGTCATACGCTTTGTTCCTGTTTGCAGAAGGAGACTCCTTTGGCTATGCTGTTGCAGGATTTACTATGACCTCAATTGCTTACATTGTAGCTACGATTGTTGTCATCGTCGGTGCTATTAAAATTAACAAAACATAAGTGTTATTTTTACTAGGATCTATACCACCGTGAATTTACTCGCTTTTAAACAGTTGTGCATAAGGCAAGATGATTGCTTTTGCGTTTTAAAATATCAACACCTTATTGTAAAAAGTAATGCACCTTACTTTTTACAATAAGGTGCATTACTTTTGCGAATTTCTTCTCCTTACTATAAAACCAACAAGCAATGTAATCATAATGATCACCGACAAAATGACAATCCACCATTGCCCATCATCTGAATTTACTTGCGCAATAAGAATGATGCAGGCTGCTAGTAAAATTATACTTCATATACATTTCGCCGCATCGG
This sequence comes from Geomicrobium sp. JCM 19055, assembly GCF_000698185.1. Classification (NCBI taxonomy): domain Bacteria; kingdom Bacillati; phylum Bacillota; class Bacilli; order Caryophanales; genus Geomicrobium; species Geomicrobium sp. JCM 19055. Next base: position 158,927 of record NZ_BAXL01000004.1, read on the forward strand.
AAACGCTCCTATTATATTGAAAATTGCATACAACTGTAACCCTTATGTACTCATTACCCTCTTATGCTGATTCTATCACTTGAATTTAATTGGTGACTAAGAATTTATAAATCATTGATAATCAATCATAAAAGAGAAGGTTGCCATAAAAGGCAACCTAAACTCTATTAATGAATTGTTAATCTACCTTCAGCTGTTTCCCTCGTTTCATTACCATGTTCATCGGTTACCTTCACTTCAATTTCTGCACCTTGTACGGATAGATTCCGGATGGCTGTCCAGTACCCTACATAGTTCCCCGGTGAACTTTCCCACATCGGCAATTCGGTCGGTGATTGACTTGTAAGTGGAAGACGTATGGAGAAAACAGCATCTAACCCCGGCTCACTATCAAACGATATTTTGACTGATTGACCGGCAGTAAGGGAAACATCCTCTGATGGTAGCAAGTTCGTAATAAGTCCTTCTTCTGGTGGTTCAACAGGGTCACCTAGATGGTCGTCATCAGCATGCGGCGCACGCTTCCCACCTACTCCTACTCCAATGTATGCGAATTCGTTCATCGCACCTGGTGTGTTATGAGAGAACCCTACTTTCCCTCCATACATTGTGTTTTCTGTTGTTACAACTTGCCAATTACTTGGCTCTTCTTCACCATCTGGCCATACTTTGAGCTGCAATGCCGCTGCATCACGTTGTAATAAGACACGATACCACTCGCCTTCAGCCACTTCAAAGTCTGGCTCTGCAATACCAAGCGTTGTGTTCGCACCGCCACGACGTTGCATAATACGGACCGTACCATTTTCAAATTCATCGTTTGGAAGTAGTGCATCTGCATAGATTCCATTTTCACTACCTGGTGAACCTGACATATGGAAACCCAGTTCAAACACTTTATTCTGAATATGTTCTCCGCGAACCAATCCAAAGACTTCTGTACTTCCGTATAGTTCACCAACGATGTCCGAAGTAAATCCACGCACACCTGAACGAACAGAGTGTTGCAAACGTAGTGGATCATCTAAAATGGTTAGTTGATCCTCTTCACCTTGCCACATCGTAGACCACTGTTGTGGCATTTCACCGACAGGATCACCTGTAAAGTCAAACTCATGCTCAGTAGGATCACTAACTGGAGGTGTGTCTGGCCAGTACTTAGGAATATCATAAAATGCATCGCCATCCATCTCATGAACGGAACCATCTGTCATAGATTCTGCAATCCCCCATAGTCCTGCAGTGACTTTATCGATAAGTTCTTGATCGTAAGGCACTTGAGGTTGTTGTCCAGCCATTTCGAATAGAACCGCCCCACTTCCATTTAAGCCAAATGCACCAAGAGCGATTCCAGACAAATCAAACGTTGACGGATATGAATAACGTGCAAGACCTGCCTCATGTCCCTCTTCAGCGTGACCATGAATCCCTTCTGCTGCTGCTAAATTGTAACGACGGGATTTGTCTTGATCCCACTCTGGATAGTCATCCACATATTTCGGGTTGTTATCTGGTCCTAACGGGGGATGACTCAGTGCAATGGATACATCTTGATCTGTACCTTCAAGCTTTGGCGTACCCATATGGTGAAGATTAACATACGCTTCAACGATTCCGAATTCCCCTTGTAGTTCTTGATATAAATCAGCAAGCGCACGAGCTTCATTCGTTAAGTAAAAACCATAATGAGCGCTTGTTCCTGGAAGATCCGATGCTTCTGCCTCAAAATCCAAATCAGGGTGGAAGTCACGGTTAATGTCAAAACCATTACGACTCTCATTGTGATACCAAGCAGGTTCTGCTTCTTCTAAATGTGGATGGTATTCCAGGACTTCTTCCCAAGAAATATCATTTTGGCGTTTAACGAGCTCTGCACCATCAGGGTTTAATTTTGGAACTGCTACAATTGTTACCTCTTCTAAAATATGATCTCTTTCTCCATTTGCAAGCGAATCTAACATATCAATAATCGCTTCTGTACCAGATTTCTCGTTCCCATGTATTTCACTATCAATAAGTAATACTTGATCACCCTCACCAATTCTGGCTGAATAAATATCACGCCCATGATGAGACTCTCCGATGACCTCTAAATCTAGTTGACCATCACTCAATTCCTCAATTCTAAGAAGCTCTTCTACCATTTCTTCATAATTTGTCCAACGATCATCAAGCTCTTCAATCGACTGTGCACTAGGTACCTCATCTTCTTCCTCTTCTAATAAAGCGAATATTTCTTTAGGCTGAATAAGTACTGAAAAAATCAAAATAATAACTAAAAACTTCCCAATAATTGCTTTCAAATAAATACCCTCCCAAATAAATTTAGTTTGAAACTCTAATCAATTTGAATGGTAGCATAGATCCGAACAAATTTACCTTATTATTTAGAATATACAGAAATATAATGAATACATCTTATCTTTTCGATAAGATCGACGTAGGTCGTTGTTTTTCAGTTAGTTCATTGCTCATGTTGGTTATTACAAAAGCATCCAACCAAAAAACCAATTTCATCATGATGAAATCTTTAAAAGGAAATGATATTAGATTAATTTTTCTAAATTTATTGATTAGACTTAAAAATTAACTTACTATTAAACTACTTAAACATTAGGAGGTGCGACCTCATGGAAGGACACGGGAAGAAACGTTCAATTTTCACAGACCCAGGCATTATTCTATTGATCGTCATGCTTCTTCTTGCTGCATTTATCTTTATTTGGTGGCCAACTAATATTTTCGTTGGGGGTGTATCGCTTGTAGCCTGGCTTCTATTCGGTTCTCACTTCATATTATGCGGACTTTGTATTATTTACGTCGTTTGGATGGAAAAGCTAGAGAAGAGGTCATCTGTTCACGAATCAAAAAAAGGATGACGTACCTTTATAGAAAGGGGTGGACCTATGCAAGTCACTGAATCCATCATTATTGGAATCTTTCTTATTGTTATGATTGTCATGGGCTTTTACTTTTCAAAAAGGGCGCTAAAGTCAGAAGACGACTACTGGACAGCTGGACGGAACATTAATAGTTTTGTTGGTGCCATTGCTTTGTTCGCTGCACTCACAAGTGCCAGTTCATTAATGGGCGCGGTCGGTTCTGGTGTAGAGATGGGACTTCCTTTTCTTTTCGTGTACGGGTTTGGTGTAACTTGTACATTACCTTTTACGCTCTTTCTTGTCTCTGGACAAATCCGACGATCTGGTGTTCGAACTGTACCCGAGTTCTTTTTGAAGCGGTATGGAATGAGCGTCTCCATTCTTGCTGCATTAATTGTCGTGATCGGTATGACATTTTATATGGTCCCTCAACTGACGGCCTCTGGATTAATCGGCAGTTACGTTCTTGGCATTGATTACGCAACTGCGGTCATTGTTCTTGGATTAGGGTTTACAATTTATGCAGCTCTTGGTGGCATGTGGGCAATTACATATACAGATCTGATTCAAGGGATGATCATTCTCGTTGGCCTTGCAATCCTTGCCATTGTCATTCTCTTTGAACATGACGGTATTGGCAATTTGTTATCCGCCGCTCTCGCTGTTGACCCTGAGTTCGGTGAAGTTACTCAACCGTGGTTATCGTATTTCGGACTATTTATTGCTTTTCTATGGTTTGGCGTTGTATCACCCTCTGCGGTTATGCGGAACTTTGCTTCCAAAGACGCTCGAACCGCAAGACGTTCTGCAATGGGTGCTTGCTTCTTATATGCGAGTGTATTCGTATTCGGCTTCGTCATTGCATCTGCAGGCGCCAACTTAGACATGATTGGTTCCCTCGACAACTCGGATATGATCTTTATATCGGTTGTTGAATACTACTTACCGCCAATTCTTGCAGGCATTATGTTTGCTGCCTTGATTAGTGCGATTATGTCTTCGGCAGACGCGATGCTTCTCGCCATTTCAGCTGGAGTTGCTCAAGACATTTATAAAGGTTTATTAATAAAGAAGCCAGAGAGAAAACCGTCACCCGGCTCGGTTTAGTCGTGATGTTTGTCGCCTCAATCATTGGAATCGTGATTGCCCTCGATCCCCCACAGTTAATCGCGATTATGGTCGGTTGGGTCGGTGGGGGTCTATTATCCGCCTTTGGCTTCCCAATCGTTCTTGGGATTTGGTGGAAGCGTGCGAATAAAGCGGGGGCATTAGCGGGTATGCTTAGCGGATCTATTACATTCTTAGCACTCGTAATCACACAACCCTTTGCTTTAGTCGCTGAACCGATTATTGCTGCTCCAGTCTCTCTCGTTTTCATGGTTGTCGTAAGCTTACTCACTGAACCACCTTCTAAAGAAATCCAACAAGAAGTCGAACGTAATCACACAAACGTAAAAGACGTATTGTAAAAGAAAGAGGATTCCTATGACTACCAAGACTTCAATTCAGATTATTGGCGATGCCAATGACAACCCGGACCTGACAAAACCACTACTTAAACAAGGCCGTAAATGGCTGAAACGTAAAGTAACGATGGATGAACTAGAACAACAAATCGTGTCAAAAAAAGAAAATCTATCATCCGATGTGGGTCGCAAAAATGCTCGTCATTGCCGAACGCAAACCCTTTCCTCCAAGAGTTACCCCTAACATGGGCTTTGTTGATGCTGTTTCAGGGTACCGGGGGCTGTTTACGAGCGTTCCCCCTTTTCAATCGGTGAACAGTGACGGACTTGTTGCACGACCAATCTTACAATCAGAAGATCAACTACAGCCTTATATTCAAGACTTACAATCTCAAATAAATAAAAAAATATTTACTAAAGAAACCAAAACATGAAATTCGCGAAGTTTTTCTATCGTATCTTCCTATGTGGGAATATACAATTACAACCGAACTTCGTAAAAAAACATTTTATTTGAATGCAAACACCGGTGAGTCTGAAGAATTTCTTTCGAATCTATGGGAAGAAGACAGTTGGTTACTCAACGGTAAAACGTAAACAGCCCAATCCTTAAGGATGGGCTGTTCTTTCTTATTCTTATCGTTTTTCTAATTCATACAGCTTTTCAAACACTTGAATCACTTCTTCTTTTGTCCACGGCGCTGGCGCCATCGTAATGAAATAATCGTCCATCGCCTGTTCCGCTAAACGCTCAAGATCTTCAACCCTTGCCCCAACTTCTCTTAACGTCGGAATCTCAATTCGACTTACAAGTTCACGAACGGCACGGACGGCACGCGAACCATCCTGACTTCCATCTTCTTCAGCCCAAGGGCATCGGCAATTCGTTCCATTAATTCAGGAATGTGCTTTCGCTCACGTTCCATCGTTTCTGCCAATACGAGACCGATCGTCAAACCGTGTGGCAGATGATACATTCCACCAAGCGCTTGCCCAATGGAGTGTTCAGCTGTGCAATTTGCAATGTTCATCGACAGTCCTGCCATTAAGCTGGCACAAGCCATATTCGAACGGGCTTCATAGTCGGTACCATCTTCGACAACTTTAATTAACGCGTCACTTGCAAGTCGAATCGCTTCAAGAGCAATGGCATTCCCAATGGGTGTTCTCACGTTAGACATGACCGCAGCAATCGCTTGCGCCACTGCATCAATTCCTGTATAAGCGGTAATCGTTCTTGGTAAATTGTACGTAAGTACCGGGTCAACAATCGCATGTTGTGCACGCAATAAGGAGTCCGCAATGCCTACTTTTACATTACGCTCCTCGTCGGTAATCACCGCTCCTCCTGAAACTTCAGAACCGGTTCCCGCTGTTGTAGGAACGGTTATGAGTGCGATCTCTGGGTTTCGCACTGTTTGTTCTGACTGTATAAACTCTCGTAACGATTGATTTTGCGAGACGACTAAGCGCGCAGCTTTTGCACTATCCATCACCGAGCCACCGCCGATCGCAACGATCACATCCGCTCCGGAAGCTTTCAATTGTTGTGCAATCTCTTCAACGTTCGAAATGGTCGGTTCTCCTGGTTCTTTCTCAGAGATGACTGCATGTAGATTCCGAGTCGCTTCAGCAACTTGAGGAATGATCTCCATAAGTCCCCGATCAATAAGGATGAACGTACGCTCCCAGCCATTCGTCGTTATGATCTTCTCAAGCTCTTGAATTTTGTCTTCCCCAAACGCGACCTGTACAGGAAGATGATTTGTAAATGCATGTATCTTTTCCATTACGTTCACAACCTTTCTGGCTTTTCATGCTTTTCATTTCCAAACGAAAGCGCGAAGGAACTAATGACTTGAACACCTGTAAAAATCGCCTCTTCACCAAATTCAATCCGTGAACTATGTAACGATTGTTTCGTATTTTTATTGTGTTCAACATTCGTTCCAAGGCGAAAGAACACACCTGGTTTTTCCGCCAAATAATAAGCAAAATCTTCACTACCAAGTGATGGCTCTTCAAGTCGTACTACCCGTTCTTTTCCTAAAATGCGCGTCGCGCAATCAAAAAAATGTTCGGTCATTCCTGGATCGTTACTCACTGTCGGTGTCGCTTGTTTCACTTCTACCGATGCACGACCATTAAACGTTTTTGCCGTATGTTCACAAATCCGTTTCGTTGATCGGATGATCTTAGCTCGACTCTCTTCATCAAGCGAGCGAATCATTCCAGACAACTCCACTTGCTCAGGAATACTATTTGGCGCTTGTCCTCCGTTAATTCTCCCAATTGTCAATACCGCTGGTCTTAAAGGAGAAAGTTCTCTTGATACAATCGTTTGCAATGCCGATAACAGATGACCGGCAATGACAATTGGATCAACAGCGTCTTCAGGGTGAGCAGCATGACCGGATTTGCCCTTCACTTCAATGGTGATAAAATCTGAAGCTGCCGTCATGGCACCTCGCTTTAAACCAACAGTTCCTACGGGTAAATCTGGCCACGTATGCACACCCATAAGCGCATCGACTTCAGGGTTTCTCAACACACCAGCAGCAATGAGCGATTTTGCCCCTTCTAGAACTTCTTCTGCTGGTTGGAAAAGAAACTTGATTGTTCCAGACACCTGTTCTCTCAATCCTTGTAACACGATTGCACTACCTAAAACGACAGTCGCATGAATGTCATGTCCACAGGCGTGCATCACACCTTTATGTTGTGATCTGTATGGCAATCCAGTTTCTTCTTGTATTGGCAGCGCATCGAGATCAGCACGGATTGCCAACGTTTTACCTGGCTTCTTCCCGTGAATCGTCGCCACGACGCCGGTGCCGAACGTTTCATAGGGAATGTCGTAGTGATTTAGCACCTCACAAACATAGCTTGACGTCTCAACTTCTTTGAAACTCAACTCGGGAAACTGATGAAGGTGACGCCTAATTAAGATCAGTTCGTCTTTTAAGTCCTCTTTTAGCTCTAGGATCATCACCACATCCTCGCGTCTATTAACATTGTTCAAAGTTTCGCTTAATCTCAAGTTCAGATACATATCTGTTATGTTGTTCTTGCTCAACAACGGCTGTGTGTAAATAATGCAAAGCAACGTCCCCACCTAATACTTCTTGAACGACGGTACTGTTCTTCCAACAATCAATCGCTTCATACAACGTAGCAGGGATTCGGGAAACTTCTTCGGATTGATATGCATTGCCAATATGCTCCTTACTTAATGGCAATTTCTGCTCTAGACCTTCAGTCCAGCACCTAACATTGCTGAATACGCCAAGTACGGGTTAAAATCGGCACCTGGAATTCGATTCTCAATACGCATACCTTTGCCTTCTCCGACAATGCGGTAACCAGACGAGCGGTTGTCTTTACTCCAGACGATATTCGTAGGTGCCAACTATCTGGGACGAACCGCTTGTATGAATTGACATAAGGCGCATAAAACAACGAAAAGTCTTTCGTATACGTAAGAACTCCAGCTAAAAAAAATGTTGCATCGTTTCGGACATTCCATTCGTTTCATGTTCATCGTAAAAGTAATTCGTATTCCCCGACTCATCAGTTAAACTCAAATGAATGTGTCCGCTTGAGCCTGTCCAGTCATGATGAGGTTTCGCCATAAAGGTTAGTGCATAATCTTGTTGAATAGCCATCTCTTTCATTCCATGCTTCAAAAGAATATGACGGTCAGCAGATGTTAACGCATCGCCATACTTTAGATTAATTTCGTGTTGCCCAATGTGCGCTTCACCTTTCGATGACTCAATCGGAACCCCTGCTTTTGTCATCATGTTGCGAATGTGACGATAAAACGGTTCATTCTTAGACCCTTGGAGCAAACTGTAATCTTCATTAAATTGGCCAGCAATGCGTAAATCTCGATAGTCTTTCTTAAACGCTGACTCAAACTTTCGTTAAACAAATAAAACTCTAGTTCACTCACCATTTTTGGGAACAGACCTTTATCATTTGCCCGTTCAATTTGCTTTTTCAAAATTGACCGTGGTGAGATTGGCACGTCTTTACGTTCTTCGTTAATCACATCTGCAAATACTAAAGCCGTCTTTTCTTGCCAAGGCAATACGTTTAACGTTGCCCAATCAGGTTCTGCAATCCAATCCCCATAACCTGTTTCCCAACTCATATAGGAGTATCCTTCAATCGTGTTTAAATCAAGGTCCGTACCGAGTAAGTACGTACAAAACTTGGAGCCGTGCACCAACTCGGTCTCTAAACAATAGTCTGCAGTTAATCGCTTCCCCATCAATCTCCCTTGAATGTCAACGAAGCCAACGATCAATGTATCCAGCTCACCCGTTTTCATCATTTCAAATAATTGTTGCCGATCGATGGGACCATATGTACCTGCTACACCTACGTTATTCAAAGATTAACGCCTCCTCGTTTTTTTAGCATGTTTATGCTTTTCTAGTAGTTCTTCATAGAATAGGAGACAACCTCTAATTATTTAAATAATCTTTCAATTTAACTTCACAAAAAAAACCTGTAGTAAACGACCTTTTTCGTTCACTACAGGTTTTCCCTTACGTTACATTCAATTGCCACGAGACACCAAACTGATCGTTCAACCAAGCAAATCTCGTGCTAAACCCATAGTTGTCTGGAGGCATCATCGTAAACCCACCTTCACTCAACTTATTGTACAGTTGATCAAACTCTTCTAGAGATTCACATGTGATATAAACGGAAAACGACGGTGTAAAGTCAAACCCGTGAGAGATGTCGCTATCAATACACATAAACTCTTGATCTTTAATACGAAACGTCGCTTGCATGACTGTACCTTCTCGCGCGGTTGATCTGAACCGTAGCGTGTAATCGTTTGAATTTCTGCATCATCAAAGCAATCCACATACGTATTCATCGCTCGTTCTGCGACCCCACCTTGAAACATTAAGAACGGCGTTGCTTTTTTCATGTCAAACACCTTCCTCTCTCGATAAATAATTCCGATTAACACACATCACCTTCATCCGCTTATTTATAAGTATACTTTATTAGGTGCTATGATAAACACGCATTACACCAATGAATACTAATTCGGTATACTAAGTCTATGTAACGAATGACTGGGGGGCTTCTATGTTTTTTTCCATCATGACATCTGTCATCTTGCCGATTTTACTGCTTGTGCTGATCGGTGCTTTTCTTCAGAAGAAGTTTTCCATGAACTTATCACACTTATCCAAGTTGCTTACGTATTGTTTAATGCCGGCTGCTGTTTTTCTAAACCTTTACCTCGTTGAACTTGATGCACAGTTACTGACGCAAATGATCGTCTATTTACTTCTTTTTTTTCACTCGTAACGGTTATGCTTAGTCAACTGTTATCGAAACTGCTACACTTAAAAGCAGGAGAGAAAGCCGCTTTAAACAACAGTATTACGCTTATGAATTCGGGCAACTATGGTCTTCCAGTCAGTCAGCTCGTCTTTAGCGGACAGCCAATTGGAATCACCGTTCAAATTTTCGTGCTCGTCTTTCAAAATATTTTGACCTATTCGTACGGTTTATACAATCTACTCGCTGCCTCCAAATCGCTTTTAGAAATTTTGAAGGCCTTTATAAGAATGCCTGTAATTTATGCCGTACTATTAGGGTTATTCCTGCAATATTTGAACGTTACTCTTCCTGATTTTCTAATGGTTCCTATTGAACACCTTGCAAATGGATTTGTTGCACTCGCACTTTTGCTGCTCGGCGCACAATTATCTGCAATTTCCATACGTTATTTCCATCGCGTCATCACATGGGCACTCTTAGGGAGGCTGATTGCGGTCCTGTTATTGCCTTTTTACTTATTTCCATTCTTGGAATTAGCGGTGTGATTGCTCAGTCTTTATTTATTGCAAGCTCGTTCCCAACGTCAAGAAATACATCCTCACTTGCATTAGAATATAACGTTGAGCCTGAGCTACATGCCCAAATTGTACTCTATTCTACGTTACTAAGTATTTTGACTGTCACGTTTACGATCTATCTTTCAACCATACTTTTTTGATTACGCCAATACCAACTGGTCAATAATGAAACGAAACACTTGCCTGTCAGAATTTCACAACTGACGTGCAACAATGATCATTGTCAGGACGGCTTACCACCTACTAGAAAAGGGGTCTAATCATGAACTTCCATAATGAAAGTACGATTCATGTTTCACACGTATCCTTAAATGTAACAAACCTTGATCGTTCACTCTCGTTTTATGAGAAAGTTATCGGATTACATACGCTAAATCGACAAGACAACGTTGCAAAACTAAGCGCAAATGGAAAAACTCCTCTTCTCGACCTTTATCAGCCTACCGATGCACAGCCCAAAGAGCCTCGAACAACTGGCTTGTATCATTTCGCTTTATTACTTCCGACTCGCAAAGACCTTGCACACATTGTTCAACACTTTCAACGCATTGGTTTGCCGATTGCTTCCTCTGATCATCTCGTTAGCGAAGCGATTTATTTTAATGACCCTGACGGAAATGGTATTGAGATTTATGCGGATCGAGATGCAAAAGACTGGTCGTGGCACGACGGGCTTGTCCATATGACAGTTGATCCTCTTGATTTTGATGATTTACTCGAGGATGTAGAAGCCTCTACTTGGAGCGCTGTTCCTTCTAACACAGTGATGGGCCACCTTCACTTACACGTTGCCAACTTGCCAGAAACGGAAACCTTTTACACCGAAGGATTAGGGCTAGACGTAGTCTCTCGCTTCTCAAACCAAGCACTTTTTATCTCTGACAATGGGTACCATCACCATCTAGGCTTAAATGTTTGGAATGGTGTTGGTGCGAAGCCACCAAGCTCTCACAGTGCCGGGCTTCGATTCTATACACTCAGCCTTCCTAATGAACAAGCACGCCAGGACATGATCACACGTCTACAACGATTACAGGTTACAGTAAGTGATGATTTTATGGTTGCTGATCCTTCTAACAATCAATTCCTCCTGCACGTTCCATCTTAAGAAAACGCACACCGTCACAGGACGGTGTGCGTTTCTAAATTATCGATAGAACTTCTCAGTAAAATACGGTTGATTCTCTTCGTTTATTGCAACGCCAACACCTAATCGTTCAAACTGGGATGCTACAATATTTTCCCGGTGACCGAGAGAGTTCATCAACCCTTCGTGGGCAAAAATACTACTCGCTTGACCGTACGCAAGATTTTCACCAGCTCGTGTGAAGGAAATGTTATCTTCCTCCATTCGATCAAATGGCGTTTGCCCTGCTTGATTATTGTGATCAAAATACTCATTCTGAGCCATATCCTCACTATGATCCCGAGCTGTAACCCGTACGTCCTCACTCCACGTTAGCACACTTAGCCCATGTTGCACTCGGGCAGCATTCGTTAAGTCAAACAGCTGGTACTCGAAGCCTTCGATTAGCTCTTGGCTTTCATCCGCATAGAACTCACTTCTTTGTTGTTCTAAGCTTTCATCAATAATCTGAATGGCTGTTACGGTCTGATCTTGATGTTGATCATAAAAAATTGTGACATAGGATCCGTCAAGTTCGTAAACATCGTATTCACCGTTACTATTAATCTGATAACGCATGAGCCCCTTTGTCATCACTTCAAGCGGTTCACCTAACGCATCTTGGACACTTTGTCTCGAACTACCGTGTTCAATTCCAAATTCTGAAGTGACAAGTTCTTGGTTCGTGAACAGCGCTCTCACTTGATCTTGCTCATCGTAAGAAACCATGATGAATTGATGATAATCTTCATGATAGGTTTCCCAATCAACACCATACTCATTTAACGTTGCACGCTGGCCTTCGCTACCTCTGCTTCCACATCGTCTCTTACATCACCAAGTTCAATATTATGAATGGCAAATTGTTGAGTACCTGGCTCGTCTAATTCAGGAAGGCTAGGCTCTGTTCGTTCCTGTTCCTCCTGTTCAATATCAATCGGCAAAATCGCCGTTAACCAGTCATTAAATGATTCCATCGCTTCATACAAGTTCAACTCACCGATCCATGATTCAATGACCGCATCTAGCCGTTGCCATATCGACTCGTCCTCTTGTGTCGATGCAGCGATTGAATTGCTAGTTAGCACACTCATACAAAGAATTGCCGTACTTAGCATTTTATTCAATGCAACACGCTCCATACATCCTGACGTCGTATCTTACATCGTAGCCTTACTCTATTTATTTTAAAATACGATGGACAAAAAATTAAGTGACACATCTTGTAAAATCGATTCCCTACATCGAAAGGGTTTTACTTTTTCATCTAGAATCTTTGAAAAAGACACAATTTCAATGACTAGTAAGTGGATGTAAAGGAAACGCTATAAGAGAGATTGGAGAAATAACCGTTGCCTAGTTTGAGAACATACGATTCTTCCCTACAGATCTTTATGACTTTTCATACGTACTTCTACATTCACTTGATAAGGAACATATGTTCGTATATAATGAAGAACGAAGACGTCCATCCGGAGGTGGTTTGGTGTTATATGCAGAGCCTAAAGTAAGCGCAAAGGAATGGAGAATCATTGCTAAAACGCTTGTTAGCGGAAGAGCGCAACAGGTCGATACGAAATTGACCTATTATGATGGCGTGAAACAAACGATTACTGGAAAGGTGATCGATTGTAACAATACCGATCAAGTTGTCATTATCGACGATGGCGACCGATTTCATATCATTCCTTACCGCCATATTATGTTGGCAGCCTTAACCGTCAATGAAGAATGACAGTAAGTTCAGCGGACTTACTGTCATTCTTTGTGTTAACGTTTCTAAGAAACAGCCTTTAAGCCTGTCACCCCGATAACAATAATCACAACACTTATGATTCTCCCCATGCTTTTTGATTCATTAAAAAAACGCCATATTTAATAATGACTGCCGCTGCCGTACCAATGCCAATCCACACGGCATAAGCGACACTCATCTGTAAATAGTTAAATGATGCATATAAGAAAACAAACGAGCCGCCAAACCCGCCGAAGAATAGCAAAGCATTTTGAATGGTTTTGTTCGAACTAAACTTCTTTAATCCTATAACTCCAGCCACTTCAAGGATAGCTGCAATACTTACGTATAACCAACCCATGTTACATCGCCCCTTCTGCTTCAGAACTCTGATCTGCAAGCTTTAACGCAATGACCCCAATGACGAGTAACCCCATAAACAATCATTTTAACAAGCTAAACGCACCGCCGAATATAAATAGATCCATAAGTGCTGTACCTACAGTTCCAGCTGCTGCGAAAATTGCATAGACCGTGCCTGTCGGTAATCCTTCACACGCCTTAGCTAAAAAGTAGAATCTACGATAATAATCGGTACGATGATTGCCCAATGCCACCACTCACTTGCAACATTAAACCCAAACACCCAAAGCAACTCAAAGATACATGTTAAGATGACATACATCCAAGATTTACTCATTTGATATTCCCCCTTTAATAATGAATGACTGTCAGTCATTTTTATAATAAATAAAAAACCGTTTAAAACGGCTTAGGCAGCTTATTACATTCAATAAATGACTGAATGTCATTCATTATTAGTGTACCTCAAAGATAAACTACTGTCAACTCCCTTCACCGACCTTACAGAAAGTTAAGAGAACGAGCTGAATGAATTGCTCATTCTCCTTTTTACACTTACTCTTCTTCAAGACGCTTTATAACGGTTGCTTGTTGCGCTCTCGTTAATGGATGATTCGGATTCTGGCCATTAAAGATTCCACGGTTCGTTAATTCTTCCCAAGCGTCGCGATGAGTTTCTGGTATAGTTTGACTCGGTTGTGCAAGAATTGCCTTTGCAAGTACTCCCATCGCATCACTAACATTCAATGTGTTGTTCTGGTAGGCTTCTTGCTCTCGTTGATTTCCAAAACGACGTAATACCGTTTCAAAGCGTTCTTTTCCTGAAGCCCATTGGAAATCTTCCGCTCTCACAATCATCAACCCCTCTTCAATCGGATTGCCATTAGGGTTTGAACGTTTCACTAATTGGAATTCAGCAGCAATGCCTAGTACATGCCCTCTCGCAATGGCATCAATCACTTCTGGTCTTTTTAATAAAGCAGCGTCTCGCTGACTATCAACAAACAATGACTCGGTTAACGCAGTTCTCATGTGTTGGTATGTGCCACGTAACACTGCAAAGTTCGCAGACTTTAACCCTCGATCTGTTACACTTCCGAACGTTCTAATCTCACGTAATATATTTTGTTGCAAGTGATTTCGTAGACCCGGAAGGTTTGAACTCGAATGCATAAACGTTTCTGTTCCATTCGAAGAACCGTTATGTGCATTCAAATGAATGGAGACAAAACCATCCGCTCCCCATGCAACAGCTAACCTTGCTCGTTCATTCAAAGCAATAAACGTATCGTTCGTACGGCTCATGCTCACTTGGACATTTTCATAGTCTTGTCTTAAAAGGTCCCGCACTTTCAACCCAATTTGTAACACGAGATCCTTTTCACGCAGACCGTTTCCTTGCGCCCCTGGATCATGACCTCCGTGTCCTGGATCAATAAAAATTTTGGGCATAAGAAAACCTCCTCTTGATTACTTTACGCTAAATGTCATTTGCTGTACGTGCTATTGTCATAGGGTATTCGCTCATTTTTCTCTAATCTGGCACTAAGACTTTTTAACGTTCTGCCCCTTTGTATACGACCAGAGACAGCATACACTTGAGGTAACAACAGAAATGAAGGGGGCTTACTTTGAAATGAATGCGATTCGCAACGAAAAATTAACCGTTTCTGATCAAACACAAGTCGAGACGTTCATTACAAAAGCACGAATTGGACATTTAGGAGTAACTGACGGTGATGTTCCTTACGTAGTACCGCTGAACTATGCTTATTATAATGACCAACTGTATTTCCATGGTGCGAACGAAGGGAAAAAGGTTCGTATTATAAAAGAAAACAATCAAGCATGCTTTTCAATTTGTGAGGAATACGGCACGATGGTCGATCCAGTTCCTGCCAAGACCGATACGGCTTATATGAGCGTGATGATTTTTGGAGAGATTGAAGAAGTCACAGATCTTGATGAGGCGACTCAAGCGATGCAAATGATGATTGATAAATACGTACCAGGATATTACGAGCGAGCGGTTCGTAAATCACACGTGCAAAACTATCGATCTTCTGTAGGTGCTTCCACTGCTGTCTATCGCATCGCTCCACAAACGATAACGGCTAAAGCTAACCCTCTCGACGAGGCCATTGCCTTTTTTTCCAGGTCGACGCGTCCATAAAGATGAAACTACAGAATAAAGCGAGTCGAAGAACCGTTTCGACTCGCTTTATTCCGTGTCTTTTGAGACTTTCGCATAGATACACGTATTTCGTAATTCATTCTTTTGATTAACGGCCACGTCGTCTTTTAGTAAGATTCCTTCTAACGTAAACCCTAATCGTTCTGGAACAGCACGACTTTTCCGATTCAACTCATCACAGCGAATCTCGATGCGATTTGCCTTTAACACCTGAAAAGCAAACGTTGTAATGCCTTGGACCGCTTCAGTGATAAATCCTTGCCGCTCGTGACGTTGATCAACCCAATAACCAATTTCAAATCGTCTCACATTCCAATTGATTCGATGTAATCCTGTAGATCCTACAAACTGACCACTTTCACGATGGAAAATATGCAATCGTAGGTCTTCCCTCGTTAAAAACCTCACATGTGCTTGACGAACTTCCTCTTCGACTTTTTCCATTATTGGCACTTTTTGAGCGAATGGCATCCACGGTTTTAGCGCTTCATTTGAGTGCTTTAATGCCTCATACACGACTTTCCCGTCACCAAAACGTGGTGCTCTTATGTACAATCGTTCTGTATAAAGCTCATCAGGAAATTCAATCATAATCGGATTCAACTGTGACACCCTCCTTTAGATAAATAAGAAAGGAGCGAAATGCATTTCTCACGCTCCCTCAACTTGCTATTCATTCTATCACACGAACGATTGATCCCACACTTGATTAATTTCGCGTAATCGAACATAAATGACATCGCCACTTCCATAGCCATCGTTCACTTCTAGTCCAATATATTCGCTCGTGACAGTAATAAGCATACCTTCAATAAAGTTGTTATCCGTCGTTACTTCAATACGGGTACCTAACTTCAAGTAAAGTTCTTTTTTTCAATCGATAAAAAAAACATCTTCTTCCCTCCTTTTATGAAACGCTCTGGATCGTCTCAATCTTCCGGATTGCAATTAACACTTGTCGTTCACTATTTTCAATGACGACTATATAGTCTTTTCGTACAGCAACTAACGTGCCTGATGTCACCCCAAATGGCGTTGTTACTTCAACACTTTGTTCTTTTAAACGTTTTAATAACGACGAAACGAGCCTTTACACAACCAGTTGAGCCAACGTCTCCAAAAATTATAATAATCACAGCACAGTCCTCCTTTTCATTAACGCTCTTACATAGTAGATTCAACTGCACTGCTTTCGACTGTAGTACAACCTAATTTAATGCCCGTTTTCTTAAGAAACCACATACGCCTACTAAGATAAACTCTAGATTTAATAAAACGTTTGTTTAAAAAAAGTTGTGAAGCCGTGAATGAAGAAGAATTTGAGATTCATAAGCCTTAACGTTTTTTGTCTACTATTCATGGGTACACTATAGATAGGTCAACTACTTCCATAAGAAAAAAGGTGCTTGATTATGCTAGATGCAGAGGAACGTTTTCTAATGACCCGTGAATTAGAGCGTTTACGCCAACAAGCAGCCGCCCTAAAGAATCTCCAAATGACAACTCCAATTACAGCGATCGATGAACAAATTGACTTACTCGAGCTTGTACTCAAAGAATATTAATCAAAAAAAAATAACAAGCAGGAATTCCTGCTTGTTATTTTTGCTTGATAACGATGAAAAGAAACAGTATATAACTAATCATTAAGATTGTACCGCCGATAATAAATGAAATCATCGTAAGTGTTGAACCGACTGTGTTGTACACCCACATGCCGATGACTAAACCAGTCGTTCCGATAATCGCTGTCCACGTATGGACCTTTGATAACCAGCCTTGTGACCCGAAGATTTGATAATAGATCCCCCAACTAAATAGAGACAACCACCCAACGACAAGTGCATGTGCGTGCACTGCGCGTAATGAATAATCTCCAGCTCCTGCAAGATGGCCACCCATAAATACGCCGAGAATACCAAACAAAGCAGACATTACGAGTAATGGCTTAACGTTCTCTTTCAACACAATTGCCCCCTCTAACCTATTCTCTACTCAGTGTAGCATGGCTCCTTGAGGGACGCACAACAGACGGTTCTGTTGATGTGTCTAGAGTCTAACAATTAGACATGTGCTGCTGGCGTTGTTTTCTTCCAAAACCCAATCATCAAACCGCTCACCACTGCTCCGATGATAATGGCAACTGCATACAAGAGGGTATTCGTTACCGCTGGAGTTAACATCGTAAGCACGCCCCCATGACCGGCCATAAGTGTCACATTAAAGAGCATCGATAAACCACCTGCAATTGATGAACCGACGATAATTGATGGAATGACCCGACCAGGATCAGCAGCTGCAAATGGAATGGCCCCTTCTGTGACGAAAAACGAGCCGAGTATATAATTCGTTTTCCCTGCGTCCCGTTGCTCTTGTGTAAATTTGCCTTTAAAGAGTGTCGTTGCGAGTGCAATTCCAAGAGGTGGCACCATCCCCCTGCCATAATCGCCGCGTGTGGCCCGAACTGGCCAGCGTCAATCATCGCAATTCCAAACGTAAACGCTGCTTTGTTTACTGGACCTCCCATATCAACGGCCATCATTCCACCAAGAATAATGCCGAGAATAACAATATTACCTGTCTGCATGTTGTTCAGCCAATTCTCTAATACGGAATTAAACGCATTTAACGGATCAATTAAGACGAAATGCATGATCATTCCTACAATAAGAATCCCAAACAACGGATAAAGTAGAATCGTTTTAATGCCATCGAACGTTGAAGGTAACTTCTGGAATAACTTACGCAATCCTAAAATGACATACCCCGCAAGAAAACCTGCAATCAAGCCTCCTAAAAATCCTGCATCCCCAGTTGTCGCCATGAACCCACCAATCATACCCGGAGCAAATCCAGGTCGATCCGCGATGCTCATCGCAATGAATCCTGCTAGTACGGCTACCATCAGTCCAAATGCATGATCGCCACCAATTGAACTTAAAGCTTCCGCAATCGGATGATAACTTGGGTCATTAGGGTCCGCTGCATTAATTCCAAATAAAAACGATAATGCAATGAGAATTCCTCCACCTACGACAAACGGGAGCATATTCGAAACACCGTTCATCAAATGGCGATAAAATCCAAAGCCTGTTTTTTTATTCGCTGAGCCGCCCGATTCGGCTTGGTCATTTCGATGATCGGACCGGTAATATACGGGTGCATCTTGATGTAACGCTTTCTTAAGTAATTCGTTTGGCTTTCGAATCCCCGCTGCAACGGGTGCCTCAATGAGACGCTTTCCATGAAAACGATCTTTTTCGATTTTCGTATCTGCAGCAATGATCACTGCACTAGCCTGCTCAATATCCTCAGCTGTTAAGGCATTGCGTACCCCGTCAGATCCATTGGTTTCAACTTTGATCGTAATGCCTTGCCGTTTCGCCTCATCCTTTAAACCGTCTGCTGCCATATACGTATGCGCAATGCCTGTAGGGCAACCTGTAACCGCAACGATTTGCGGAGCATCTTCTGTTACCTTTTCATCATGATTAGATTCATCATGATCTTGTGCATCAATAATGGATAGAATTTCTTCCTCACTACTCGCATGCAAAAGTGAATCACGGAACTCTGCATCCATCAATAATGAAGCGAGGCGAGATAACGTTTGTAAATGATCACTGTGAGCACCTTCACTCGCTGCAATCATGAAAAACAAATGTGCAGGTTGACCATCTAATGAATCGTAATCGATGCCAGCAGAAGATCGACCAAAAGCAATAGCAGGCGTTGTCACCGCTTTGCTTTTCGCATGAGGAATAGCAACACCTTCACCAATGCCTGTTGAACCTTCGCGTTCACGTTGAAGAATCGCTTCTTTAAACAAATCCGTATCTTCAATTGCCCCAGCGTCATTCAACGTCTGAATCAATTCTTCAATGACCTCTTGCTTGGACTGGCTATTCACATCAAGAACAATTGTCGTTTGCTTAAGTAGCTCAGTAATCCTCATGACGACATTCCTCCCAATTCTTCATTGTCGTTTTACGATACATCTCCAACACATCTTGCTTATCACAAAATCCCATTTGAAATGCACTTGCTGAACCACAAGCAACAGCAAAGCGTACAGCGTCTAAACCGCCATCATTCACGTGCTTTGCATAAATGAAACCAGCTACTACTGAATCCCCTGCGCCTACGGAGTTTAAGACGTTCCCACGAGGTGGCTGATAGTGGTATACGCGTTGATCCTCTGCAAAATATAATGCTCCCCGACTTGCCATTGAAACGATTACGTGTGGAATGTTGTATTCTTGTTTGAGCAGTGAACCATATTGATAAACGTCTTCTAAACTTACTATCGAACGATTGTACAATTCTGAAAGCTCATGATGATTAGGTTTCACAAAATACGGCTTCGCCGCTAACGCTTCCTTTAATGAAGAGCCATTTGCGTCTAAATAACACCGTACCCCTCGTTCACTTAATAACTTGATCCATTTATGATAGATAGACTGATCAACAGATTCAGGTACACTGCCTGCAAAAACAACGATATCCTCTTTGGTTAACCCTAGTAATAAGCCTTCTAGATTGGCAAGGTCTTTCTGAGTGATTACCGGAGAACGTCCATTAATTTCTGTCTCTTCAAGTGTCTTTAATTTTATATTGAGTCTCGTATCGCCATCTACTGACACGAAACGTTCCGCTATGCCTTCACTCGTCAGTACACTTCGAATGTATTCACCAGTAAACCCTCCAACAAAGCCTGTCGCCGTAGATGCAATGCCTAACCTTTGCAATACTCTCGATACGTTAATTCCTTTCCCACCAGGTTGCTTATCATCAGCCTCTGATCGATTCAAACGACCCGTTTCGAAGTTTGTGACGTTCACGATGTAATCAATGGCGGGATTTAACGTCACTGTATAAATCATGAACTCACCTCGATTGTCGTCAACTTCTCTAACGATTTCACCTTACTCTTATCCGTATGCGGTGACGTGATGATGATCGCTTGTTCAACCGCTTGAACATATGCAAACGAAACTTGATCGAATTTCGTATGATCTGCTAAAACAAAGGATGTCGCGCTATTCTCCATCGCTGTTTGTTTGACATTCGCTTCCTCAGGATCAGGTGTGGTGTACCCATCTAGCGCAACCCCGTTCATTCCGAGAAATGCATAATCAAATCGATAGAAACGCAAACTTTCCACCGCTTTCGTTCCAACTAAAGCGCCAGTTTGTGGCTTTACTTTTCCGCCAATGATGTACGTCTCAATTCCATAATCCATTAACGTTTGAACGTGTTGGATTCCATTCGTGACGACAAGAAGATCTCGATTAGCTAAATAAGGAATCATTTCATACGTTGTAGACCCTGCATCAAGGTAGATACACGAGCCTGATTGCACTGTCTTTGCTGCATACATCGCAATTCCTTGCTTCTCTTCTTTGTTACGTGTCGTCTTTTCAATCATGCTCGGCTCATCATGACGACGTTTTTGTAATGAAGCACCACCATGAACACGCGTTAACTGTTCTTCTTTCTCCAATTCAATTAAGTCACGTCGAATTGTTGATTCGGATGCGCCTATTGCATCAATTAATTGCTGGATTGTAACAACATCCTGTTTCTTTATAACTTCTAAAATCGCTTCTTTTCGCTTAATTGATAACATCATTTCACCTTCTTTTAGAAACCGCTTACAAACAGTTTATAATCAAAATTATTCACAGTCAATCAATTTCATTCATAAACATTCAATTTCTTTCAACAAAAAAAAGTACCAGCCTCAGCTGATACTTCTCTTCGTTTATGAGAATTCTTTCATAAGAACAGGAGCGATTTGCTTTTTACGGGATACGACTCCTTTTAATAATGCACAATTGTCATCCAGCTTCGTCTCAAACGCACGCTCTACTTTATCAAGATCCGTACCTGAAGCAAGAATCGTTGAATCGTTGTTCAGAATGTCTGTAATGACGAACAAGAAAACTTTCAATCCTTTTTCTTGAACGATTACATCTAATCGCTCTTCAATTGCAGCCTTCTGCTTGAGGACATCTTTAACATCAACCGTATTAACTTGAGCGATTTCTAAACGATGAACCCCGACTTCAAATTCCTTAGCATCAAGTGTAACGAGTTCATTCACGGTCTTCTCACTAAGATCTGCGCCGGCTTTTAGCATGTTTAGACCATATTCTTGTGCATCAACATCCGCAAGTTGAGCTAACTCTTCTGCCGCATCAATATCTTCATCTGTACACGTAGGTGATTTGAATAAGAGAGAATCAGAAATGATTGCCGATAACATAAGACCTGCAATATTCTTTGGAATCTCTATTTGATGTTCTTTGAAGATTTTAAGAAGGATTGTCGCTGTACAGCCAACAGGCTCAGCACGATAATAGAGCGGGTCCATCGTTTCAAAGTTCGCGATTCGATGGTGGTCAATTACTTCAGTAATCTTAAAACGCTCGACATTCTCTATACTTTGTTGGAATTCATTATGGTCCACGAGAATGACTTCTTCTCGTCCTTCAACCACATCATCTGAAGCAAGCACTGGGGCTTCTGTATTAAATTGCGTTAATGCATATTCCGTTTCTTTATTAATCTCTCCAAGTCGAACGGCAATCGCATCAGCACCTCTTTGTTGCTTAAAATACGCATAAGCAATCGCAGAAGTAATGGAATCTGTATCTGGATTACGATGTCCCGTAACAATAGCTTTTGACAATGGTAGAACCTCCTAGTTTTATCTCTATATAAGATCATTCATCGATTTGTTCACACCTTTGAGAATAACATTTTTTGTAGTAACCATTCAAATGAATTTATAAAACTTCTTCCACCTCACCTAGGTAAAAAGCATGAGAGTTTATACAATTCAAGTTTCAGAGTTGGCGTCCGGGGTATATATGGAGTAACGGAGGTGAAGCCATGAATCGTTTCACCCAATTCATAATTGGGCTAAACAGTTTCTTAACTCTACTACTTGTCACAGCAGTACTTCTATCAATTTTTGATGTGTACAGCGTCATGCTACAAATCGAATTATGGCCCAATACAGCAGAGTTGTTCTGGGTATTAATCGGTATTCTTTCTTTCATTGCTCTCGTTAACTTAATCTTGTTCTTTAGCAGCTTTAGAATGGGTGGACCTCCACGTTCTCGGGGACAACTAGATGTTCGTACGCAAAACGGGACATTGTCGATTTCACAACAAACCATTGATTCTACAATCTATCGTTCGGTCAAACGTTTTGAAGGAATTCGGGCGATTACAATACGCTCTCGTATTCACTCAGAAGAAGAATCGCTCGAGATTGCGATCAGTTTTTCAGTCATCGGAAATGAGCCTGTTCAACAACTAGCATCTAAAGTGCAACGTGCAGTAAAGGAAGATGTTGAACACTTCTTAGAAGTTGCTGTCTCCACGGTCCAAGTGAACATTAAGGAACCTGAGCCTGACAATAGTCAAAAACAACGAGTAGTTTAAGGAGGGAGGGAATATGGACAATAAGGAAGTATTCGCTCGGTATAGAGGACGAATCATCGGCATTTTTGCCGCAATTCTGTTTAGCTTACTTTACTTTTTTTGTAGGACTCTCAGTCGCAATAACCGTTTTCATCTTCTTATTCATCGGTTACATACTCGGAAAATGGTTTGATGGAGACATCGATGTTGCTGGGTATGTAAATGCATTATTTCAACGCAGACGTTAATCTTTAATTCTAATAAAGGAGAGATTGTCCATGGCTGAAGCAACGAAAACTGAAAGAACTGAACCTAAGAAGGAAAGTATCAAAGTTCAAGAACAACGAGAGCAGGAACTTCAAGAAGTGAACCGATTCAAGCTAACATTTGATGACGAAGTGATTAAGAAGGTAACCGCAATCGCGACTAGACAAACCGACGGTATTCTTGGAATGAGTGGCAGCGTTTTTGAAGGTTTATCTGAACGATTTGGTGCTACACAGAACATTTCAAAGGGCATCTCTGCTGAAGTTGGAGAAAAGCAAGTCGCCCTCGATATTGATGTTATTATTGAATACGGCAAGAGCATTCCAACCATCTATCAAACCGTACAAGACAATGTAAGTAACGCCATTCGAGAAATGACTGGACTTGAAGTTATTGAATTTAATATGCACGTTGAAGATGTACTCACACGCAAAGAATACGAGGAGAAAGAAAACCGCAGCAACCAAACCTCTACGACAGATCGCGTCGAATAATCATGAAAGCCCAAATGAAGGTGTTCCCACCTTCATTTGGGCTTTTTTAATAGCAAGTAGAGATCAACATGTCTTCTCTATGTTAGACCTACGCGCCTATATACAAAGTCTCCTTTACTAATAATTCCTACGACTATAGTTGGCCAATAAAAATAGCTCCTCTGCACCTAATGTTACGTCGTTAACTATGTTACATTTTGGTAAACGCATCAATATGGAGGTTTATTCTATGATAGAACATGTCGTTGACGATGTTCGCTTTCATTTACATGAAAAGCATGATTTTCGTTGGATCAAGAAATTTGGAAAGGTTTTTGCTGTATATCCAGACAAAAACGATGGTTACCTCTGTTTCGGTATTAATCGTAACGGTGTAAAACGATATATTAAATATGCAGGAGCAAAGACAGCGCTCTACTTTGGCAAACCCGAAGACGCTGTTGAACAGCTAGAAAAGGCAAACTTCGCTATGAGTTCCTAAAACACCCATCTCTCGTTAAGTTAACACACCATGAAGATGTAGGCCCTGGCTATATGCTTGAGTATGAATGGATAGAAGGTGAAAACCTTTGGCGCTACCCTTTTGAAAAGCTAGAGCTACAAGAACGTTTACAGCTGCTCGAAACGATCTTTACTTTTCACGAGAAAGTAGAACAGAAGAGCTTTGTAGCCATTGGCTTTAACAATGCGAGTATGATTTATGACGAGACGAACAAACGATTAAAAATCGTAAACATCGATCATTATGAAAAAAACGAGCACATAAACAAGATGGAAAATGTCCTTCCTTCATCCCCTTTTGTTAGCCCAGAAGAATTAACATTAAACACGAAGCTAAATACGCGAACAAACGTATACCGTATGGGTGCAATTGCCTTCTCTGTATTAGGGAAAGATCAAAACTTAGCGGGTAGTCCGATGCACAAGGTAGCGAAACGCGCCATGAGTAAAGACTCGACAGAGCGATTTGAATCTGTACAAGACTTTCATCAGATTTGGAAAAAAGCTGTAGAAGTTAGCTTAGCTGTACAAGGATATTAAATAAAGGATC